>PEAF01000036.1 GCA_002753465.1 Candidatus Omnitrophota bacterium
CAGATTACTTAAGAAGAATAAAGGTCAACCTTACATGGTGGGACAAAATTAACTACCGCTTGAGGGACCTTCTCGCTGAGAGCCGTGTTTGCCGGCTTGCCTTGTTGGTATTGGATAAAGGGAATGAGAAGAAGCCAAAGGTGCGGCAAAGAAACGTCGGCTCCCGGCATGAAGCGCGTTATGCGGCCGCCAAAGAATTCCTGGATAGCATCGAGGCAATAAGTTTTGGGGATCCAAGGATCGCCGACTCCCAAAAAGCTGAAGAGGCGCTGAAGGTTTTTCTTGCGCTTGTTCAAGATTACCCCACGCATTCTGCAAATTATATTTTGGTGGGGAAAGTATATCAATTCAAGAAACAATATAAAGAGGCCCTAGATTGGTTTATCAAGGGGGCCCGTCTCGCGCCGGATCTTACAAAAGTGACCAGCGCGTATGAGGCGATCCGATTATTAAGAAGTGTTAAAAAAGAACAGCAGGATGTGCGTGTTGATCAGGAAATAGATGAGTTTTTGCGTGACTCCCGCAAGAGAAGTTTTTGGTGCGCAGAGCAATGTTTGTATTTGACACCTGAAGATATTCAGCGATGGATCGAATCTGATGTGAAGCAGATCATAAAAATTATCAGGGCGCAGGGCATCGGCATTATTTTGCAGGATTATCCGATTAAGATAAGCCAGGTGAACAGGACTTTAACAAAAGTTGCGGTTGAGCTGGAAGTGCCGTATATCAATCATTTTTTATTGTTCCGCGAAAGGCTGTCGGCGGGCGAGGCCTGGCGGGATCTTTTTGTTCCTGACGGGCATTGCAGCGACCATGGTTACGGCGTGATGGCGGAGGCTGTTTATCATAAGATCATGGCTGAGGGCTTCCTGTCAAGGCCGGCATCCGGTAAATAGGCGTTGCATGCGCTCACGCGTACAGCATAAAAATCAGGGAGAGGGAATGAAACGTATTTTGGCGTTCTTGATCGGTATGTTTGCCGTGCTGGCCGCATTGGAGGCCGGACTGAGGGTGTGGAGCTTTATTCAATATAAGAATAATGCCGCCTCTGCGCAGGTTCTTGTAAATAAAAAGGAGGGCGGGCCCTATGTCATCCTTTGCCTTGGGAATTCATATACGGCCGGTGCGGGGGCTTCGGACGGGATGAGTTACCCGGCGCAATTGCAGCGCATGTTCCGTGAGCGTATGAAAGACAGGGATGTCGTGGTGATCAATGGGGGCATTTTTATTCAGAATACAGCTGAATTATTAAGTCGTTTACCGTCTGATATTGAGCAGTTTAAGCCGGATTTGATACTGCTTCAAACGGGGCAACCGAATCTATTGAATTATAGGAAGTATACGGACTATTTGAGAAGAATGAATAGGGATTCCACACTATGGGGCAGGGTCAACTGTTCGCTGATGGATCTTTTCGCTGAAAGCCGTGTATGCCGGCTTGTATTGCTGGTGTTGGATAAAGGCAGGGATAAAGAAGTCAGAGCGCGGCAAGAAAGGCTCGGGCATTTGCACGAAGAACGATATGTGGCAGCAGAAAAATTCATGGACAGTGTCTCGGCAATGGATTTCGGGGGCCCGAGGGTCATTGATTTACAAAAAGAAGACGCGGCGCTGAAGGTTTTTCTGGAGGCTGTAAAAAATAATGCCGGATGTCCCTTAAATTATGTTTTAGTAGGGCGCGTGTATGAGCTTAAGAAGCAGTACAGAGAGGCCTTGAACTGGTTTGTCAGGGCGGTCCGTGTTGCGCCCGACTTAAGCGAAGCGGCCGGCGGGTATGAGGCGATGCGATGTTTAAGGACTGTCCAAAAGGGGCAGGATGAGGCTGTGCTTAATCAGGAGATAGATACGTTTCTGCGAGATTTAGATAAGAAAAATGGATGGTGTGCGGGGTCTCGTGTGTATCTGACGCTTGAAGATATCAGGCGATGGATCGAATCGGATCTGAAGCAGATCATAAAGATTGCCAGGGGACGCGGCATCAGCATTATCCTGCAAAATTATCCGGTTAAGATAACCCCTGTGAATAAGGTCATAAGAAAAGTGGCGGCTGAATTGGGCGTGCCTTATATCAGCCATTTTCTGGTGTTTCGGGAAAGGATGTCTGCCGGTGAGACCTGGCAGGATCTTTTTGTCCCTGACGGGCATTGCAATGACCATGGCTACGCCGTGATGGCGGAGGAGGTTTATAACAAAATTGTAGCTGAGAATTTCTTGAAAATACCGGTGCGTTGATGAGCGTTATTGCAGGTAGCCCAGGGATTTCAGTTTCTGTGCCGTTTCATCCGTGAGGATTGTTTCCGGGGAACGTGTGTAAGGATGCGCCTTTTGAAACATGAATAACTTGGTTTTTAAAAGATTCAGGGCCGCCGGTTCAGGGTGTGAGATATCTGGTGTTTCGTTCGGATTATTCCTGACATTTGAAAGCAGGAGTTTATTGCTGTCTTTGAGGACGATCAGTTTCCACTCATTGTTTTGGACACACTCCTTGTATTGATGTGCCTGGCTGAAAATAAATTCCTGGGCAAGACTTCCCTGTGATGATGCCACGGACCGAAGGTCAAGGCCTTCAAATGTACTTGGGGCCGTTATCCCAAGAAATTTGACTATGGTGGGGGCGATATCCAGATTGGCGCTGACAGGAGATGATATTGTGTGTTGAGCGACCCGGTTTTGGGGGTATTTGATGATCAGGGGGATGTTAAGGAGCGGCCGATAAAGGAACCGTCCGTGATGAAAGAAATATCCGCGCTCACCTAGAAGTTCTCCGTGATCAGCCGTGATGATAACAAGCGTGTTTTTGGGAGTGTGCTGCAGCAGTATTTTTATCTGCTCATCCACATCGTGGATGGCGGCATCATATTGTGCGATGTAATAATCGGGGTTTTGACGCATGCCTTTTCTAACGGCCAGGCATTCAGGGATGCCATTGATCCCGTAAGCCATCATCACACAGGGTACGATCGGCAGAGTACGCTCGTTATTATAGTATTGGTCCTGCGTGTACATCGCCGCTGATCCTGGTTCCGGGTCATAGTTATGAACATCCATGTAGTGCATCCACAGGAAAAACGGTTTTTGGTTCGATGTTCGTATTAATGCACAGGCTTTGGCGGTGATTCTGGCGGCTGACTCGCCGACATCATCAAAAATATCAAATCCATGCGTAAAATTGTGCAGGGAGCCCTTGAAGTTTCCATTGCCGCCAATGAAAAATGTAGCATAGCCGTTATTTCTCAATGTTTCGGCGAGGGTGGGCAAGCTCGGCTTAAGTGTTTTTCCCCAGGCATAAAGCTGATGGGTCGGCGCGTAGGCGGATGTGGCGATCGTGCCCATACACGGGGGCGTGTGTGTGGATTGGGCAATGGCATTTTGAAAGAGCAGGCCTTTTTTAGCCAGCAGGTCAATGGTGGGCGATGTATTTCTTTTGTAGCCGTAACAGCCGAGATGGTCGGCGCGCAGAGCGTCGATGGTGATCAACAGGACGTTGGAATGCCCGCCCATGTGTATGGCCGTAATATAAAAGAAAACAACGGCCATAAGCGCCAAAACGCTATAAAGCAGGTGTTTCTTGGCATGGGGAGGGTGTATTTGCATTTAAGGTTAAAACCTTAGTAATAATGTATATTATAAAGTATATTGTAAACTATATTGTAAAGAATAATGTACAAGAGTCGTTGAGTATTTTGTTTTTGATCTGCATAGAGGTGTGTCGTTTGAAAACAGGGCCGATGGGGCCGGCCGGTTTCCCTTGGGATCGTCGGTGTTTTATACGCGTATGATGAAAGGCGTCCAAGCCGAGTGCTTAAAAATATGCCAGCAAGTAAAGCCATGATTCATATAAGCGTTGGTGTCTGCGCTTATCAGGAAGGGGAGAACGTTCAAGTTTTTCTGGCATCGCTGTGGGCGCAGCGCCTGGGGAAGGTTTGCATTGATGAGGTCATTATTATTTGGGACGGGCATGAAGAAGCCCAGGCCCATGTTCTCGAAATGATCAAGGGAACGAATGTTAAGCTTGTTATTTCACCGGAACGTCAGGGAAAATTTGTCGCGATCAATCAGTTCCTTGAAATGGCCGCAGCCGACGTTCTGGTCATGGTCAGCGCCGATTTGATCCTTGGGCCTGATTCAATCGAATGTTTGTGTCAACCCTTCCTTGACGGACGGGTTGGGATGACAGGTGGCCGGCCTATTCCCAAGAACAGCGCACTTACGTTCTTTGGCTATATGGCGCATCTGCAATGGCAGTTGCATCATGCCTTATCATTGGACACGCCAAAGTTCGGTGAACTTGTTGCGTTCAGGATGGTGGTAGGGCGCATCGCTCCGACGCTCGTGGATGAAGAGGAGGTTGCGGCCGTTATTCAAGGCAAGGGGTATGTCCTGCGCTACGTCCCCGATGCTGTTGTTTATAACAAGGGCGTTGAGACCCTGAAGGATTTTTTCAGGCAGCGCCGGAGGGTGTATGCCGGGCATCTTGATTTAAAGAAGCGGCAGGGGTATCGTGCGGCGACCATTAACGGGTTTGTCGTGCTGCGATATCTTCTTAAAGATATAGGGGTATACGCGAAAAAACCGCTCTGGCTTTTTGCGGCGGTCGCGCTCGAGGCGTGGGTTAGAATGCTGGGATGGATGGATTTCATATTAAATAAGAACAGTTACGCATGGCCGATGGCCAAGAGTACCAAATCATTGCATGAATAGCTCCCTATTTTCTTCAGATATGAAATACTGGGATAGTCTGGCGCGTATGGCCGCCGGGCATCATCTGGAGGCAAATGTGGCGGCGTATAAGCGCTGGGAGCATGTGCGGCTTATCCGGCGGTGGGGCGGGTCACTTCAAGGTAAGGTTGTTTTGAAAACTGACCTCTATGAAGAGGCTTTCGGTGAAGATCATTTTCTGTTCTGGCTTTTGAATAGAGGCGCCGCGGTTATCGGTATGGATGTTTCGCCGGAGGTTGTTCGTCGGGCTAGGGAACGGGCGCGGGCTTTGCATAAAGATTTTCACTGTGCTATGACGACGGATGTGCGACGCATGGCGTTCAAGGATGCGGCATTCGACCTGATCATTTCCAATTCGACCCTGGATAATCTGCCCTTCCGGAGCGTTCCGTATGCGTTAAGTGAATTGCGGCGGATCTTGAAGCCGGGAGGTGTTTTGATCCTCACGCTGGATAACGGGCACAACCCGCTTTATTTTTCCGGTTATGTTCTAGAAAAGCTTTTCAGGACAAACCGGCATTATCAGGACCGGTGTTATTCAATCCAGCAGGTTAAAGCGCTGGCCCGGCAGAGCCGTTTCCATATTCAGGACACGGGGGCCATTGTTCATCTTCCGACGCCTTTTAATAAGGCCGCAATTTTTCTGACGCGATGCCAGGGCCAGAGGGCCCGTCGTTTCTTGCGGCGTCTGATCATGTTCTTTGCCGGCGCGGGAAAGTGTAAAAGAACTCAGCGGCTGACAGGATGGTTCCTGGCTTTTAAAATGGTGAAAGAATGAGCGGCAATTTTTTCAGCTATAAAATTAAAGAGGTCTCGACGGTGATCAGGTTCGTTCTTGGGTTGAGGCGGTTTTTGTCCGAGAAGGCTTTCATCGCAACAGCTAAAAGGGTGCTGGAGCAGCGAAAGGGTTCGCGCGAGGAGAGCTTCCTGATGGTTGTGAAAAAGGGCATTTTTGGATATGCGCAAAGTCCGTATCTGCCTTTATTCCGGCTTGCCGGAATCACGTATGAGGGCGTTGAAAGGATGGTGGCGGAGAAAGGGCTTGAAGGAGCGTTGATGGCCCTGAAAGATGCGGGCGTGTATTTTACGATCGAGGAATTCAAGGGCAGGAAGCCTGTTGTCCGTCAGGGGACCACGTTTGCGGTTTCTGACAGGGATTTCGATAATCCGTATATGGCCTCGTCCTATCAAAGAAGGAGCGGCGGTACCCGGAGTGTGTGCACGCGGGTGGAAATGAATTTTGATTTTCTGGCCGAGATAGGCGCTACCCGTGCGCTGATCCTGGATGTCGAGGGCTTGGCGGATGCGGCGCATGTTATCCTTCGCCCGGTGAACCCCTATGGCGTGGGGATGATGTATATGCTGCAGCTGGTTAAATACGGGATCTATCCGGCAAGATGGGTCTCGCTGGTCAGAGAAAAGGATTTAGGCCTGTCTTTGCGCAGTTGGATGGGCGTGCGCGCTGTTTTTCTGCTGGCCACGCTCTTTGGCAAGAAGTTGCCCATGCCGGAGTTTTTAAATTCCAAGGATATTGCGGATGTTGTGCGCGGGCTGGCCAAGCTTCTGGTGACGCATCAAAAATGCGGTGTTTCCGCGAATGTGAGCATGGCGGTGCGGGTATGCCTGGTGGCAAAGCGGCTGGGGGTCGATCTTACAGGCGTCGAGTTCCATGGTTGTGGTGAGCCGCTGACGGCGGCTAAAAAGAAGGCCGTTGAAGCCGTGGGGGCGCGGGTTGTTCTTTATTATGCGTTTGCCGAGGTCGGGCTGGCGGGTTCTCTTTGTTCCAGGCCAGCACAGATAGATGACATCCATGTTTTTAATGATTTTGTTGTTCTGACGAGCTATAAAAGAGAGGCGCAGGGCTGCGTTGTTGACGCTTTGCTGGCCACGACACTTTTACCGTCCGCGCCGAAAATATTCCTCAATGTGGAGAGCGGTGACTACGGGGTCCTGGAAGAAAGAAAATGCGGGTGTCCTTACGACGGGTTGGGATATCATCAGCATATCCATCACATCCGCAGTTTTGAAAAGCTTACCGGAGAGGGGATGACTTTTTACGGGGCTGACCTTTTACGCATCGTTGAGGAGCTGTTGCCGGCTGCTTTTGGCGGAAGCTGCCTTGACTATCAGCTGGTCGAAGAAGAGGGCGCTGAGGGGCTCACGCGGCTCATGGTGCATGTGAGTCCGAGGGTTGGTCCGGTCGATGAGGTGGCGTTGGTCAAGGCGCTGATCTATGAGCTTAAAAAGGGCAATGACAGCCAGAAGGTGATGGCGCAGGTTTGGCTTGAAGCCGGGACCGTGCAGGTGCGCCGGAAAGATCCCGTTCTGACGAAAGACGGGAAACAGTATCCATTGCATATTATAAAGGAGGCGGGATGAAACGTGTTCTTTTAGGGGTCATGTTCTTTATTTTGGCGGGAGCCGCAAGGGGCTACGGCGCGGATCAGGAGCGGGTCCGTGTTTATATGAATCCGTCGATGTCCTCAGCCCCCATGATCATTGCCAACGAAGAGGGGTTTTTCAAAGAGCGGGGCATTGATATCGAATTCATCAAGAGCCAGAGCACGGCCGATGCCCTGCTGTTTTTATTACAGGGCTCGGTTGATGCGATCGACGGGCCTTTAACGGCGGGGATCTATAACGCGGTCAAGGAAAAGCAACCGGTCAGGATCGTTGCCGGGACAACGCAATATGTGAAGGGTAATGATTTCTCCGGGATCCTGATTCAAAAGGTCCCGGGCCTTCCTGAGGACCGGGCGGGTCTGTTGAAATATCTGGCGGCACAGAAGATAGCTCTGCCCATCCGGGGGAGCATGCCGCAATATTTCATTGAAACGCTCTTTGAAAGGCATGGCCTTGCCGCTGAGAATGCAGGTTTCCAGACCATGTCTTTTCCGTTCATCGTCGAAGGGATGGCATCCGGGTCGTTGAATGCCGGGTTCCTGATAGAGCCGTTTATAAGCATGGCCAGGAAGAAGGGCTCCGGGTTTGAATTCATATCGCTTTCGGATGATTTTCCGGCGACGCCGGCGTCATTTGTTTTCTACGGGGCCAATTTTGTTCAAAAGAAAAAGGATCTCGGCGTGCGTTTTATGCAGGCTTATTTAAAAGGGTGCCGGCAGTATGCCCTTGGCAAGACGCCCCGTAACGTTGAACTCCTGACCAAGGCATTGACGCTAGATGAAAAGGTTTTATCGCACATGGTTTGGCCTGCGATATCGCCGGATGTGTTCCAGCCCAGGCCGGCGGTAGTGCAGGATTTTCAGGCCTGGCTGATCAAGAAGCTTTTTTTATCGTCAGCGATCGACACCGCCGATATGTTTGATGCGTCTTTCTTGAATAAAGCGGCTAAAGAATAGCAGGGTTGTGGGCCTATGAAGATCATCTGCGATAAAATATCCAAGAATTTCACCGTGCCCGGAGGTGTCGTGCGCGTTCTGGAAGACTTTTCGTTTGAGACGCAGGCGCAGGATTTTGTTTGCATTCTTGGCCCCAACGGTTGCGGCAAGAGCACGCTGCTTAAGATCATCGCCGGCATTGTTGCGCCATCGGCCGGGCGAGTTGTTTTTGAGGGCCCGGCGTATGCCGGCGTCCGGGCAACGCTCATTTTTCCTGAAGACGGTCTTTTCCCGTGGTTGAATGTGCGCGACAACGTAAGTTTCGGTCTGGAGATGAAGGGCGTTCCCGTTCTGGAGCGATATGAACTGGCCAGGAAGTTGATGGAGGATATGGAGCTTATGAAGTTTGCTTTATGTTATCCGCACCAGCTTTCGTCCGGCATGAAGCAAAAAGCGAGCCTCATCCGCGGCTTGTTGACGGATGCTCCGGTGATCCTGATGGACGAGCCAGATAAATCGCTGGATATTAACAGCAAGCGCATCATGTGTGAGGATATTTGCCGGGTCAGGGATGAGTATCGAAAGACCGTGATCTGTGTGACGCATGATGTCGACATGGCCTTGAGAATGGCTAAGACGATCCTTGTTTTCGGAAGATCGCCCGTGGCCGTTGTTAAAAAGATAGACATGCGGCCCTTCTCTGAGATGTCGGATAAGCAGGAATATTGCTTTCTGTTGGAGAAGCTCAGGGGCGAGATCCAGGGTATTATCAGGCAAGAGGTGGAGAAGGTGCCATGAAGTTAGGCTATGCGGGAAAGCGTGTATTGCGCGGGCTGCTTTTGCTGGGGGTTGTTCTTTTGGCCTGGGAGGGCCTTTACCGGGTTCATGTTTTCAATCATTGCCTGTGGCCTTCCGTGTTCAGGGTGGGGCAGACGCTTGTTTCAATGATCGCATCGGGTGAATTGCAGAAGAACTTGGGAGTGTCCCTGGCAAGGATCTTGTTCGGGTTTGTTTCCGGGACATTCATCGCCCTGGGCGTGGCTTTTACCTGTATCATCTCAAAGCGGGCCGCATTCTTAGTGGAGCCGTTGGTTTATCTGAGTTTTCCCGTCCCGCGGTTTATCCTATTACCTTTTATTGTTATCCTTTTCGGCGCCGGGTGGTTCGGGAACGTTGTATTCCTTAGCATCGGTGCTTTTTATCCTCTTGTGATCAATACGGTGGAGGGGTTCCGGAGTTTGGACAGGAATTACATGGATGTTGCTGTTCATTACGGCGCGTCGGGCTGGAACCTGTACCGCCGTGTCATTTTTCCCGGTACCCTCCCGGCGCTTTTCACCGGACTGCGCATCGGCTTCGGTTTTACCCTGACATATACGATCATTCTGGAGTATTTGAACACGGATACAGGCCTCGGCGCTGTGATGTGGTTATCACTTCAAACGCTGCAGATCGACAAACTTGCCGTTATGGCGATCATGGTCGCGGCCATCAACATGACCTTTGTTTTCCTGCTGATCGCGGTTGAGCAGAAATTCACGCCATGGAGCAGTTCACAAAAATAACCGTACGCTGAGGCAAAACGGATGTCACGCATTTACGGAGTTCATCGCTTCGCCCCCTATTTCGACCCCCTCCCCGTTCTCAGCAGCAGCAACGGCCCGTTAGTTTACAATGAAGACAGGTCGGTTGTGCTGGCGGCGGATGCGCACATCGATAATGGCGCCGCACTGACCCGGGAGCTTCTAGGGCAGGGTCACCGCATCCTTTCGCCGGCATCGGTTGACGTGATTGTTCATCTCTATGAAGAATATGGCGCTGACTGTGTCAAGCGACTGCGGGGGGATTTTGCGTTTGTTTTATGGGATTCAAAGAAAAGGATTCTGTTACTGGCGCGCGACAGGCTCGGGATAAAGCCCCTGTATTATTCTTTGCAGGATGGGTTTGTTGTCTTTGCGTCCTCCCTCGGACAGATATTTTCCTGCCCCGGGGTCAAAAAAGAGCTTTGCCGGAACATCCTTCCTTTATATTTTTCATTTATGGCGTTGCCCGCGCCGTATACATTTTTCAAGGGCGTCAGGAAAATGGCGCCGGCAACGATCCTGCAGTTTGACGCGGACGGGCGGACGTCTGAGACGGAGTACTGGAATTTACTGAAAGACGCTCCACGGGAGGATTGCCGCCGTGAGTGTGACTGTGTCGACGGCTTAATAGGGGCGCTGGACGGTGCCGTGCACGCGCAGAGCGGCACGGGCCGGGCTGCCGGGAGCTTTCTTTCCGGGGGGACCGATTCCTCGCTGATCACGGCCCTGGCGGCAAAACATAATGGATCTTTGTCGACGTTCACGACGGGATTTTCCGGCGATGAAAGGTCTCATGAGTTCCCGTTCGCCAGGAAGGTCGCGGGGCTTTTGGCTACGCAGCATCACGAAAGCACGATCAGTATGGCTGATCTGACGGAGGGGTCTTTACGCCGGCTGCTGGCCCTTCAGGAAGAGCCGACACTCAGGCCCGGGTGCATTTCTTACTATCATTTAAGCGGGGCCGCCAGGCAGGCGGGTGCTGATTATGTTTTTGTCGGCGAGGGAGGGGATGAGCTGTTCGGGTATCCGTTATGGAAAAAGTTACTGTCCCTCAAGCCGGGCCTTGATGCTTTTTCGCGCTGCCCATCTTTTCTGCAGCGGCCTGTGATGGAGTTTTTTCATAAGAAGGACCCTGCGGGCATGGCCTATGAGACGTTGCGCCGCAGCCGGGCGCAGCAGAGCCTTTTCTGGGGCAGTTTTAATTTGTTCTATCCCGGGGATATCGGCGCGCTCCTTGCCGGAACGCACGGGGCGCGCGACGGTGATGTTCAGCCGTATGAGGTCATCCGGCCTTTAGTGCAGGATTTTGAAAGGTCGGCGTACCGGGATGATTACAGTGCATTTTTAACGCATGTGGACCTTCGCGTGAAAATGCCGGAAACATTTTTGAGGTGGTTTGACAGGATGAGCGGGGCGCATGGCTTGAATGTTCGGTTCCCTTACCTGGACCATGTTTTTGTGGAGTATGTTCTTGGTCGCTGTACAGGCTTCAATCAGAAGAAAGGGCCTGTTAAATATCTTCTTAAGAAAGCCGCTGAGCGCCTGGTCCCGAGGGAATGCATTTACAGGAAGAAGCAGGGGTGGGGGATGGGCGTAACGGCATCATATTTCAGCCTGTTCAAGGATTTCTCCGGCGTGCGTAAGACCATTGACGGTTTCAATCAGCGTTACGGGTATTTTAACGGAGAATACATTGACCGGCTTTTTCTTGGCACAGCGGCCCCGCGGCAGCGAGCCAAGATCTGGCAGCTTTACATTTTTGTGCTTTGGCTTGAGGGGTGGATGGATCTTTAGCCGGTAAACCCTAGACAGCGGGCGATGGCAATTTCGATGGGAACGCCGGCGTAGAGATGCTTGAGCCTGAGCAGGGCGATCGGCCGGTAGATCAGGGCGAGAAAATAGATCAGGGATGCTTTGGGAAAGCGGTTCTTTTCAAGAAATATTGAGCAGAAAATGATCATTTCGATCAGGGTTTTCCGTTCCGGCGTGAGCCACGGGCGATGAACCGTGTTCTTGAAGTTGAAGGTGGACCACTCTTCCAGTGTTTGGGGCGGTTTGAAGCCATGGCTTACAGCGATGTCAAAAAGGTCATTGTTCGGATAGGGAGTAAAAACGTTCAAGTTTTTTCTCGCATGGGGGTTGTCTTTTAAAAGCGTATGGATCAAAGACATTGTTTCTTTGATATCCTCGATGGTTTCGGTCGGAATGCCGAGAATAAAGTGATAGGTGACGCGGAAAGAATAGTGGCTGAAGCGCTTGTTGACAGCGATCACCTCAGCGGGGTTCAGGCGCTTATTGATAAAAGCCAGCATTCTCGGAGAGCCTGATTCCAGGCCCATGTGCAGGTAACGAAGGTGGCTTTTATCAAGGGTGTTCATGAAGTCATCATCTGCTTTTAAGAATGTATCGATGCGTACGCTGGCATGCCAGGGTATGTTGTATTTTGTTATGCCCTGGACAATGGTTTTAGCGCGCTCTATGTCAGCAAAGAAGTTGTCGTCAACAAAACGGATCATTTTTGTCTTATGGCCGTATTCGTTGAACAGCGCGTCGACCATTTTTAATACGTCGGGCGCTGTCATGGCGCGCCACCGCCGTCCGTTGACGCGGGCGTTGTAGCAGAAGCGGCACTCAAAGGGGCAGCCCCGGCTGGTGATGAATTTGAGTTGGAAGCCGTGGCCATTTTTCAAAAGATGATAGGGCAGCGGCGGTTGTTGGGTAATGTCAGAGAGTTCGCGGGGCAGGGTCCGCATGATCTTTCCGCCATTCTTGTAGCAGAGGCCTTTAATATCAGCCAGGGAGCTTTTTTGTTCCAATGCTTGAACAAGTTCGACGAGCGTTGTTTCTCCTTCTCCTATGACGACAATGTCAACGCAGGGATGGCAGACCGTTTGTTCAGGCAGCGCGGTGGGATGATTCCCTCCCCAGACGACAGGAGAGGCGCTGCTGTTTTTGATCAGTTTTGATACGGCCAGGGCATGGGCAATCTGTATCCCTGTTGTGACGCAGAGGCCCACACAAATCGGGTTTTCCTTGAGGCCGGCTATTAATCTTTCCTGCCAGTTGGCTTCAGAGCTCTGGTCGATGATCGTTACGTCGTAGTTGTTGGCGATGAGCGGGCCAGCCAAAGACAGCAGGCCCAAAGGCGCGTTGCCCCTGCGCTGTATCCAGGATTTTTCGTCACGCTCTGTGATAAGAAGGGTGATGGGATTAAATAAAATGACTTTTTTTGACATGGTGGGATTTTATCATGAAATAAACAGGCGTTGACCTTTTTTAATATTTTAGATTTATTGATATATAGTGTAAATTTACCTGAAGTGGCCGGGAAGTTAAAAGTATTTTATGGAGAAGCTCTTACAATGAAAAGCGGCGGAAGAATAAAGATCGGTTTATGTGTGTTGCTGGCCTTTGTTTATGGGTGTTCGGGAAGCCTTGCGAAACCAAGGGATGGCAACGGCTGGAATGTCATTATTATTTTAGTCGATGCGATGCGTTTTGATCATCTGGGATGTTATGGCTATAAGAAAAACACAAGCCCTAACATGGACAGGATCAGCCAGGAGGGCCTTGTTTTTGAGAACGCGATATCGCAGGGCGCGTCGACAAAAGCGGCTGTGGCGGCCATGTTCACATCCCGATATCTGAAAAGATTCGACTCGAAGCCAATTAACTATGCCCTGCCTTCATCGGCACTGACCCTGGCTGAGGTGCTTTTAGCGCATGGCTACACAACACAGGGGATCTACGATAACGGCATGGTGCATAAGGGTACCGGGTTTGAACAGGGCTTTGAAGGGTATACCGCGGTTGGCCCGGACAGGGATAAAACATCGTATGCTTTAAATTGGATCGAAAGAAACAGCCAGAAGAAATTCTTTATGTATATACATTATATGGCGCCGCACGCGGATTATGATCCGCCTGAAGGGTATAAGGAAAAGTTCAGGTCCGGCTATAACGGCAAGATAGATTTTAAAGGGAAGCACCAGGAGTTTTTTAACGGGACCGTATTGTCCGCGGAAGATGTGACGGAGCTTAGGGCGCGGTATGACGGAGAAATTAATTATATTGATGATGAGGTCGGCAGGCTTGAGGGTTATCTTAGAGAAAAAGGACTTCTCGAAAAGACTGTTCTGGTCATTATGGCAGATCACGGGGAAGCGCTGGCAGAGAACGGGGTTGTCGGGCATGGCTGGCCTCTGAACAGCGTTGTTCAGGTGCCGCTTATCGTTCGTTTGCCAGGGGGGCACCACCCGCAGAGGGTAAATCAAGTCGTTGAATCGATCGACATTGCGCCATCGCTTTTAGCGCAATTGAACATGGCCGTACCGCTGTCTTTCAGGGGGGTGAATGTTTTTGATGTTGAGCGGGTCAAGGAAAAGCGCGCTTTCTCACAAGCGAAGACCTCCTGGGTATTAATAAGAGACGGCGCGTTTATGTTTAAAACGAATGGGAAAGACGGGTTTCTGTATGATTTGAAAGCAGATCCATTTGAACATACGGATATTGCGGGTAATAGCCCCGGGCAGATGAAAGATCTTATGTCAGCGTATCATGCCTTTCAAGCCCGGCGAGACGGGCTCGAGATGGAGTACCGGCCTGCTGATGCGGATACCAAAGAGCGATTAAAGGCGTTGGGTTATCTGCAGTAGAAATAGGATTCAAATGGTTGAGGCGCAGTTAACGGGCGGGAAGGACGGATGAGATTGCGGAATTTTATTGTTAATAAGTTTTCAGCGCATAAGCTTTTTGTGTGCCTTAGCCTTTCTCTGATCGTCTTTTACGGCCTGGTTAATTTATGCTGGCTGAAGCTGAATCTTTATCCCTATGGTCCCGATGAGTTCAATCACCTCAGCATAAGCTTTGCCTATTACCGGGCCCTTCTCACAGGCTTGCCGGTTTTTGGGAGCGCCTGTTTTGATGCCAGCGGGCACTGGCCGCCGCTTTATCATATTGTGGCGGCATTTGCGTATTTGCCGTTCGGGTTTTCTTATGTCCTGGCTGTGATGTTGAACATGGTTTATTTCACGGTCCTGCTGGGGTCTGTTTATTTCATCGGGCAGAGGGTTTTTGATAAAAAGACGGCGGCGCTGTCGCTTGTATGCCTGTCTTTTTATCCCGCCGTTTTTATTTCCTCCCGTGTTTTCAATCCTGATTTCGCGTTGATGGCGGCGGTGGCTTTGGCGGTTGCCCTGTTGATCGCGTCTGACGGGCTCAGCCGTGGTAAGACTACTTTGTGGCTGGGGATTGTTTGCGGCCTGGGTATGCTGGTCAAGTGGACGTTCCTTCTTTTTATGGCCGGCCCATTCCTGATGGTGGTACTCGAGCAGGCGACGCGCGCGAAGGCTGATCCTGTGCAGGACAGGCTATGGCGTCGGAATGTTATTGTGGCTTTTGTTGCTGGCGCGAGCATGGCGCTGGCGTGGTATATCCCCAATGCCCCGCTCTTGGTTAAAAGGGTGGAAGTATTTTATTGGGATATGGGGCACGTTAGCACGCAGCTTAATGCGCAGCTTGGCAACATGCACAGGTCTGAGAGTACGTTTCAGTTCAGCAAGCTCTTTCAGCAAACCCTCCTGCTGATCAATGAAGGCGTCACGCTGCCGTTCTTTTTGTTATTGATGGCAGGGGCTTTTCTTTGCTGGCGTGAGCGCGACAAGTGCTGGGGCCTGTTTTTGTGGGCACTGATCCCTTACGGGGTTCTGTCATTATCATATCAACAAGACATTCGGTTCCTGTTACCCGCCCTTCCGGCACTGGCGCTCATTACAGCGGGAGGGGTGAGGCATGTAAGGGCACGGGCCCTGAGGGCTTTTCTGTGGGCGGCTGTCGTGGCCGTGGGGGCCGGACAATTTTTTTATGTTTCATTTTACTCGGCAGACAATCAGGCGCCCCTCTCAGCCCTGGTGTCACCCAGTGGCGTGCATCCTTTTTATTATGCGGCGCGTCCTCAGGATGGCGCCAGGCGGGGTCCGCCATGGCAGGAGGATTGGCATTTTGCTCAGGTGGCCGAGATCTTGCGTGCGGCTAAGGCCCCGTATGACCGGAGACTCGGTGAAGACACGCGTTTTGTCGGCGTGATCGCTGCTGATGAGGCGCCCAGGAGTATTGCGGGGTATCCGTTCGCCCTTGATTATTTTCTCTGGGGAAAGGATGTGTTCGATACAAGGGCGGTCCATTTGATGGTGCGCAAAGATCGTTCAAAATTTCTTTTCCTTTGGCCGGATTTCGATGCGTTTATCGTGATCTCAAAGAACGACCCGTGGCTGTCGCCCCAAGCTTTATCGATCAATGAGGAGGAATTTACAGCGACACTGAAGAGTTCACCGGAGCTCGACATTTCCAAGGACAATGTTGTCATTTCCGGCCTGAATCCTGTTATGGCACGCGGCGCTTTTAAGTTGCTGACAGGCTTCCTGGACCATAGGCCGGCATATTTACGCCCCATTGGCAGGGTAGCGCTGGCACGCGGGTTTTTTGCATATGTGTATTTAAATGAAAATCCCCGGAACGGGGTGGATGTTTTTGCCGCGAACAAAAAGCAGGCCGTGGTCTTTTTTCACGACCGTGCCCATATTTTCTATGAAGGCAAAAAATTGACCGCCAGAAACGGCCTTAGGATGGCTTTTAGTGTTGACGGGCGTGAATATTCATCGGCCGGCGCGCACTGGGCCTTGGAGAGAAAGACGGACACAGAGCTTTTTGTGGTCGGTCGCTGGCAGGATTTACCGGGAGTGAGCGCTGTATGGCATTTTGATATCTCGGATGAAAAGTCCATAAAATTTGATATGAGGCTAAAGGCGATAGACCGGACAGCGTTGTCGCGCGTGGAATTCCTGCGTGTGAGTGCCGCCAGTGATCCTCAGTATACGTCCCTGCAGACGGAGAAAGTGAGTTCCCAATTTTATTGGCAAGATGCCGGAAGGGATGTGGTCAGTGATCTAGGAACACGATTTATGAGTGTAAGTAAGCCCGGGTTCCCCTCATTTATGCTGGTTTATGACGGGAAAGATGAGCCGTTGGCGCAGGTTTTTGGCCACGTTGAGGAGCGAAAGCTGCAGTACACGGCCAAGCCTGAAGTTATACCGTTGTCAGAAGGCGGGTATGGGCTTTCTTTGCAGGGAAGGTTAGGCGGTTCTTCTGCCAGTGAAATAATATTAGTACAAGATCAAAAACGGGCATATCGGCGGCAAAAGCTGGTGGATATGTCCTTAAATCAGAATAATCTCCGGCTGTATTTTGATGACGGGAAGGCGCGGCTATTTGTTGACGGCCGGGAGTTGACGCATGGGCCTGATCGGTACAGGGCTGTTTTTGGGACAGGGCACACCGTGATGTCCAATGGCCTGGAGATGGCCTTTAAGAATGGGGCGAAGGAATACCGCTCCTGTGATGCCGCGTGGTCGCTGGAGAGAAAGACGGACAAGGATCTATTCCTGGTTGGACGCTGGCAGGATCTGCCCGGAGTGACGGCGAAATGGCATTTTGCTGTATCAGAAGACAATACTATAAAAGTAGATGTGAGCTTGAAGGCTCTGGATCGGCAAATACTTTCTTGTATCGGGTTTGTGCGTGTCAGTGTCGACCTGGACCCCCGCTATGATTTTTGGGATACAGAAAAAGAGCGTGGACGGTTCTACCCGAAAGATATCGGCAAGGATGTTGTAAGTGATCTAGGAACGCGGTTTTTGAGCGTTAGAGAGCCAGGTTTGTCCTCATTTGGTTTTGTGTACGACGGGAAGGACGAGCCTCTGGCGCAGATCTTTGGCCATCTTAGTGAGCGAAGGCTTCAGTATACGGTAAGGCCGGAAGTTCTGCCGTTGTCTGATGGCGGGTATAGCCTTGCCTGGCAAGGGAGATTGGGCGGGTTTTCTGAAGCGAGCAAGGCGCGGTTGCTGGCTGAGAAGAAAGATGAATATTCACGTCAGCGGG
>PEAF01000037.1 GCA_002753465.1 Candidatus Omnitrophota bacterium
ATGATAACAAATTTTTTTTTTATTATGCCACTTAAGACGACAAAATCTGACGGCTGATAGCAATAACTGCCTTTGGAGATCTTACTGCAATAATAATCCCGCAAATAGACATGCCGGCCCGGCGGATTGATCAAAACCACTGTATCCATGTCAATCCTTTACTGTTACTTGTGCCCCGGCCAATCGGTCGCGCGAAGCTACCTCAAGCACAAGCCCCAAAGCCATCATGCCCACAGCCCATGACAGCTTCACCCATAAGGAAGACGCCATTAAAATAGCAGCCATGGCTGAAATGCCGATAACAATGATCGCCATGAACACACAAAATCGTAACAACCGCATTCTGGCGAACAGCCCCAGGATATACCAAAGACTGATAAACCCGTCTTTTAACATGACCTTACTTGTCCCGACCCTGGGGAAAAAATTAATGGGGACGTAAATGATCTGTCCTCGAGAAAGAAGCACGGACAAAGTACTTGTCGTCTGAAATGAGAACGTGTCGGGAAAAAACCTGAAGAAGGGGACTACCATTTTTCTTGAAAAAACCCGTAAGCCGGAATTGATATCGGGGATCCTGACAGATGACGCAAACGAAGCCACCCCCCAGAGGATCATTTTACCGACACACTTAACAAACCCCCGGTCAATCCCGGCCTTGCGGCAACCCGAGACCATCGCACCTTCTTTAAAAACAGCCAGCAGCCTGAGCGCATCTTCAGGGGCATGCTCACCATCCGCATCGATCGTGATGACGGTATCCCGGCTGGCCGCCAAAATGCCGCTTTTAAGTGATGCCCCGTAACCCAGATTCCGCGCATGATTAATGAGCCGGATCGGAAGGCCCTGCAGCTCAGCAGCCGTATTGTCCGATGAAGCGTCATTCACAACGACCACCTCGATCCCGTCCCCTAAGGCCAATGCGCGTAAAACGATAGACCGCACCGAAGGGCCTTCATTGTAAACGGGGACAACCACGCTCAATTGATCGAATCTTATCGGATCAGAATGCATTGCCGAGCCCGCCTTATTAAACCGAAGATCTGCTGAAAAAAATGTCCTGGAATGACCCCAACTGAAACTCCCGGAACAATCCTACTAATTTAGAACGAAGCCCGTCGCAACCAAAGCCCATGATGCACCGCGGCCGCCAGTCAAGCCGGCGCACTTCAGTCCATCGATGATCTATTTCCCATGGATGAACATAAATTACAGCGCTACGGCCCGCCGCATTGGCATTCAAGATCAGGCGCCGTGTCAGGGCATATGGATAAACCCTCAAGAACGCACCTCCGCCGTAAGGAAGATGCAGCGGCCCAAACCCAGAACGGGGGATCTCGAGGATGCCGGCCGGAATCCCTCCCCGGACCCGACTGAAAACAGCCGCGGTCATGCTCGCATCATACTTGAAGCCCGCTTTAACCAAAATATCCATCGCCCATAACGTTCCCGTGCCAATAGACCAGTTGGGGGCGCGGAACCCGATGACAGAGGCCCCCGCAATGTCCTCAACGGCATGCTTAGCCCTGATGATCGCCCGCTCAAATTGTTCAGGAGAAAAGCATCCTATATTCTGATGAACTGCGCCATGCAGGGCTATCTCATGCCCTGCGTGCGCGATGCGCCGCACCAAAGCGGGATACTCAACAGCATTGGCAGCGACAACGAAGAAGGTCGCACGCGTCTTACCCAAGGCCTCAAGCATCTTGTCTGTTGCTGATTCCAGCCCGTACAACAAAGGATCCACCGGGCAGGGCCGACCTGACATGGACGCCGTTTGATACCACGCCTCCCAATCAACGCTCAACACATTCTTCATTTCAAGGCTATCCATTGCCATTTAAAATACCCGTGCCGCCAAGGGCTCAGTACAAACCATCAAAGCTCGCCAGCAATCTTCGCAATGTCAGATCATCCAGGACAAAGCTCGCCAGCTGTTTGCGTAAATCCGTCTTGAGAAACTCACAGTCCCTGCATATCGGCGTTTGATCAAATTGATTCGCGGCATGCTGTCGACGCAGAGTGACATAAGACTTCCCGTTCCAGACCTCTTTAATAGACTGCCTGCTAAGGTCACCCAACGGCTGACGGCATAAAAAATCATTGCAGCAAGGGACGGCGGTCCCATCAGCATATACGCGCATCGTCTTCCAGAGCCTTGAACACCTCGCGGCAGGTTTTCTTTTCAACGAAACGATGCCATTTTTGACGCAACCGCCCCGGCTTGAAAAAGGCTTTATCCTGACCATCACACCCCTTAACTGTTTCCAGCCGGCCTTAAACCTTTCTGTCTCAAGCTCATTCTCTTGCAACCGGACCATCTGCACAACGACCGTCATGGGACTATTCATCCGGCGCTTGATCCGGGCCATACGTTTGATGTTTTCGACAACAGCATGAAAATCCCCGCCCCTCCTGATCCGGCTGTACGTTTCAGGCAGGAATGCATCGACGCTGACCGTAAGAAGATCAAGCCCTGCGTTAACCAAGGCAACGCAATTCTCTTCACTTAACAGCAATCCGTTGACCGGCAAACTCGTATGCATCCCCAAGGCCCTGGCGTATGCGATCATCTGGAACACATTCACGCAAAGCAGTGACTCGCCGCGGGATGAGAAATCGATAAATCCGACGCTCCCCCGGGCTTGATCAGCGATACGTTTAAACAAAGCCATCGTCATCTCCTGCGGGTCAGCATCAAGCTCAGCCCGTGGACAAACGGTGCAACTCATGTTGCATCTATTGGTGACCTCAAGGCACAAAGCCGCTGGCATACCAGAAAGGGAGATGTCACCTGCAAGGTAATTCCCCAGTAATCTTAGCCTGTTCATGATCTTATCCAAATCCATCATCTCCCGGCATTGACCTTGCGGCACATCACTTATCTTTGATCAATATCCCGAGCTTCCGGCGTCAACCGAGAGGCGGGTTCAAAATGACAGACCTCGATATCATGAAAATAGACACACTTTGACGGCGAAAGACTTCTTTTCAATAATCCAAAAATGACCTGCCTGGTGTCAGGATGCGTTCCGCGCATCAACACGGTCCAGACCGACCGAGGCTTCCCCAGACCATACTTGAAAAATTTCAATCTGAAGTCGTTCTCGGCACTCAATGTATTGTCCCCTACCCCCGACTGCTTGATACCAATAATCGATATATCATTCTCAGTCTTGAAAATACTGTTATAGCCTCCCCCCGCCGTGATGTGGCCATACATATCCATATCCGCCAACGCCCTTGTCTTGTGTGAGAAATAGTACATAAACGGAACAACCTCATGCAAAGGAGAGACAATCAGCGCGTCCCCCTCTTTCGCGGCATCTCGCATAAAATGCCCGCAGCTTTTCCAGTCAGGAGCAAAATAAATGTTATACATTGTTGATAAAGGCACCAGATTCGCACAAAAAAGGATCGCCAGAGAAATAACGCGCCAGCGCATCTTCAAACCGGCAATGCCCCTGGCTACAAGCATGCAAAAAGCAGGCAAAACAATGATCAAATGTTTTATCGAGTAAAAAGACCCTATGTAAAAAAGCGACTGCATAAAAATAGCCGCGACAGGCAATGCCAGCCACAAAACAACCAGCATCATTTTTTTATCCTGTCCACGCCAACGCAGACCACGCCAAAGAAAAAAAAGATACGACAAAGAAATCCCCCACAACAGCCACGGCGCCGGGAAAATGACCTTAAAATCATCCAGTCCGTACCTTGCCCCTCCCCAGGACAATGTATGAAATGTTTCAACAATGGCCGCAAAGCTCGGTCGTGGGATCCACCAAATAAATTCTTTTATATGCTCCTGGTCCAGGCTCAATGCCAGTCGGACAATAAAGACTGACAGCAGCACTTGTGCATAAACCCAATGGCGCATCAACGCTTCACGGAAATATAAACCGGCAAAGATCATTTCAACCAAAACTACATAAACACCTGTGGGATATGTGTTGATCAATAAAATATTCGTCAGCAACAAGACCAGCAAATCCCCGATCCGCCCAGCGCCAGAATATCTTGAAAAATAATAAAATGATGCTGTTGCCAAGAAGACGACCAGCGAAAACTGCCTGATCTGCTGGCAGTGGAAAATATGAAAAACAGAAATACTCAAAATGAAGGCGCTTATAAGCCCCGTTTCTTCGTCAAAAATAAGGCTGGATAGTTTATAGATCAGAAGTATGGTCAGCACGCCCCAGATCAAGGAAAAGAACCTTAAATAGAAAGCACCCTCACCAAAAAGGCATGACCACCGGTTAAGCATAAAGAAATAAACCGGCTTATATGCCAACCGAAATGAGGTCAAATACGATCCCAACGGCTTTTGGGCGTGCGCAATGCTGCTTGCTTCGTCATACCAAACCGGTTTGTCCGCGATTTTATAGACCCTTAATAAAAAAGCCCCGGCCAAAATAAGGCATAAGAACGTTAGGGTAAAAATCCTGCTCTTCAAAACACCCCCGCTGAATAAGACCGCTAAAGACCTGAAAAAGCTTCATTAATTTGATCGTGCGCAGCCGGCACAGATACCGCTACAGCGATCGGCCAGCCGCGCTGAGATAGCCCTCATTGCTGTATAACGCCTCGCATAGCATTAATGAAATCTGCCGAAAGCCCCCGGGACTGCGCCTCATTGAGAAGCGCCGTGGCCGAACTGATATCTTTCATTGATTGATACGCCGTGATCAACCTTTCATAAACATCCTCCATTAATGACGGCGGCAGGCCCTCCATAAAACCGAGCTTTTCTTTAAAAAGAAGAAGGCTATCTATCGTAACTTGCCACTGTTTGAACACCTGCCCCCAATAGCTGCGCATATAAATAGCCAGGCATTCTATAGGAGCATGAATAACCGCAGCGGCTTTACCAAGGCCGGAAAGTTTACTGCGCGTAAATTCATCGAACATGGCCCCAGGATACTCCGAAGCAATCTTTTCGACAGCACTTATCAACTGCCACGACTTCTCTCTATCCGCCCTATCCAAAGCTTTTGAAAAAGCAGCAACTTCGACCAAACAACGGACATCTTTTACAAACTTGCTGGCAGGGTAATTCCTGGCAAACCCCAAAAATTCTTCCGCAGCTGCTGCGACCTCATCATCTGTCACGCCCTTCTGCACCAGCACGAAGGGCATGAATTTCAAAAGTTGCCTGGCATATTCATCTGCATGATCTGCCGGACCGCCCTGAGCTTCAACAGGCTGACCGCCCTCCACGGCGGGTGGCGGCACACCCTCACTGGCAGGCTGCTCCTGCACCGACGAAGCGCCAACCTTTTCCCCGTCTATGGTTTCAATCTCATCAAAATAATACTGCATTGGTACACCAAAAAAATCCGCCTTAATATAGTCCTCGCCTCTTTCGGTGATCTGGACATCAACCGATTTCCCGGATTTCAGCAGGACAATGGTGGCATGCGCCATAGGGCAACAGCCTAAAAAAATGGCCAGCAACATAAAACACTTTCCCTTGGAACCCCTCCCCCCAAAGCGCCATAAACTGGCAAGCCACAAAAACGGAACCATCGCGTCCTCCCTGTTTAATCAAACCTCTGTAGTTTAAAGCTTAATGGCCACAACGCCGCAAAACATATACCATTTAAGAAAACACTCCACAGGCACAAACCCTGCCCCTGACAACAAACACCCCCTCTATTCCTTTTGCGAAACAGCACATCTTTCATTTTAGCAGCCCGACTGCAAGTATTTAAATGTTTATAAAAAACTGCTGCCCGGATTTTTGGCAATACCCCATTCAACAATCCCCATGACAGCCCTCTCACCGGAACTTCGTAAAACAAAGAAGGATGCCTTCACCTTGGGCCATCCATCTTATATTTTCCGGATATAAATATAATCTCCCTCATCTCTCGCAACAAATGAACGCCCATGGCCTGCAGCAGGCCGACGTACACGCCGGCCCCCAGAATGATGATAGCTAACGAAGAAACGTTGCCCGCGGGCAAACATTGCTTTAGTAATAAAATAATCGCCCCCATAAAAAAGCTTGCTGCAAAAGGGATCCTGAAATTAAAGACATACTCACGCCAATGCACCCGCACCAGGGGGATCACCCGTGTCACGACACAGGCGGCGCTGATCAATCCTGCTCCGGTAACCGCAACAGCAACGCCAATGATCCCGTGCGATAGCCCCAGAAATACAGCGGCCGCATTAAAAAGCCCGATCATAATCTTTAACCTGAGGAATGTATTCAAGCTCCCCTTGGCATATAAAATATCCCTGTTAATGCCGCCGATGCATATCCCCTTTACAATGCCAGCCAGGCTCAAAACCCCTAAAGGCAGTGCCATAGGCAACCACTTCTCACCATAAACGAACAACACAAGCTCATGGTTAAATAAGAAGGCGATGGAATAAAACGGGACGACAACGATCGCAATATAGAAAACCGCCTTTAAGAAATACGCACGCACAAGCTGCTCATCTTTAAGAAAACTGAACACCGGGAAGAATACGCCGCTTAATGCCAATGCTATTTTCTGATAAAAATAGTTGGAAAACCTGAACGCCAGAAAATAAAATCCCAGCGCGACCGGGCAGCATTGCGGCAAAACAACCATCAGCCTAATATTCAGGATCAAATATTCGGCCACTTCGATCAAAACAACCATGCCCCCGGAGCGCCAAAGATCCTGGAACTTGCCTCTAAGAAAACACAGCTTCCAGTCTAAAACTGCCACGCTCCAATTCAGCACCATACCGGCAAAGCCGGCGGCAACCATCGCCCACGCCAAACTCATAACGCCATGCCCGCGCCATGCCAGAAAAACCGAAAATATCCAAAAAACACACTCCGCGACCGCCCGCGGAAAAGCGCCGCGCAAGAAATGAAGCCTTTTTTGAACAATAGCTCCTGGCACCACGGACATCGCCCTGAAGAAAATGGCCGGTGAAACAACGCGAAAGAAATCAGCCAGAACCGGTGCGTGAAAAAAATCGGCCAACCACGGTGCCGACACAAAAAGCATGATCGTCAATAACCCGCCGAGACCCGCGCAGACGGATAACGCCCCGGCTAGTATGCCGTCATCCACCTGTTCGTGCCGGATCAGCGCGACTAAAATGCCCTTATTCAGAAAGATCGACAGAAAATCAGTAACGACATACACGATGGCAATATATCCGAAGTCTGCAGGGAAAAGGATCCGCGCCAGGAGCATAATACCCAAAACACCCCAGCACTTACTCCACCCCTCTTTAAAGAGCGTGATCATAACGCCGCGCAGGACCTTGTCTTTTAATTCCGTCATCTGCCTGTATACCGGTAGGTCAAAAATTGCCTCATCGTCAATATTCCTTGATCATGGACTCTTTGGAATAATTTCCGCTCTTCAGCGGCATGGATTTTAGCCATGTGAACAGTTGCTGCTCCAACTCATAAGCTTTTCTTTGTTCGACGTTCACCAGATTATGCTTTTCCTGAGGATCCTTATTCAGATTATAAAGTTCCTTTTGATCGCTCTCCAGCGCATAAATAAACTTCCATCCATCTGACGTCCTGAGCGCCCTTTTATGCGTATAAAGACGATAGTCGGTCTCTGTATAAGCGTCGAGCTGCACGTGCGCACCTTTTAAAAGCGGGACCAAGCTCCGGCCCCTCATCTGCGCCGCTTCCTTATCGGTGAGCGTGATCTTCAAAAGGTCCAGGATCGTCGGCATCAGGTCTATTCCCCTGACCTGATCGGTAATTGTCTTACCCGCCTTAACGCCCGGCAAATAGATGACCAGCGGCACATGGATCAATTCATCATAAAGCGAAAAACCGTGATCAAACCTCTGGTGCTCATAAAACTCAGTGCCGTGATCCGCCGTCAGGACAATGACCGTCTTATCCATAAGCCCCAGATTATTAAGCTCATCGACAAAGGCCTTGAACCGCTGATTGGCATCGTAGATCTTCTCATCGTACAAGGCGCGCCAAAACCTGACGTCTTCCTTCGTCAACTGTATCCGGCCCTCATTTAACCCGCGTTCCCGCAATAAACCCTGTTCTTCTTTTCCACCTTTTAATGTCCCCTTGTAGGGAGCGCCAAGAAATCTCAGGGTGTACCCTTCGGCTGGATCATGCTGGCCGTGAGAATCATATCCATGGAGAAATACCATGAACTTCCTGTCCTTATTTGCCCTCAGCCACTCGATGGCAGGGGGAACACTGTGGTCAAGTCCGGCGAACTTCTTGTCATCAACATAAACATCAAACCCCTTCCCGAACCCGAACTTGGCACTGACGCCCGCATCGCCGGTGAAGCCGCCGGTGACATATCCGTTTTCCCTTAAGATCTCCGCCAATGTCACTACCCCCGGAGAAAGTTCGGTGAGGTTTGAGAAAACCTTCTTTTCGCCGTCATATTGCGAATACTTATTAACGACCCTATGTTCCGACGGATACATGGACGTAAACCAACTCATGGAAGAGGGGACCGTCCAGCTCGACTGCGCAATGGCTTGCGTGAACAGAAAACCCTTCGACGCGAACGCGTCGATCTGAGGCGTAGTTTCTTTTGAATAGCCCAAACAATGCGTATGCGCCGCTTGCAGCGCGTCAAATGACACAAAAACAATGTTATACCCTGAAAAATCGATCCGCTGATCCTCCTGCGCCCATGAAAAAGCCATCGGCCCAGCAATCAAGACCGCCAAGCATAACATTTTCAAAAACACCTTACGCATACCCCTCCTTACCAATACCCTGTTTTTTTGATTTTCTCGCGCAGCGCATCACTCACCCCGGCAACAAATTCACTTGAACCATCCTGATACAGCGGAAGCTCTTTTACTTTTAATATGTATTCATCCTGAAGTTCCTTGCTCATTTCAAACCGGTCGGCAATAACATTATTTAACTCATGCGGGTCCTTTTCCAGATCAAATAACTCTTTCGGCTTTCCGCTTTTCGCCTCCATGATCAACTTCCAACGCTTAGAACGGATCGCCACCAGATCCGTACCGATTGACTCGCTGATAACAAAAGAGTGAGCGGCCTGTGCCGGTGAACCCTCCAGATCCCGTCGCCAGCTGATACCTTGAGCCTGGTATGGAACCGGCATCCCCAAAATGTCACAAACAGAAGGAAGAATGTCAACGGCCTCAACCAGTGAATCGACCTGAATGCCCGGCTTCGCCCCCGGCACGCGGACGATCAACGGAACACGTAAAGATTCATCATAGAGCGCCGGCCCGTGCCCTATTTGCCCATGATCTTTGTATTCATTACCATGGTCAGCCGTAATAATAATGATCGTCTTATCGTATACGCCGCGCTCTTTCAGTGTTGCAACAAGCCGGCCGATAAGATCCCGGTCCACTTCCCATATAGACGCATCGAGCAGTGACAGGAGATAGCCTGTTTTCTGAGTGCCGTACGATCTGAATAATGTCAGGCCTGGATCGCCCTCCAGCATGGCAAATATGCTGTTCCACCTTTTATTATCACCCGCAACACGATAAAGATCCCTCACCGCCTTCTTGGAATATGGCGGCGTCAATAATGAACGGTATTTTTCGACCCAGGCCTTGCCCAGCGCATCATAGAGAAGCCCGGGATGGCTCTTCAGATTTTCCTGCATTATCCGCCATCCCGTTTCATCAATTCGCCCGATCTCATCCCGGAACAATGAAGGGGCTTGCAAAGAAAACTGGTTCTTAAATCCAGCATACGGAAAGATCACCTCATGCGTCTGGTAGGAATGTACTGTCACAAAAAACGGCTTCTGATCATGCTGTTTAATCCACGACAACACCGGATCCGCAGACCACATGGGCATTAACAATCTTTTCTTTTCAAACCCCCGCAACAGACCCGGAGCCGCTCCTGTATGCGGGTCTGACGTGGCGCCAAACCAGGCCGTGGAATATCCATATATACGCACTATCTGTGCAAGGGTATACACCTTATCAGACAGCCTGTCCTTATAAATATGCTTGATCTGATGTGACTGCGGATACAAAGAAGTAAACATAGAAACAACACCTGGCAGCGTCAAGGGGAACGGCGTGAACGCATCTTTGAAAATAGCGCCTTCCTTGCCCAGGGCATCAATATTCGGTGAGGTATTCTTAGCGTATCCATAACACCCCAGATGATCAGGGCGTAAGGCATCCAGAATGACCAGAACAACATTGAACTTATCGGGCTTCGCCGATGACGCGGCAGGACCATCGGCAGCACAGACCCCGGTCGCACTAACCGCGCATAAAAGAACGCCGACTAAAAACCGCATCATCTGAAATATAACAGCAGATCTAAACATTAATTGCCATTGGCGTTAAAGGCCTTTCTGTAATGCCCTTCGATGGTCTTTCTTTCCGCGTGCGAATCAAATTGTAAAACCTTCATTTGGGCCTGCTGACCGAGCGCCGTACATTTACGCCTGTCGCTTCCCAATTGTATAATGACATCCGCGATCGCCTTGATATCAGCGGGGTCGACCAGAACCCCATCAACATTATCCCTGATCATCTTCCGTCCGACCGCACAATCCGAAAAAATGACCGCCCGCCCGCAAGCCATGGCCTCTAACACTGACAAGGGCATCCCTTCATAAAGAGACAAAAGGACAAAGACCTCGTGGCGGCACATCAGCGACCGGATCTCCCCGTACGACAACTCGCCCGTAAGAGCAACATGATCGTGAAGATCAAGTGCATCGATCAACTCCTGTAAAGATTTCTTCTCTCCGCAGTCAGGTCCCGCAATAGAAAGCCTGACATTCAAGAACCCGCGCTGCCGTACGACCTCATGCACGGCCAAAATGAGGGTTTTTATATTCTTGCGGGGAATTATTCTTGAGGCCGATAAAATACTGAGCGGCGCATCCCCCTCCCCCAGAGGCTGCACGGAAGGGTCCTGCCCGACAAAGTCACTGCACATGATCCCGTTCTCCTGGATCATGAGCGTC
This sequence comes from Candidatus Omnitrophota bacterium, assembly GCA_002753465.1. GTDB lineage: Bacteria > Omnitrophota > Gorgyraeia > Zapsychrales > Fredricksoniimonadaceae > Fredricksoniimonas. The sequence continues at coordinate 10,926 of PEAF01000037.1, forward strand.
CCCTTAAAAAAGGGTTTGGAAGTAATAGCCCGAACCTCATCGTACTGAGTCTTGGACACACAAAATACGCCGGCCGCTTGTTCAAGGATGCGACGGCCAATACAAAGATCATATATCCATTTACACATACCCAGCAGGGGATGCTTTAAAACATAGCCGTAGATCGTCAAAAAAAACGGGCAGCCACGCTTGCGGGCGTACGCATAAGCCACGTAGGTGCTGTCTGACCCGTATTCAAAGGCATGCACAAGGTCCGGCCGCTCTTTCTGCAGACAGGCCCGCAACCGAGGGATAACGCGGTAAACCTGCAGGGGATTGCGGCTGAGCGTAACAGAAATCGTCGGCAACCTGATGCGCCGGTATCCGTCAACCACCTCTTCAACCGCTGAACTGACCTTCGCGCCGCCGATGACGACCACCTCATGCTCTTTGGCAAAAGCCCTGGCCAGATGATGCACATGATGTTCGCGCCCGCCGATAAAATCCGGATACATCGTATGTGTAACAAAAACCAGTTTCATGGACCCCCTGATCAATGCACCGGGCATTGGAAATAAAGCACACCATTTTCAAACAAAGGTACTTGACATGCATCCGCGCCAATACTGGCGCAGCCGACATACGATTATAAAAGGCGCACCGCTTAAGTCTGGCCGGACCAAAACACCTTATTGCTCTCGTGCATTTCCACGAGGATATCCTCAACGCGCCTGGTCAGTGACCACCCGGGATAATCTGCCGAGAACCTACCCGTATCGCTTACCCACCAGATATGATCACCGCTGCGGTTTACGGCGTTATAACGGACCTTCATGGGCTTGCCGGCAATTTTCTCACACAAAGCAATGGATTCCAGCATCGAGCAGTGACTGAACCGTCCGCCGCCTATGTTATAAACAGCGGCAGATCGTGGAGCCAGGTAGAAATGATAGAAAGCATTGACCAGATCATAGCTGTGGATGTTATCTCTGACCTGTTTACCTTTATACCCGAAGATCTCATATTCCCGACCCGTCACCGCGCACTTCATCAGATACGCCAGATAGCCATGCTGCGGCACGCCGCAATGGCGCTGCCCCGTAATGCACCCTGCCCGGAAAATAGCGGTCTTCATCCCGAAATAGCGCCCGTATTCCTGCACCATGATGTCGGCCGCCACTTTAGACGCGCCGAACAAGGAGTGCCGGCACTGGTCCAGCGACATATTCTCATCAACGCCTTTAAAATACACGTGCGCACCGTCAAGTTCCCAGCGCGTTTCAAGCTCCCTGAAAAGAAGGCTGTTCACGCGGTCCCCGTAAACCTTGTTCGTTGACATGAAAATAAAAACCGCTTCCGGACAATGCAGCCTGGCCGCTTCCAGAAGATGCAGCGTACCTGTCGCATTCACGCCAAAGTCTGTCAACGGTTCCCGCACGGCCCAGTCATGGCTCGGCTGCCCGGCGCAATGAATGACCAGGGCAATGTCTTTTCCGTAGGTGTCAAATATCCTTAGCACCGCTGAGGCATCCCGGATATCAACCGTATGGTTCACGAAATCCATCCCCGCATGCTCAAGGCTCGACAGATTGCCGGCCGTCGTCGCCTCATCGCCAAAAAAATACCGGCGCATATCATTGTCGATACCGATGACCTTAAACCCCTGCGCACTGAAAAACCGCACTGCCTCGGACCCCACCAAACCGGCGGCCCCTGTAACCACAGCAACTTTCATAGACTCTCCCCGTGAACATCTTTTGCCAAAAGCCTGCGCCAACCTAAAATACAACAACGCCTGAACGAAACCCTGACTTTTATTATCCCTGCCTGCCTATTATAAAATTCCCAAGCACCAGATGATCCATGGCGCTCCTTCGAAAAGAAGCGATCGCATCCTCCGGCGAGCAGACGATCGGTTCCCCCCTGAGATTGAATGATGTATTAATAACGATCGGCACGCCTGTAATACCCTCGAAATCCTTGATAAGCTGCCAAAGTTTCGGATTTGCAGCCTTGCCGACCGTCTGTACCCGCGCCGTTCCATCCACGTGAACTACGCCGGGAATAACGCTCTTTTTATCTTCCCTGACCTTGGGTGCCAGCAGCATGAACGGCGATGCCACGGATAATTCAAAGAACTCGTGCGCGCTCTCCTCCAAAACCATTGGCGCATACGGACGGAAGGGCTCCCGGCGCTTGACCTTGTCATTGAGCAGTTCTTTCATATGTGGATGACACGGATTCCCCAAAATGGACCTGTTGCCCAAAGCCCTTGGGCCAAACTCCATTTTACCCTGAAACCACCCGACGACCTTATTATCCGCTATCATTTGCGCCACGGACACAGACAGAGCGTCATCAGTATATGCATCAAAAGCCATGTTATGATTTAACAGAAGCCGCTGTATCAGGGCATCAGAATAGTCCGGGCCTAAATAAGCATCCCGCATCGCGTGCTCCCTGGGATTTTTCAGGATACAATGCTGCGCATACGCCGCCGCTCCTAAAGCACCGCCGCTATCGCCCGCCGCAGGCTGAATAAAAATCTCTTTAAAAGCTCCGTCCTCCAGGATCTTGCTGTTGGCCACGCAGTTCAGAAATAACCCGCCGCCAAGACATATCTTGTCCAGTTTTGTTTCACGCCGCACATGGCGCGTTATCGTCAAAAGCGTCTCTTCAGTAAATTTCTGTAAACTTGCCGCGATATCACAATGCCGCTCTTCAACCTTATCCCCGGGCATTCTTTCGCTGCCGAACATTTTCACCAAACTCCGGCTGTACATCTTCGCGCCCTTATTAAACCCAAAGTATCTTTCATCAATAACATGACTTCCGTCAGCATTAACCTTGACGATCGCGCGCAATTGATCCAAATACCGCGGCTTGCCGCAACTCGCCAGGGCCATCACAGTGCCCTCCCCCTCATGCGCAGCATATCCCAGGTACGTTGTCAGCGCTGTATAAACGAGTCCCAGCGAATTCGGATAATGAATCTCTTTCCTGATCCTGATGTTCTGCCCACGCCCTTGCCCATAGGTCATAGTCGCCCATTCCCCGACCGCATCGCCCGTCAAAATAGCCGCCTCCTCGAAAGGTGAAACAAGGAAGGCACTCGCGGCGTGCGCTAAATGATGCTTCACAAAGAAAACCCGCCCCTTAAAGCCTATCTCTTTCTCGAGTGTGAGTGGCAGAATAAGCCGGTCTTGCAGCCAATGCGGTGTCGTCTGAAGGAAATTCTCACATGAGAACGGCCAGGCCCTCAAATGATCGATCACAAAACGCGAAAATTTTAAGAACGGCTTTTCATAAAAAGCCACACAATCGATATCATCAAAGGTGATCCCGCCGCCCTGAACACAGTAATTGACAGCATTTATAGGGAATGAAGATGTATTCTTCTGACGGGTGAAACGTTCTTCCTGAACCGCAACAATGATCTTGCCGTTACGGATCAGACATGCCGCAGCATCGTGAAAATGACAGGATATTCCCAGTACATTCATATCGGCCGCCTCAGATCCCGGCATAAATAAAGGTCGTCACGGCCGCAGGGCCGACGTAATACGCAATAAAAACAAGGAGTATCAGCACGATAAAGATGGGCAATAGAAAGGCCAGCTTGTGTTTATTGACCAGATACGACATCTCTTTGAGTATGTACTGAAGTTTATTCACGGGCAGTTTCCCCAAGCATGTTTAATTCGTTTATTAGATACGATCATCTTATCAATATGCTGTACCCGACTAAGCAAGGCGAAGATATCCGGCGCGCAAAACCCCTTCAAGCCTGCCGCAAACTTTCGTCATGGTCATCCCCATACCCCTCCGCGTCAAGCCAGTGGTCAGAATGGTTCACGCGCTTATTTGTCATAAGATCCCTTTTTAAGATCCTTAAGAATACGGCCGTAATGCCGAAGCCGACGATATATAAAACAACAAGTAAGACCGTGGTCAGCACTTTCTGCACAACCCCCGATACAACATGCACGATACGTTGAATGCGCTTGAACATGGCTATTTACCCCCAGCCCGTGATAACTTTTGCATAACATCCCTCAGGACTTCATCCCCGAAATTGATCTCCAGCAGTTTAAGCGCTTCCTGGCGGGACAACAACGACTCACGGATCATCTTGCTCATCTCAACGTGATAGTGCGTATACCCAAAATGTCTCATGGCATTGTGAACAGAAAGAAAGTTCAAGCTGCAGTTGGTCGATGCGCCCGGATAGCTTTGCGGCGGAAACTTCCACTTAAGTTCTTTTTGTAACAGCTCGACATACTCCCCGGAGTCTGTCGGCAAGAACCAATGCGGCGAAACGACCGTCGCCTTATGCCGCTTCCCGGCAAGGCGCACCACCTCTTCCATGCTTTTGGGGAAATCTTTATATTTGGGATTCTGCCGGGTATATTTGTCGAGGAACGCCTGCGTAGCCCCGGACATCGATATAAATTCAGACCCGTGGACCTTGTCGGCGCAGCGTGAGGCAAGCGGTTGTTGAGAGACCTGCCCCCGGGTCCATCCGGCAACAATCAGGGGTATGTCATAGCGTGCGGCCATTTCAAAGGTAAGCCCCATATACCATATAGAACACGGATGACACAGGGCCACCTTTTCGTCCGTTTTAACAATCTCCAGGAACATCTCTTTCATAAAATCTGATTTGAAGAATAAAAAATCAATGCCCAGGATCTCGACGGCATTACGAATATTCTCCAGGGCGCCTTCGGTTTCAAAACCATGATCGAAGGTAAAGGCCAGCGGATTAAGCTTATAGCGCTTCTTCATGTAATACAGTGCGGCCGTACTGTCTTTACCGCCGCTGCACATGACCAGGCAATCGTATTTGCCCTTACTCTTATGCTGACTCAGTATTTTGACAAAATCACTCTCCAGCAGTTTTGTCCGGCTGCGGCCATCCTTTTGCTGATCATAGGTACGGCAAATATTGCACACGCCCTCAGCGTCCAGCCACACATCCGGACGGCTCTCGGGCAAAACACAGCGTTTACAAATAGTCCTTGTCTCAATTGTCATATCGCCCACGAAGAGTCACGGCTTCGCCCTTTACACTTTCAGGATTATTCACTCTATTTAATCTCGATCCGCCCCTTAAAATACCCCGCGATCCGTCCGGCGCGAAGCTTGGCATTAGTCTTTCTCTTATATTTCAACTGCACATTTTTGACCGACAAATAGTCCACCGACCCTGCCGCCGCCGTCCATGACGTATCATTATAATCCTGAAAAGAGACCCTGTGCTGCACATACATCGATTTCATTATTTCCGCACCCAGAGGTTTATAGCCAATGACGCTAAAATCTCCATTCAAAATAAGTCCTGCTGAAACACTCTCCATCTCCAATTCCCTTGTTGGCTCCAGATCAACCGTCCAATCAAGCGTATGCGCATCCTTTAAAACCAACGTCCAGATCTGACGCAAGGGCAGGCCCTCCCACTGCCCTGTCGCCACAAGAGTTGTTTCATCGGTCCGGCGCACGTCCCACAAGGCATTCTGAGAATCACGCCTAACCCCGCTCGCCAAAACTGATGTGTACATACCAAACCCCATTGTTAATTCTTTGCCCTCCAAGAATACCCGCCCCTGTCCTGCATCAAAGAACACTTCCAGTTTTTTCTTACGCAAGGAATTCTTTTTCCTCAGCAGCATTCGCTGAAATGTGTCCTGCACGCATTTCTCAGCTACAACAAAAGACCCTTCCTCCCCGCTCAATACATCCACCCGCCCTTTCAGCGAAATACCATATCCGCCTTCAGATAAAGCCTTCACATCGGGCTTGACCCAATATTTCAGCATTCGACCCTTTTTAGAATAATGGATCTGTGCCAAAGAGTTTGCCGGCTCATCCAGCAAAATAGTGAACGGACATTGATGGCGACCCGACACGCTCAAGGACTGCGTCGTGGCATCATCAAGGATCACCCCCCCATTACCCGCATCCTGGAACACCCCCTGTTCCTTGCCGGTCTGCCACGATGTATAGGCAGGCCTAAGCCAGGAGGTCATGCCCATATAATCCACATTAGAAAGCTTTTCTTTCGTCGACGCCTGCAGCCCTACATCAAACTTTATGTCCTTTCCATTTGAAACATCGAAATGCCAAACCGCGCGCACGTCCGGCAGATCGCCCCAATGCCCAACCAGAGAAAGGGCCGTGTCCGTTCTTTTCTCCACAGCCCACTGGGCATCGCTGGAGAGATATTCCCTGCCACCTATCTGAAAAACAGCCCCGACACCCTTTGCCGTCAAGGCTGACTCCGTGCCAAACACGTGTTTATATTCAACCGCGCCCTGAGTTATTTCTTTTCCGTCAATAAATATACGCCCGTACCCTGCATCAAAATACAGCTGCAGCGTATTCTGCTGCAGCGTTGTCATGGCCCGCTGACGTGAATATTCATCTTTCTTCTCCGCCAGCAACCGCGCCTTGCTCGCTTCAGAAAACCCGCCCAATCTCCCTTGCCAGGCAAGGCTATACCCGCCATCAGACAACGGCAGAACTTCCGGCCTTACCGTATACTGAAGCCTTCGC
>PEAF01000124.1 GCA_002753465.1 Candidatus Omnitrophota bacterium
CTTTGGTTTTCTCAAAATTCTCGCCCTCGTAAAACGTATAGAACATTTTTCGCGCATCGCTTTTTTTAAGCGTTGGCGGCTTCACGTATTTCCCCGTCAATATGCCACCACCCATGGCCCCGTAGGCAATAATACCGACCCCCTGGTCACGGCAGAATGCCAACAGCCCATTTTCAATCCCGCGATCCAATAATGAGTACGGCACCTGCAATGTTGCCACAGGAGCGACAGAACAAGCACGCCTCAAAAGCCCCAGATCAAAATTCGACACCCCGATATGCCGGATCTTGCCTGTGTCACGTAATTCGATCAGGGCCTCCATGGTCTTCTCGACGGCAATGCCCGGATCAGGCCAATGACACATATAAAGATCGATCACATCACACTGCAGGCGCTTCAGGGATAGACCAACCTCATTCCTGACTGATGCCGGTGAAAGCTCATGCCGCACACGACCGTTCTCACGCACCAGCCCGCACTTCGTAGCAATGAAAACTTTATCACGACGCCCCTTGATCGCCTGCCCCACCAACTGTTCAGCCTTGCCATCGGTATAGAACGGCGCCGTATCAATGAAATTCACGCCCTGCGCCATGGCCTCATGCACCGCCGCAATGCACGCAGCATCATCCGCGCCGCCCCAATTCTCGCCGCCAAAAACCCAAGTGCCAAGGCCAATGGCTGACACCTTTTCGCTCGTCCCTGGGAAATTATTATATTTCATCATTAAAGGTCTCTCTTGTGTTAACAGCACTGGCCGTGGCGTCAAGACAATGAGGCATGTCATGAAGCGAACATTGAGGCCATCTTACCATCATTATTAGTAATAGATGGCCGAAGTGAGCGAATGACGTGCCTTGTTGTATAGCCACGGCAAAAATTTTGTTTTAAAATTTACTTAAACTTAAATGAAATAATATACAATATTGCCCATATGAACAACATCTTTAAAACTCTTTATGGCATCTCTCCTAAAGACATCCAGCAAACCGTCGTCATCATGCCTTTTGACATCCCCAAAGTTGCGGGCCAATTAGGCATCCTTCACATGACCAATGGCAAACTTTTCGCCTGCGGGCAGGGCCATGGGTTCACGCTTATCCGCTCGGGCATGAGTGCGGGATTTGTCGGCGACTGCGTACTTCGCCTCAAAGACACTCCTTGCACCAAGATCATTTTCCTTGGCACCTGCGGACTGATCGAACGGAAACCCGGCCTTGATATCGGTAGCGTCGTCACCCCGGGCCCGGTCCATGCCTTTGAAAGTTTCAGTGAGATCATTACCGGAAACCTTAAAACACCGACAACGGTTCACACAGATATGTCTTTTGTCAAAGGCAAAGTCCCCATAGCGGGCTGCATCAGCTTTGCCTCCATCCATGAAGAATCAAAACACACCCATACCTTCAGGCAATTGGGCGCTGATGTGGTTGAAATGGAATGTGCCGCATTCTTCCTTGCCGCCAAACATATCGGGCGCATATCATCAGCGCTTTTGATCATCTCTGATATCATCGGTGATGAAAATATCTGCTTCAAGCTTTCCGATGACAACAAAAAAAGCCTGGCTAACGGTGTCAGCCAGGCTTGTAAGACCATCAAAGATATCTGCAAACGTTAAGCGTTCTTACGCTTGACCACCATCTTTACCGCCGCAACGATATCCACAGCTTTTAATTTATAATGTGACAGCAACTGCTCCGGCGTACCCGTCTGTCCAAAACTATTGTGCACACCCACCATCTCGACCGGAACCGGGGTATTCTGAACCAGCACTTCGGCAATGGCACTGCCTAAGCCACCCGCCAGCTGATGCTCCTCCGCCGTCACAATAGCCCCTGTATCCTGGGCGCATTTAACGATCATATTCACATCTAAAGGCTTAATGGTATGCATATTCACCACACGCACACTGATATCATCTTTAGCCAACTCATCAGCGGCATTCAATGCTTCAGCCACCATGACCCCACAGGCAATGACCGTCACATCCTTGCCTTCGCGCAGGATATTGGCCTTGCCAATGATAAAAGGAGAGTTCTCATCCGTAACGACGGGCAACGCCGCGCGTGAGAAACGGGCATAGAACGGGCCATCCTCTTCAAGGATGGCGCGTGTCGCCTTCCTGGCTTCAATATAATCCACCGGACAAACAACCTTCATGTTCGGCAGGACGCGCATGATCGCAAAATCTTCCAGGCATTGGGCGCTGGCGCCATCTTCACCGACGGTAACACCGGCGTGGGACGCCATCAGCTTGACATTCAAATTGTTATAACACACATCCATGCGGATCTGGTCATAAGCCCTGTTCGTCAAGAAGGCTGCAAACGAATTGGTCACCGCTACAAAACCTTCACTGGCAAGCCCGGCGGCCATGCCGATCATATCCTGCTCGGCAATACCAACCGAGAAGAATCTGTCGGCAGACTCCTTCTTGAAATATTCAGCGCGCGTAGCGTCTTCAAGATCAGCGGTAACAACCACGATCTTTTTATTCACTTTACCGACGGCGGCCAGTTCTTCACCAAAACCGTCACGTGTGGGGGTTGGCTTCATTGTCATATTAATATAAAACCTTTAACGCTTCAGCAAGTTGTTCTTTATTTGGCGCCTTACCATGCCATGCACTCTTCAACTCCATGAACGGCACGCCCTTACCCTTTAATGTATTGGCAATAACGACCGTAGGCTTACCCGTGGTCGCCTTGAATTCTTCAAAAGCATTGATCACCTGCTCGATGTCATTCCCGTCAATATTGATCACATTCCAGCCAAACGTCTTCCATTTATCAACCAGAGGCTCGAGCCCCTTGATATCACTGACCAGGCCATTCTCCTGAACCTTGTTAAAGTCCACGATCGCGCAGACATTATCCAGCTTGAAATGCGCCGCGCTCATAGCCGCTTCCCATACAGAGCCTTCCTGGATCTCACCGTCGCCCATGATGCAGTAAGTTTTGAAATCCTTACCCTTAAGCTTGGCAGCCATGGCCACGCCGTTAGCATAGGAAAGGCCATGCCCGAGCGAGCCGGTATTGAACTCAACGCCGGGGGTCTTTAACGTCACATGTCCCTGCAAACGACTGCCGAACTTGCGGAATGTCTTAAGCTCTTCTTTAGGGAAATAACCGAAATTAGCCAGTGTTACGTAAACGACCGGCGTTACATGCCCCTTGGAAACGATGACACGGTCACGGCCGTCCCATTTGGGCTCCGCCGGACGATGGTTCATCACAACGCCATACAGCGCCAGAAAGATCTCAACCGCTGACAAAGACCCGCCAGGATGGCCAGAACCCGCCACAGCCAGCGTTTCAAGGATGTCGATACGGTGTTGATACGCCTGAGCCTTTAAATCTTTGATGTCGTAATTCTTTGAGGACACGGAAAACTCCAGATTATTTGGGTGATCTTCTAAAAAGCGTAGTGAGTATATGCCAAGACGTTTTCTTAGTCAAGAATGGTATTGCTAAAGTTCAAATCCCGAAAACTGATATGTCTTTGACCGGCTGAATATCAAGGATAACAGGGACAAAACCTGTAAATGCAGCCGATGTGAAGAAGGCCGGATCAAAATCAGCTGGCGGCACGTCTACGGCTGAGCCGGGACCGGAAATCCCAAGAGGAATACCGCCTGGCCTAAGATCAATACCGCCCGTTTTATCAACTGCCTGCCCATTATCAACATCTTCCTGCTCACGGTGCTTTTTGCCGTAATAAAGCATTTCCAGCACCTTCTTCGCTCCAAGTTTGGCGATCAAAGCATCCCTAAATCCCTCAAATGCCTCCATAAGGT
>PEAF01000125.1 GCA_002753465.1 Candidatus Omnitrophota bacterium
CCATAGTATTCGCATGACGGGCGTTTGCCAGCGGACTTTCCTGAACGCGATCGAGTCTGAGTTGGCGGGAAAATATGCTAAGAATATTTCTTTGGATTTCAGTATCGATCCTGCCTTCCATGGAACGGGCGTTTGGCTCAAGTCACGCGGGCGGCCCATGGTGTGTGATGGCACGTTTGAAGGGGCGCTGGAAAGGAATTATGAAAAAGTGCGTCGGGATATCCTGAAGGAGGTGTTCCGTGACGATGCTTAAGATCATAGGGTGTGTGTCGCGGGTGGCCGGGCCTCTGGTGGAGGCTGAAGGCGGTCAGGATGCCCATATGCGCGAGATGGCTGAGGTGGGCGATGAGCATCTTGTCGGTGAGGTCGTGCGCCTGCAAGCCGGTAAGATCAGCATTCAGGTGTATGAGGACACGACGTCCTTGAAGCCAGGCGCTCCGGTGTATGGGTCGGGCCTGCCCTTGGCTGTCGACCTTGGCCCTGGATTGATCGGCACTATCTTTGACGGCATACAGCGGCCGCTGGATGTTCTCCGGTCGGTCTCGGGTGATTTTGTCGGCCGCGGTTTGAGTGTGCCGGCGCTGGACAGGAAAAAGAAGTGGCATTTCAAGCCGCTGGTCAAAGTCGGGGATCACCTGCAAGCCGGAGCTGTGATCGGTACGGTTCAGGAGACAAGCCTCGTTGAGCACCGCGTCATGCTCCCGCCTCAAATGCAGGGCAAGGTGATCGCGGTCGTTGCCGAGAATGACTGGACGATCGAAGAGGACGTGGTGGTGATCGCCGACGGAGATAAAGAGCATCGTGTTGCAATGCTCCAGCGCTGGCCCGTGCGTCAGCCCCGGCCGTATCTTTCCCGTGAAAGCCTTGACGAGCCTTTGATCACCGGACAAAGGGTCATTGACGCGCTTTTTCCCGTTGCGAAAGGCGGTTCGGTGGCTGTGCCCGGCGGTTTTGGTACGGGGAAGACCGTTGTCCAGCATCAGATCGCCAAATGGTGTGATGCAGATATCATCCTTTTCATCGGCTGCGGAGAGCGTGGCAATGAAATGACGGATGTGCTGTTGAACTTTTCCCGGTTGATCGATGCGCGTAGCGGCAAGCCTTTACTGGAGCGGACGGTTTTTGTGGCGAATACGTCCAATATGCCGGTGGCCGCACGTGAGGCTAGCATTTACACCGGCATTACGATGGCGGAATATTACCGTGATATGGGCTATAACGTCGCGGTGATGGCGGATTCGACGTCGAGATGGGCTGAAGCGCTCCGGGAGCTGTCAGGGCGTATGGAGGAACTTCCGGCGGACGAAGGGTTTCCGGCCTATCTTCCTATCCGGCTGGCTGAATTTTATGAAAGGGCCGGCGTGGTCACGACCCTGTCGGGTGGCAGGGGTTCGGTCACTATCATCGGTTCGGTGTCTCCGCCCGGAGGTGATTTCTCCGAGCCGGTAACCCAGCATTCCCAGCGTTATGTCCGGTGTTTCTGGTCCCTGGACCGTGATCTGGCCAATGCACGGCATTATCCTTCTATAAGCTGGACTGACAGTTATTCCGAATACTTGCACGACGTCGAACCATGGTGGGCCAAAAACTTTGATCCCGCGTGGCTGGCCATGCGTAACCGTATTATCGAACTGCTCCAGAAGGAAACGCGCTTGCTGCAGGTGGTTAAACTGGTCGGGCCGGATGTTCTTCCGGACAGTCAGAAAATGATCCTTGAAACCTGCGGGATATTCAAGAACGGTTTTCTCCAGCAGAGCGCTTTTGATGCCGTAGACATGTACACGCTGCCGGCCAAGCAGGTCCGTATGTTAAAGGTCATCCTGGCGTTCCACGATAAGGGCCTGGAGGCCATACGCTCTGGCGTTACGCTCGAGGAGGTTCGCACTTCGGCCTTAAGGACAGCCATATTGAAAATGAGGTTCGTTTACCGTAATGAGGATATTGAGCAGTTGGACACATTGTTGAAGGTGACGGAAGGTTTTTCATTAAAGGCGGAGGCGGTATGAGCGGCGTGAACCCTCCGTATCATCTGCGTCAGTATATCGGGATCAGTGAGGTTTCGGGCCCGCTGTTCATTGTCGAGAACGTCCACGATATCGGGTACAATGAATTGGTGGAGATCATTGATGACGGCGGCGTGCGCAAATGGGGGGTTACGCTCGAGGTCGCGCGCAACCTGGCCGTTGTGCAGGTGTTCGGCAGCACGGCCGGGCTTTCCCTGCCGGCGCCGCGCGTGACGTTCAAGGGGTGCCCGTTCGGGATCGGTGTTTCACGCGATATGGTGGGGCGGAGTTTTAACGGGTTGGGGCAGCCGATCGACGGGCTTCCGGCCCCTGTCTACGAGCGGATCGCCAATGTCAACGGGCTGCCGATCAATCCCACGGCGCGCGATTATCCCCGTCAGTTCATTCAGACCGGCATTTCATCCATTGATGTCATGAACACGCTGGTCAGGGGGCAGAAGCTTCCGATCTTTTCCGGTAGCGGCCTGCCGTATGATGCCCTGGCGGCACAGATCGTCCGGCAGGCGAGGATCGTCGGCGAAGAGGGCGGTTTTGCTGTTATTTTTGCCGCTATGGGGGTGAAGTACGATGTGGCGCGCTATTTTATGGATTCGTTCGAGCAAAGCGGTGTCATGGGCAATGTTGCGCTTTTTCTGAGTTTAGCCGACGCCCCGTCCATTGAGCGCATCCTGACGCCGCGGGCGGCATTGACGTGCGCTGAATTTCTGGCCTTTGAAAAGGGGATGCATGTTCTGGTCATTATGACGGATATGACCAGTTATTGTGAAGCGCTGCGTGAGATATCCACCCTGCGCGGTGAAATACCGGCGAGGAAAGGTTATCCCGGTTATCTTTACAGTGACCTGGCCAGCCTTTATGAGCGGGCAGGGCTGATCCGGGGCCGTCAAGGTTCGATCACACAGATGCCGGTATTGACCATGCCCAATGATGATATCACTCACCCTGTGCCGGATCTGACAGGATATATCACCGAGGGCCAGATCGTCCTGGAAAGAGAGCTGGGGCAAAAAGGCGTCTACCCGCCGATCGCGGGACTGCCTTCGCTTTCGCGGTTGATGAAGGATAATATCGGCGCAGGCCACACCCGCGATGACCATCCTCATCTGGCCAGTCAGCTTTTTGCGGCCTACTCCCACGTGAAGGACGTGAGGGCTTTGGCGCTGGTGATCGGTGAGGAGGGGGTGTCCGCCCTCGACCGGAAGTATCTGGCGTTCGGCGAGGCTTTTGAACGGCAGTTCCTCGCCCAGGGAGAGCGGGAGGACCGTTCGATCGAACAGAGCCTGGATCTGGGATGGAAGGTTCTGGCGCTGTTACCGAAGGAAGAATTGCACAGGATCTCCGATGAAGAGATCGCCAAATTCTACGGGAAATAAGGCCATGGCCCATTATAAGATCTCTCCTACCAAGACAAATTTATTTAAGATGAGGCGGGAATGTGAATTTGCCAAAGAGGGGCATCAGCTGCTCGAACAAAAGAGGGATATTCTGCTGGCTGAGTTGATGGCGACAGTAACACAGGCGGCGGAATGCCAGAAGGCTGTGGATGAGGCTTTACATAAAGCCCATGGGTTGCTGCGCCGGTCCATGGTCAGGATGGGGCGCCGGAGGGTCGAAGCGGCTGCGCTGGCGGTCAATGACCTAAACGTGATCACGGTGCGCGAGCGCATGGTCATGGGGGTGCGGATCCCTGTGGTCAATGTGGCGCGCAGCCAATTCTCGCCGAGAACCATATCGAAACAC
>PEAF01000038.1 GCA_002753465.1 Candidatus Omnitrophota bacterium
GATCTTTTCAGCAAGGCGGTGAACAATGAAGGCATCATTGAAGCGAATGGGGCTGAAGGGGATTGTTTGATCAATTATGGCACAGTTAAACTCGAATCAAGTCACGATGTCTATAACAGCGGAACGATCTCAGCGGGGGATGTTGATATCGTTGCCGGCAAGTCAGCGGTTATCGATAATGGCGGGGTGTATGCCCAGAAGAACCGCGGGGATACGCAAGTGACCGTCAATGCGGCGGATGTGTCGATCGTCAACGGCAGTGAAGTTTCGGCGGTCACGGGCGACGGGGATGCCCTGGTGGATATCGTCAGCGGAGGTCCGATCACGATCAGTGATAGTACGCTTCTCGCTGAGGTGGGCCATCCTACGGTCGATTTCTTAACGCTGAGCGGTTATCCCTATGAGGGAGACTGCACGGAGCGGGGTTATCATTACGCGGAGATCTACCTTGATCCGAAAGGCCCGGGGGATGTGACGGTCAGTGGGAGTTCTTTGACGGCGCATGTTGAGAATGAAGGGCATGCCGCGATCTATATGTATAACGACACCGAGGGTAATGTTATTGATATCCCCGGGCTGGACAGTTTTGATATCGGTGAACCTGTCGACGGTTCTATAAATATTACGGACAGTACGCTCAGCGCCTCAGCCGATGATGTGGCCACGACATCGGAAACCGCGCTGGTCTATATGAACGCAGATAAAGATATCACTATTACGGGAAGCTTCATTTCAGCGTCAGAAAATGCGGGTGTGGCGGCAATCGCCATGTTGGCGGGCGGGGATATCGGAGTCGACAGCCAAAGCACGATCCAATCTACGGCCGTAGATGGTTTGGCGGCCGTGGCAGGTGTGGCTGGCTCGTCGGATATCCTTGACCCTGCCAGTGGTTCGCTGCATCTCAACGGGAGTATTACCGCCGATGGGGGGCTGGGGGCTGGTGTTGTGGCCTTTTTAGCTGCGGGGGATGTTGATGCTTCAGGGTCGATCGAGGCCCGTGGGGAGCTGGATACGCTGGGCTTATTAAGTCATGTTTCTTCCTGGATCTTTCATAAGACCATTGATATACACTCTGACGCGAACTATGGCAGCGCCATTCTTCTTGGTTCTATGGCCGGCAATATAACGCTCGGTGATATCGGGGCCGATCTTGTGGGCGTTGCCGCGCTCGGCCTTGATGAGGATGGGGGGTCGATCGCAGGGACTGAAGGGGTTGTGAATGCCAATTATCTGGCACTGATCGCCGGAAATAATATCGGGACTAAAGATGCGCCCATTAATACCAATGTGGACATCCTGAGTGCATACTCAGCCGACGTGGGAGATATTTATATTAATGAAGCGAATGACATTGAATTGGGAATGTATTTGCCGATCACGATCAGTGAAGACTTGCCGTCTTCGATCATGAGTCGCAGCGAGTTGCCATCCATGATCGATATCGGATTTTCTGTTGCCGCCAATAACGGCACCATCCATGTGGTCAGTGCAGGGGATATGACGGTGAATTCTGTTATTGCACCAAGGGGTGATGTGTATCTGGAGTCAACGGGTGGCTCGATCTATGCCGGGCACGGCTGGGATCCGACGGTCGGCCAAAGTGTGGTTAATGAAATTGGGTCGTTGGGGGCGGATGTCGCAAGCTGGCTCGGGTATACCCTTGACCCTGAAGATGCCGCTCATTGGGTGGGGGACGCCTTGATGGCCAATCCTTTTGCCGGTGAAAGCGAGAACGCTGAATATCTTTCGCCGGTGATGGCGGGTACGCCGATGGAGCCTGGCGCCAATGTGATCGCGGTGGGAAATACTTCATTGATCGCCAAGGGCAGTGTGGGCACTTCCGATGCCCCGATCCAGACAAAAGTGGATAATCTGACCGCGATCGCTAAAGGGGGCGATGTTAATATTGAGGAAGAGGACGGGCTTAATCTTGTCGATATTCAGGCGCTCGGCAGCACGGTCAATATTACAGCGGGGGGTGACATGGCGGTCGGCTCTGTTCTGGCTGAAGGGGGCAGCTCCATTGACCCGGCGAACATTTTCCTCAGTGCGGGGGGGGATATGACTTCCAGCGGGGGGAGTGTGCTGGCCCGGAATCTTGAGGGAGGGGATGCTCAGGTGGAGCTCGCCGCGAATGACATTGCACTCATCAACGGGACGAGCGTTGGTGCCGAAGTCGCTGACGGCAATGCGCGCATTGACCTGAAGGCCAAAGCGCTGGGAGAGGATGCGGCAAGTGTTTCGATCTTGAACAAATCCTCAGTGCAGGCGACTGTAAGCGGGTCGGGTTCGGCCGCCGTGAATGTGTATACGAATTTCGACGGGATCGGCTGTGTCGGTGTATCTTCTGAGTTGCCTAAGGCGACTATTACTGTCGATAATTCTGTACTGAGAGCGGCTGTGCAGGAAAATGGAACGGCCAAGGTCAACGTTGATTATTACACCGATGCTGAGGGGTTCTATTACTGGATGGTTTATCAGGGAGCTGATATTAACGTGCTGGGCGGCAGTAATTTTGCCGCTGAAGTTTTGGGCAACGGGACCACGGAAGTGAATGTGAGTGACCACTTATCTAATTATTATGAATATTATTATAATAATTTCCTGAGCGGGGATGTGAATATAGACGCCAGTTCGCTGACGTCAGCCGTGACGGGGGCAGGCAAGGCCTCGATAACGATCGGGCGCAATCTCGATTATTATTGGGGTGGTGTGGATAACAAAGGCAATATCACGATCACCGACAGTGATCTTTCAGCGACGGCCGCTTCGGCTTCAAATGAAGACAGCGAGGCCGCAGTTGTGAGCATTGCCGGACGTAATATAAATATTACTGGGACGTCGATCCTGGCGTTACAGTCGGATGCGGCGGGTTCGGGGGACACCTTCGCCTGGATCTGGGCGATCGGGCAGTACAGCGGTGAGGGCAGTGTCCTCTTGAGCAATACGGATGTTGCCAGTACAGTGACCGGATCAGGCGATGCGCAGAATTATGTTTACGCCTATGGTAACTATTACGGTTATCACGACGGTGAGGATGCCAATAACGGCAACCTGAGCATCCTTGATGGCAGCAATATAACAGCGTCCTCAGGAGTCGATGCGTCCTCGACGATGGGGCACTCTGCCTATATTTATCTGTATGCCTATGGGTACGGACTGGACAGCGGTAAAACACGCATCGATCAAAGCACTGTCGCATCAGACGTCAAAGGGAGCGGTTATGCCCAGACGTATGTACAAAACTATAACTATTATAATGATCCGGAGGATAATTCGCCGGATGTATTGGTATCGAACAGCCGTATTGCATCAACGGTTGAAAGCCCTGACAGCAGTGACGGAAATTGGGCCCAGGTCAGCATGTACACTTACGGGTCCGGCAATTCGTCTACCAACCTGCAGGATATGACGGTCTCGAATTCAACCATTGAGGCGCGTGCTACCGGAGGCGCGGATGCCCATGTTTACCTGGAATCCCATGGCCATGATGCCGAGCACAGTTGTTATGGCAGCAGTGTGGTCAATGTACTTAACAGTACCGTTAATGCGATCGCAAGTGGAGCAGACAGCCGTGCCACACTCAGTATCCGTTCAGGCGATGTGAATCTCATGGGCAGCAAGCTGAATGCCTTTGACGGATTGAATATCGGCAGTATTTACGCCTGGGCCAGGTGGGGCTCCATTCTCGGGGATGCCAATACGTTGATCTCGGGGAATATCTTGACCATGGAGGCGTATAACGACATCGGGACAAAGGAGAACCCGATCAACACGGCCGTCGATGTCCTGCGGGGTGAAGCTTCTTCGTACGGCTACAGCGATGTGTCGCTCCTTGCGGATGAAAATGGTGATGGCCAAGCCATGCCGCTGGGGAGTTTTTATGTAAATGAGGTGGATGACCTGATCGTGGGAGGCTACGGTGATTATGAACGCGGCGGGGAAGGTGACGGCTACTTTGAGCCGGTCGTGGCCAATAATGGTATTGTCAGTATCGTAGCCGGCGGCAGTCTGCTCATCAATGAGATCGATGCGCCCCGTGGCGGCGTTTATCTTGAAACAAAGCAGGGGTCGATCTATGCCGGTACGCCGGAATTCAGTGATTATAACGTTACAGCCGGCGGAGATTCATATTTCTCGGCGTTGAAAGGCATGATCGGTGTCGGGAATCCGGGGGATGCTTTTAACGGCATCAGCGGACAGATCACGGGTGTTGTCGATCCCGGTGAGGTTGCCGTCACAGGTGTTGAGCAGGCGCCGGCCCTGGATCTGCGTTTCGGGCCACCGGCAGGGAGCGTTTATTACCAGGACGAAAGACGGGATGAGGGTTCCGGCGCGCCGATCGGTTCGATCTGGCCGGTCCCGGGTTCGCTGGATTTGATGAACAATCCTCTCAGGGTGAACATTGCTCCGATCGAAGGCGGGTTCTCGGCCGTTCCGCCAGGCTTTGTTCCCACATCGTCGTTGACGCTGCTTCTGGGATCGCTTGCCTCACTGACGGTTGATCCGGCGCTGTTGGCTAATGCGCTTTTAAGGGATAATCGCGCCTATTATGAGCTTCTGGAACGGTTCCGGTTCCAGTCGTTCGAACCGGCGACACCGACAGGGTTTTATGCGTATCATCCGCTGACCACGGCGGATATGGGTGCGTACAATGATATCGGGCTTGATCCTGATGCCTATGAATTCATCGAGGGTCAGATCAATTATAAAGGCGAGCCTGATCCTTATCAGAAAAGGAAGACTGCCATGTAGCGCTCTGGCGGTGTTTGGTGTGAAGACGGGGTAGGCCATAAGCCTCCCCGTCTTTTTATTCCTGCTGTTTGAATTCATGAATGACGGTTCCATCTTGAATGTTGTTGTAGTAAAATAATTACGCTTTAAAGGAGATTTTCATGAGATTTAAAATCCTGATTGTGATCGCTGTGGCCGTCGTAATGTTGCCCTGGGTGATAACGGGATGCGATCGCCAACAGCTGGCGCCGCCGGGGTCAGCCGTGATCGCCCGTGTGCGCGGTTATGCCATTACGGCGGGCGAGTTTGAGGAAGCGTTCACTCTGTCAGCTTTTGCGGCGCGAGCTGATAAGTTGCAGGCGCGGCGCGAATGCCTTGACTGGCTCATCAATCAAAAACTTATCCTGCTTGATGCCCAGCGGCATGACCTGGACAAGTCTCCGGATTTTATGAAGTCAATTGAGAAGTTCTGGGCGCAGTCGTTACTGTCAGTCGCCATGGAAGAGCGGTCCCTTGAGTTGCGTAAAGAAGTCCGCGTGCGTGAGGTTGATGTGCGGCGGATTTATGACAACATGGTCAAAGACGGGGTGACGACGAAGTCATTCGAGGATGTTTATCCGCAGATCAAATGGCAGGCCGAGAAACAGGCTGAAGCTCAACTTTTGAACAGCTGGATCAACGGGCTGCGCAAGGGGGCGGATGTCAGCATTAATGATGTTATGTTAATGTCTATGAAATAAGGGAGATCCCATGAGTCAGACTGTGATGCGGCCGAAATATGCCCGGCGGAATGTTTTTATCGATAAGGAGTTCCAGACGGCGTTTATCCTGAAGTTCTGCGGCCTGGTGGCGGCCGGGGCGGTGTTAATGGTCATTGTTCTGTATTATTTCTCCCAGCAGTCGACATCGGTTGCTTTTGTCAATGCACGGGTCAAGGTTATGATGACGTCGGATTTTATTTTACCGCTTTTGATCCAGACGGTCCTGGTTGTGATGGCAGCGGTGGGCCTTGGAGCGGTGGTGGTCACCCTTTACGTCTCGCATAAGATCGCGGGGCCCTTGTTCCGCTTCACACAGATTTTTAAGGAAATAGCCCGCGGTAATCTTTCCGATGATGTATTCTTACGCAAAGGTGATCAACTCCTGGGGGTTGCACAGGATCTCAACGAAATGATCGTCGCTGTAAGGGCCAAGGTGCTTGACACTAAAGGCGGTTTTACGGTGTTGAAGGCGGATATGGCAAGGATCGGTGCGTTTTACGCCCATAATGACCCCAGGCGCCAGGAATTCCTGGACCTGCAGCTGAAGGTCACGGCGCTGGAGAAAACTTTAGAGTATTTCAAGGTTTGATGCGATATAAACTTCTTTTTCCAGTCGTTCTTATTTTATGCGTCTTTATGGCGTGGGGAGGATCGTTTGCCTTTGCCTCAAGCGACGGATTTGCCGCTGCCCGTAAGATCGAGACACGCTATTTTACCGTTCAGATCGGGCCCGGGATCGACGAGCTTGATCTTGTGAGAACCCTTGACATCAGCGCCGGTGATAAAGTGCTTGCGGGTCTTTCATCTGATTCGGGTAAAGATCTTTCCGCATATAGTTTGAGTGATCTTTTGGACGCGCTTTTTTTGTGGTCATCTAATCTGCTGGACATGCAGCTTTATTCGTATAGGGGTAATGTGAAGGTTGTGGCCAACGAGGATATGCTGGCCGATATTTACCTGAAGATCTACGGCAGCGAAAGGACGGGTGAGAAAGCGTTTTATATTTACGACACCAATACGGTCTATGTGGCGGCGCCGAATTTCACTAAAGAGATCGTGGGGCACGAGGTGGCGCATGCGATCATAAGTAATTATTTCGTCGTTCAGCCGTCAGTGAAGGTGCAGGAAGTGCTGGCGGGGTACATTGAATATAATTTACGGAAGAAATCCTCCCGGCAACGTTAGTCTGTGAATTCCAGGTAATATTAATGGCCTTTTCTCCGACGGTAAAATGACGGCACGACAACTTCCATGATCGAATTTCATACCTTCTTGAATAATATGCCAACCCGCATTTTTTACCTAGACAAGCGCAAAACTTTAAGTAATATGAATATAGGAAATTCATTAGTATGTGGATAAGATGGATTAAATGGAGATTCATAATTTCATGTGCTTGAGACAAGCAGCATGGTTGCAGTATTCACAGGAGGTGGGTTATGGTAAAGGAAAAGGTAGAGGGCCTGCTTAAAGATGAACGCGTAAAAGCGGAGATCGAGCGGCATTGCTGGCTGGAAAGTGAAAAGGCCCGTACAGATATCGGTTTTGATAAAGCCTCCAGGGATTGGATCAATAATTATGCTGATGCCTGGGTCAAGGCCCATTCAAAAGACGTTGTAGCTGCCGTTGAAAAGCGCAAGGTCAGGGCATCCAAGCATCAGAATTCCGGTTGGGCACTTTGATCGACCAGCGGGGCATCCGTTCAACCGTGCAAATGGCGGGGTGTTATGAAATACTTTGCGGCGTGCATCGTCTTTCTACTGTTTGTAAGTATTTATGGCCCTTCAGCACAGGGAGGTGTCAAGATGAAGATCACAAGCCCGGATTTTAAGCATAATGCACGGATGCCGAGCCATTTGACGTGCGATGGAGCGGATGTGTCGCCAGTCCTGGATATTGATATGGTCCCTGCTGAGGCCAAGAGCCTGGCTCTCATTGTGGATGATCCTGATGCTCCGAAGGGAACATGGGACCATTGGATCATTTATAATATCCCGCCGGACAAGAAGCATATTTGGTCGGGAGAGGTGCCCGGGGAGCAGGTGATGAACAGTTTTCAAAAGGCGGCGTGGGGCGGGCCGTGCCCACCCAGCGGAACGCACCGGTATTTCTTTAAACTTTATGCGCTGGATAGGCGCCTGAACCTTGGGCTCAGGGCGTATAAAAATGATCTTGAGGCTGCCATGGCGGGGCATATTCTGGCGCAGGCTGAATTGATAGGGCTTTATCAGAGACAGTAAGATGTGCTTAAGTGGTCTGCGTGATGGAGGTAAAAAAGTTTGTTCGGGAAGCGTTAAAATATAATTCATAGACATCTAATTCAAATGACTTTAAAATAACACAACTTCATAATGAACATTTCTCCGTTCAATCGCGGTGGAGGTTGTGAAAGTGAACTTGACAGCTAATGTTTTAAAGTTTTGCGGCCCATATTCTCTCCGGGATTACCTGAGGGTGTTTGTTGTTGCGCTGGCTTATTTTCTCGCCCATCATCTTGCGTTTCTATTCCCTGACTCAGAAAAGATCATCATGCTTGTTTGGCCGGCCGGAGGGGTTGGGCTTGCCGCATTCTTATTAAATCCACGCCGCCTGTGGCTGCTGCTGATCGTGGCATTCTATATTTCCGGCATCGCGGCAGATGTTTTTCTTGGTGGCCGCTCTTTGCTGACCGGTCTGGGCTACATGACAGGGAATATGGTCGAATCGGTGGGCTGTGCCTGGGTTATTATTTATGGGGCCAGGGAGTTTCAGGGCTTCCGTCGTGTTCAGGAAGTGTTGGCGCTCTTTTTCGGCGTGGTTTTTGTGAATGCGCTCTCTTCCTGCATCGGTGCCGGGACATCCGTGCTTACCCGTGGTGCTGTATTCTTTGATGCATGGAGGTCGTGGTACATCGCCGATGGTCTGGGGGTTCTTTTGGTGGCTCCCTTTTTGGTCGCCTGGTTGAGTGGAAAAGATCTGCTGGCAGGGCTGGGGTTTAAAAAGATGCTGGAGGGTATTGCGCTCATGGCCACATGGGTGTTTTTCTCATGGTGTGTTTTTCTGCCGCAGCAAAATGTTTATTTCTTCCATCCGTATTTCCTGGTTGGACTGCTGGCCTGGCCGGCTTTACGTTTTGGGCAGGCAGGCGTTACGCTGGCACTTATGGTCTTGTTTCTTATGTCGGTCAATAGCCCGGCGATCATGCATGGCCCGTCTCCTTTGGACGCACTTGATTTTCAATTAGATGCCCGGTTGCTTGAGTTGCAGCTTTTTATGGGCTTTCTGGCGGCTGGCGGTTATTTATTGGCGGCCAGTAAGAATGAGGTGGTGGCGGCACAGGCAGCGCTTAAGTCGAGCGAGCGGCGTTTTGCGCAGCTCATCGAAAACTCATTCGATAATATCGTTGTCCTTGATGCCGAAGGGATTCAGCGCTATGTCAGTAAGTCAGTTGAACGGACGCTGGGTTATCAGCCGGCGGAATTGCTTGACATCTCCGTGATGGAGCAAATGATCCATCCGGATGATCTGCAGACGGTCAAGGCTGCATTTTCTCAGATAATTAAAGATGGGCACGGCGGCGGCATACAATACCGGCATCGTCATAAGGCTGGAGGGTGGGTTGATTTGGAAGCATGGGGGACCAATCAGCTGAATAATCCTGATATCCGTGGGGTGGTGTTCAATTGCCACGTTATTACGGAGCGCAAGAAGGCGGAGGATGCGCTGAGAAAGGCCAAGGAGGACGCGGAGCGGGCCAATAAAGCCAAAAGCGAGTTCTTGAATAATATCGCCCATGATTTTCGTACCCCCATGCAGTCGATCATGGGGTTCAGTGATTTTCTTCAGGCAGAGCAATTGACCGAGCGGCAGAAGAAGTGTGCGCATATTATTAACGAAAAAAGCACGGCCCTTTTGAGTCTGGTTGAGGATCTTCTGGATGTTTCAAGGCTTGAATCCGGCGGGTTGGAATTGAGGTCGATCGAATTTGACCTTAGAAAGAGTGTTCAGAGTGCCGTTGCCATGGCCGAGGAAGATCTGATCGGTAAAGATGTTAAGGTGTTCTTTTTTGTAGATGAGAATATCCCCCGGTTAATGGGGGATGAGGTCAGGTTCAATCAGATCATGTCCAACTTGATCGGTAACGCTGTAAAATATACTGACAAGGGTAGCATAACCGTCAGGGTAAACAAGGTGGGTGGCGATCGTCCGGGGGATGGCTGTCGTGTCAGGGTTTCTGTAAAAGACACGGGCTTGGGAATATCCAGGGATAAGCAGGCGCAGATCTTTGACGCCTTCACACGGTTCCATGAATTTGCCGGCGGTAAAGAACGAGGCGGTGTCGGGTTGGGCTTGTATATTGTCAAGACGCTGGTTGATCTGATGAAGGGTACGGTCAGTGTTGTTTCCGATGTAGGGGTCGGCACGGAGTTCATCCTGACGTTTGATTTTGATATGGCGCGACAGGCTCACGGGGTATGAGAAATGAATAGCATAGCACTGAAAAACAAGAGGATACTAATTGCGGAAGATGATGATGCGTGCCGCTATTTATGGGAGCTTACTTTAGAGGCTATTGGCTGTTGTTTTGTGATCGTTAAGGATGGTCAGGAGGCGGTTGATCAAGCGAAGCTCAATAAATTTGATATCGTCTTGATGGACCTGCGCATGCCCAACATCAACGGTTATGAAGCAGCGGCGGCCTTACGCGCCATAGACAAGGCTGTGCCGATCATTGCTTTGACGGGATATGCCAGGGCCTGGGAAGACGGTAAATGCCAGGCTTGTGGTATGAATGATTATTTGACCAAGCCTTGTACCAAGGAGCAGTTGATCGAAAAACTCCTTAAGTGGACATGTAAGGTGAATTTATAAACGACGTGGTTTGGGGTTCTTAAAAACAGAAAAGGAGTAAAATTCTTCATATGGTTATGGCTTACTGGAACAAGAATTGGGAAGTTGGCGTTGATGCGATAGACGCTCAGCACAAAAGACTGATCGATCTTTTTAATGAATTGCATGATGCGATGCCTGCCGGTATCGGGGAGGAGAAATTCGCCAAGGTATTGGCGGAGCTCAAGGAATATACGGTCTACCATTTTGGTGTCGAAGAGGATCTTTTTAAACAATATGGTTACGCGGATGCGGCAATTCATATTGAAGCGCATAAGTATTTTATTCAGAAAGTCGACGGGCTTTTGAAGGCCTTTAAAAGCCATGAGCCAGAGGTTATCCGAGAGACATTTGATTTTCTTAAGGATTGGTTGATCAATCATATCGTCAAGACGGACAAGCAGTATGTTCCGTTCTTGAGGAGCAAGGGTATCAAATAATTTTCATTTTTAATACATAACGCCGTAAGGTGTCCGATGAGGATGCCTTGCGGCGTTTGTATTTTAGAGTGTTTACTGGACCAGGATCGCGTTGGGCTGAGGGAAGTCCGGTTCCTGCTGATCACTGTTCTCTTGAGGTTGGCGTTTCAGGTATGATTCAGGGGTGGCTACGTTGGTTTCGACAGGTGCCAGCAGGTCGTTTTTCGGGTCGATCACGGGGATGGCGCCGGGCAGTTGGATCTTGTTATTGACCGATGGTGCGGCTTTGGCGACAGAGGATTCTTTGTCGGTGTTTTTGACTTGCGCGATCAGCCAGAAGTTCAGCCCGACGACCAGGATCAGCAGGCCGATGCCGGCTGAAAAGAGCCATACTAATTTTGATATTGCAGGTTTCTGTTGCATCAGTTCATTCCTTGCCAGACAAGTTTATCCGTGATGTCGTTGGTGAAGGCGATGAAGGTTGCCAGCGAAGGAAAATAGGGTGGCGCGGACCCTGCCTGCATCCTTTCATCATAAATAAAGTTACGGCCATAGCCGGAGACCGTGGCACCTGTGGTGCTGTTGAATTGGCCGAAGGCGCCGTAGTCATTGGTGATAACGCCGCCCAGCAGGGTAGCGACCCCTTTGATATCCCCGTTATCATAACTGTCAACCTGAAAGACGCCGCTTTGCGCCATGATGGTCCCGTGGATATCGATGTTGTCCGGCGCAGTATTGGCGATATTGACATCGCCGTTCCATGAGACAATGCCCAAAAGATTCGTGGCCGCACTGGCTGAGGGGGGGACATAGTTGGCATTACCCGGCGTCCCGCTGCCGGGAGAGTAGTCCGAGTACCGGATATTATTGGTGATGGTGATATCGTTGCTGCTGGCAACGGTAAGTTCGGTGTCGCGCTGGACTGTTCCGGCAAGGCTTGTGATATTGCCGTTCACGTAGATGAGTGTGCCGGCCTTGGAGGCGCCTGTCGGGACCCCGGTGTAGGTTGTGGTCGTATTTGCCGCACTGTTATACAAGGTTGTTTGGTTGGCGGCAGCATTGACCGTGACGACGCGGGTGCTGGCCCCCTGGGTGATCGTATAGACCGCATTGTCCTGGGCATTGACCGACAGGCTGATGGTGCTGTCACCTTTCACGTAAATCCCGCCGGAGAGGGCATTGCCGTTCGCCGGCAGGTAGATGCCGTTATTATTGTAATTATTGTTATTCTTGGCTTCAGTGACCATGGCGCTTTCTGCTGTTGCTGCCGTCAGCGTGATCGGGGTCACCCCGCGGTTAAATCCGTTCTGGAATACCGGGACGTCAATGTTGCCGTTGGCGTTATTGTTACTGAGGACCGGGTTATTGTTATTGTAAAAGCGTGCCGTTGACTGGGCTTGCGTTACCAGTCCTCCAAAAGTACCGGCCGGATTGTAGGCAAAATTGAAACGGTCATTGGTATGCACCGGCCCGTAGAAGGCGGCACGGTTGGTGAACCAGACCTGTAAACCGCCGGGGGTTTCCTGGAAATTGGTGTAGAGGGCGAATTTGGCAAAGTTGTCTTTTTGTACGCGCACGGTAAAATCGCCGCTCGTGGCGATCTTATTTTTCAATGTTCCCTGAGTCCCGGTGCATTCAATGCGAAAGGCAAAAGGGAAGTCCCATTTGTCAGCGGTGATGGTGACAGGGTCGGATTTTTCAGTGAAGGTGATCGTGTACGCATAAGGCACGCCGCCGACAGATCCGCTGGCGGCGTAAGAGGCTTCTTCACCGTTGAGGGTGAGTACCGCGGTGTTATTGAGGCGTACGGCATTGACCAGCCAGCCGATGCCATCGCCGGAGTTCACCCTTGCCTTAGCATCACTGGCCACACCGCTGGGGCTGGCGCTCAGGATGGTTGTTTGAAGATAGCCGTTGATCAGGGTGTTGACCATTTTTAAGGCAAGATTCGAGCCGCCGATGGTGGCATAAAGGGCTTTGGTGTGTTCTTTTTCAACGGCGGACATCTGTATGCCGCTGATCGTTCTGGAGATAAAGGCGGCTTCCAGGATGCCGAGATTGACGACGATCATCAGCGCCAGGACCATGGCCACACCGCGTTGCCGGAAATGTGAGGCGGGGGTTTGTTTTAGCATAGGTCACCTGTTCCTTAGAAGGACATCAACATTGTTGGAAAGTACCAGCGGCCTGCCCTGGGCCCCGGTGCCGGTGGCCTGGACTGTGATGGTGATGGCTGTTTGGTCGTTATTAACAACGGCCTGGAATCCGGTGACTTGCTGACTGATGATGGTGGACCTTAGCGGGGCATTGTTACTGTCCAGGATGCGCCGCAGGAGCATATGATTATTATCAACAAGGTATTCAACGTTCTTGTTCGTATAGTTTGAGGGTGAGCAGGCGTTGCAATTGCCAATGTAATCGCCGTGGGCCAGGTGTGCCTTGATCGCATTGGGGCTGACACTGAGGTTGTTGGAGTTGTTGGGGTTTCCCGGCGGAAAATGACAGATGTCTACTTTTCCGTTACTGGTTACAACATAAACAGGCGCACAGTCGTTCTGGCCCCAGACAAGGGGTGCTCCCCAGGTTGCGACATTGCCGCTGGCGTTAATGGGGGATATGCCGCACACGCAGATGGGTACAGCAAAGCGCAGGATGTCCGTTGAAAACTGCCCGGCATTGTCCAGGATGCTGACCTTGAAATTACCGTTGGAATCACGTCCTGAATCCTGAAGTTCAAAGGATATTCTTTTCAGCGCCTGGACCACGCTGGCTTGCAGGTCAGACTGGGCGGATGTGGTCGTAAAAAGATTCTGTCCGGAAACGAATACCATGGATGCGGCGGTCATGATGATGCCCAGGAGCATGGTCATGACCATGACTTCGACCAGGGTGAATGCTTGTTGGGTCCTGTGCTTTTTCATACGGTCCCCTTTTCAGGACTTATTGTAAATAACCGTCGCAAATCCGACCGGCGAGTCAAGCCGGCCGTTATTATTTTTGTCCTCAGTGCCGTTGATCTGGCCATTGAGATTGGTGTCTTCACCATGGATAGTGCCGTTTCTGTCTTTCCAGCTGAATGAGATATAGATGGTCAGAAGGTCAGGGACCGTATTGTCCACGTAACTGACGCCGATGCCGTTCAAGCCGCTGACTGAAAATGTCTGACGGTCAAATGTGGCGTAGATCTGGTCAAAGGGCGTTTTCTCGATCGCGGCCATGCGGGTGCGTTCGGCCCACATCGCTTGCGATGTCTGTTGTGCCAGGACGTTCATTTCCATACAGGTGATGAAATTCTGCATGACGACAGTAAGCAGCGGCAAAAGGATCATGGCCGCAACCATGAGCTCCGCCAGGGTGAGCCCTCGGGATGAATGATAATTGAGAATTTTTTTTGGCCGCATACACTTTTCTCCTGCCTAAAGTATATCTTATACTTTATTCTTAAACCTTAATTTTTAAAACAATTATAACTGGCGGTTAATGGCACAGCAACGTTTTGAGCCTGCCGGGGGTGTAAAATGTTGCGCGAAATAAGAGTATTGCGCATTTCTGGGTGTTTGGAGTATAATTACACTATTAAGTTTAGAAGTGACTTTCGGCGTCTTTTTCGTTGGAGTATAAACGATGATGTCTATGCCGTTGTTCAGATCAGCGCCAACAATGACTGGATTTCTATGGATCTCAGGCTTCCCTTAACGGGTGGTTTGAGATCATTTTATTTAGCAATATGTCAGGAAGGCTGGTTAAGGGTATGGAAACGCTTAAATCGGTTGTCAGGGGTTGGTTTGATCTTACCTCGCATAAGATCATCGGTGTTTATTTATGCGTGAGCTTTGCCTGGATCGTATTTTCCGACACATCTTTCCTGCAGGTGTCCGGACCTCTTGTAATTTTCGATTCTATGCATGCGCTTAAGGATATTGTTTTCACAATGGCTACAGCTTTGTTCCTTTTTTTTCTTATTCAGAAACATGATCTCAAGATAGGTCAGGCTAAGGCGCGCTACCGTTTACTGGCTGATAATACGACGGACTTGATATCGCGCCATGATCACCGTGGGGTGTTTCTTTACGTGTCACCGTCTTCCAGGCAGGTCACAGGTTATGACGGTGAGGAGTTGCTGGGCAAGTCACTTTATGATCACATTCATCCGGACGACCTGGACATATTCCCTTCATTGGGTTTCAAGCCAAGCCCCGGCCCGGACGGACATTTCAAACACGAATTCAGGTTGCGCAGAAAGGGCGGTGAGTATGCGTGGTTCGAGTTCAACGGTAAACTGGCCATTGATTTTCCTGATACCAATAAAGGCGATTTCATTTTAATATCCCGCAATATCAGTGAACGCAAAGAGGCTGAAAGGGTGCTGGCCACGTATCGTCAGAAGCTTCAGAAAGATGTTGAGGAAAGGACGATGTCCCTGGCCAAAGCCAATGAGCGGCTTATGTTGGACAAGGCGGAAGTAGAGGCGGCCAATAAGGCGCTTTGGCAGAAGCATCAGGCCATGATGCGGATGATGGAGGAGTTGAATGAATCCAACCGGAAGGTGGAGCTTATCCATAGCAAGTTTGTCTTTGTGGAGAGGATGGCTTCCCTGGGGCAGCTGGCGGCAGGCGTAGCGCATGAGATCAATAATCCCATGGGTTATATCGTCAATAATTTGAACGCGCTCGGGGATTATACGGAAAAGATCGAGGAGCTTTTAAAGACCTATTCGGAATTAGAGGAGAGCTTGAGGAGCCAGCAAGAAGCGCCCAAGACAGATATGTTATGGCTTGTCGAGGAAATGAAACAGGCGGTTGATGTTAACTTTATTATTGCTGATCTGCGCAAGCTGCTTCTAGAGACGCATCAGGGCGCTGAAAGGATCAAAAGGATCGTTGATGATCTGCGGGCGTTCGCCCGCAACGATAAGATGGTGCCTGAGTACGCCCAGGTGCATGAGATCATGGAGTCGGCGGTCAATATCGTCTGGAGTGAGCTTAAGTATAAGGCCAAGGTCACCAGGAAGTTTTCCGGCACTTGCGGGCTTTATTGTTACCCCGGCCAGCTTGAGCAGGTATTCATTAATCTTCTGATAAATGCAGCGCATGCCATTACGCATCAAGGTGAGATCGTGCTCGAGATCGCTGAGGTGGAGGATAGTGTCGTGGTCAGGGTGACGGATAACGGCTGCGGCATTCCATCTGAATTACAGATGAAGATCTTTGAGCCGTTTTTTACAACCAAAGAAACCGGCAGCGGTACGGGGCTCGGTTTATCGATCGCGTACGGTATTATTCAAAAGCATCACGGGGATATTACAGTTAGCAGTGAGGCGGGGCTTGGGACTACCTTTACGGTCAAATTGCCTATGGGTCCGTTGGGGATGAAGGGTGATAATATGCCCCTACCCAGCGGTGTTACCGCCGGGTAGGGGCATCCTAAGCGTTTTATCCGCGCTTGGTGATCTCGATCAGGTGATATCCGAACTGTGTTTTGACCGGACCGTGGACCTTGTTGACTTCAGCCGAAAAAACGACCTTATCAAACTCAGGGACCATCTGGCCCTGGGAGAACTTACCCAAAGCCCCACCCTGAGCGCTCGACGGGCATTTTGAATGCTTCCTGGCCATATCTTCAAATTTGGCGCCGGCCTCGATCTGCTGCTTTAACGACAGGCAATCTTTCTCTGTTGGAACTAAAATGTGACGTGCTTCAGCCATTACTCCCATACGATCTCCTTACTTTTTGATGTTGTCCGGTTTTGAATTCAAAGGTGAGTCCAGAAGTTTTATATCCGGGAATCTGCGCATGTAATAATTATAGGACCAGTCGCTTTGAAAAAGAATGACCAGCCGCCCCTGATTGTCTTTAGCCAGGGCGACTTCATTGGATTGGGTTTGTTTCAGTTCTTCTTCGTTGAACGGCTCATTGACCCAGCGCAGGACTTTAAAGGGCAGCACCTCGAGGCGGGACGCGCCGCCGTATTCATCCTTTAAGCGGTACTGAAGCACTTCGAATTGCAGCGGGCCGACCGCGCCCAGAAGGGGAATGCTGCCGCCATTACGCAGCATGGAGAACGTCTGCACGATATCTTCGGCCAGCAAATGGTCCAACCCTTTGCGGAAAGGTTTGTAAGTTGAAGCTTCTGAATTGTGCAGGTAGCCGAAACATTCAGGCGCAAAGCGCGGGATCTCGTTAAAGAGAAGTTCCGGATCAGTGCTGATCGTGTCACCGATGCGATAGTCAAGTTTGGTGACAAAGCCCAGGATGTCGCCGGGGTAAGCCTCGGCCATGACTTCTCTGTCGCGTCCGAATATCGTGAAAGAATCCGAGAGGCGGATCTCGCGTTTGGAGCGCTGATGATAGATCTTCATATCACGGTAGAACCGGCCGGAACCCACGCGCGC
>PEAF01000126.1 GCA_002753465.1 Candidatus Omnitrophota bacterium
AAGACGGTGATGTGGTCATGGTGTGTATTCCAGGCGGTAAAGAGCTTATCTTCGGCTGAGGCTCCGGTGCTTAAACAAAAAATTAAGCAAATAAAAAAAAGGAATATTCTTTTCATAATCTAATTATAGCGAGAGTCGCCGGTTAAGGAACTCAAAACTATAAAATTTCAATTGCAACAGGGCAATGGTCAGAACCCTGAACATCTTTAAGGATAAAAGCATTCTTAACTTTAGGAAGGAACGCTTGATCAACGAAGAAATAATCGATCCGCCAGCCGACGTTCCTCGCCCTGGCCCCCGTCTTATAATCCCACCAGGAATAATGCCCTCCCTCAGGATGAAAGTGACGGAACGTGTCCGCATACCCGGTGGAAATGAATTTTGTCATCCAGGCGCGTTCTTCGGGAAGGAATCCTGTATTCTTCTGATTTTCCTTAGGCCTGGCAAGATCGATCTCCTGATGTGCTGTATTCACGTCGCCGCAAACAACCACATGGCGTCCTGCTTTACGGAACGCTTCAACTTTCTTCAGAAAAAGATCATAAAACGCCATTTTGAACGGAACACGTTTATTTCCCGCCCCGCCGTTGGGAAAATAAATATTAAAAAGAACAAAGGGCCCCATATCAAGAATAAGGGTCCGCCCTTCAGCATCGAACTCGACATTCCCCAGCCCGTATTCGACCGACTTTGGCTGTAAACGGGTATAAACGGCGACACCGCTATATCCTTTCTTCTGCGCGGAAGACCAGAATGAAGCATATCCCGACACATTCAAAAGGGACTCATCAAGCTGAGTTTTCTCTGCCTTGGTTTCCTGCAGACAAAGGATATCGGGATCCTCTTGTTTAAACCAGTCAAGAAAACCCTTCTTTTGTACAGCACGAATACCATTCAGGTTCCAACTAATAATCTTCATGCCAACGACCTCACAAGGGACAACAATGACGGTGAAACATCCAGCTGCTGCGCTTCATCCGGGGTAAACCATCCGAACGCTTCATGTTCATGCGACATGACAACGTCCGTTGACTCTGCGCTCACACGGAAGACCAGATAAATGATCTTGTCATTATCTCTCTCCCACTCAAAAGCCGCCGTAAAACTACCGGGAACCACTTCAAGCCCCGTCTCTTCCAGCCACTCACGCACCAGGGCAGCGCCGATATCTTCTCGGGGCTCAACTTTACCACCCGGGAATTCCCAGCGGCCAGGCCAACCCTTACTGCAGAGCGAGCGTCGCATTAATAAAAAACGCCCTTGAGCATCCTGCAGAATACCGCGCAAGACCAGGATATATGGTTTAATTTCAGACATGGGATCTTAAAAAATTCAGGATTGCTTGCGGTTATTCTTGGCAAAACCGCCTAGAACGCGCTCCAGGAGTTCACTCCACTGAACGCCGTACGACTTATCAAAATAAACAGTTTGCTCGACGTCAACCCCATCGACTTTTGTGATATAAATACCCGCCTGAAATGCAGGTCCGCCCTCCAGGGGAACCTCCACAGGACAGCACCAGCAAACCTCTCCCTGCATAAAAACAACATCCTTGCTCTTGGGGATATGCAGGTCGATCCAAAGATAATCCCCCAGTTCAAGGCGCTTGGGTGTATCAAAAGCCAATCCGTGCACCGATATATTACGCGAAAGACCCGTGTAATTATATTCACGGCCCTCAACAACTTCTTCATTGATCTTGAAATCTACCTCAGCCTTAAAATCATACGGAACTCGGAATTCAAGCTTTGCGTCAGTATCATAGCGCGCAAACTTACGTTTATTATTTTCTGCAGCCGGCTTTTCCATATGCATCCCTTTTATATACGCTTAAACGAACAGCTTGATTATCTCACAAAAAGCTTCAATTGTGCGCTTGGTTTTTTCATCCAGAACTTCAGCATACTTCCCGTTGGAATAGTGAATAACCCCCAGTGACGGAAGATTCTCTCCGGGCAAAGTGTTTACAGGAAGAGGAACAGAATGCATGCCCATGTACAGACCATACGTATGCAAGGCCTGCAATGTCAGCATCCCGCCGCCTTCGGGATTGCCGGCCGATGTGAAAGCGACGAACTTCTTACCGGCCAACTTGCCTTTGAACCACAGTCCGCCTGTGGCATCCATGAACGCCTTCATCGGCGCAGACACATTGCCGAAATAAGTCGGGGAACCCATAATAATGATATCAGCGCTCTCCAGAACTCCCGGTGTCGCCTCGGGCAAAGCCCGCATCGCACGCACATGACCCTTGGCCATATCCGAAAGATCGGGCTTCTCGACCCATGTCTGGTCGCTAACGCGATAAAATGCCACATCAAAACCCAGTGACATGAACGACTCGCTGAATTTCAAGGCAACAAGATAATCATTGCCGCATACAGAATGAAAAACGATCACAGCTTTTTTCATATTAACCTTATTCTATCCTTACAGCGGCAATGTCCAGCTTAGACACACCGAGTTCGGTCATGATATCAAGTACGTCGACAACGTCTTTAAAGCGTGTCTGCTGATCTGAACGCAAATAGACACTGAGACCAGGATTGGCTTTCTGCATGGCCGCTATCTTGTCACGCAATTCTTTACTGGTTACAACCTGATCATCCAGATAGACCATGCCTTCACTTGTGATGGTGACGACGGTCTGTTTGATCTGTCCCACAGCATTAGACTCAGCCGCCCTGGATTCAGGCAGTTTTACTTTAATATTTGATTGATAAATAAGCGGTGTTGCCACCATAAAAATAACAAGGAGTACCAGAATAACGTCAGTGAATGGCGTGATATTGATCTCGGCGACCAACTGTTTTTTGCGGCGGGGACGTCTGCTCATTCTTTAGTGCCTGCCATCAACAGATCCCGCGTTTCAGAGGCGACAAGGTCCATATCCATCACAAACCGTTCAATACGGCTCTGGCAGTAGTTGTAGGCCATAACCGCCGGGACAGCCACACATAGACCTGCCGCGGTACAAACCAGCGCTTCCGCAATGCCGTTAATGACAACCGCCATACCGCCCGCCCCCTGCTGGGCAATGTCCTGGAACGCGCGGATAATACCTAACACAGTGCCGAAAAGGCCGATATACACGGAGGTGCTCCCGATCGTACCGATAATGGCGATGCGGCGCTCTAATTTGATCGTTTCGATCGTTATCTGTCGCTCCATGGCATTATCGAGGATCGAGCTTGAATTACCTTTTAAAATAATCCCCGCTTCAGCAACGCTGGCAAACGGCGTACGCGCGGCCTGACAGATCTCACGCGCCCTGATCGCATTCCCCCGACGGATCTGATCCGCCAGATCCATCATGAATATTTCACGGCGAACCCTTGCCGATTGATAGTAAAGGATGACACGTTCAATGATAACGGCCAATGACAGCACCGATAGGAACATGAGCGCAATGACCGTGCCGCCGCCCAAATGAAGCATTTGCCATAACGACATGAAAAGCCTCCGGTAAATAAATATTAATGAATGGATACTTATGAAACTCTAACAAAAATGCCCTGTCTCGTCAATGGGAAGCGAATAAAAAAGAGCCCCCTGGAAGCTTTCGCCGCCAGGGGGCTTGGAACTCGACTTTTGATCAACTGCTTAGTGCTTCTTCTCTTCTTCACCGATGATCTGCATGTCCGTGAATGATTTGATGACAAAGAATACGGACACAGCAAAGAACACAATGAACAGGATCATGTTCAA
>PEAF01000127.1 GCA_002753465.1 Candidatus Omnitrophota bacterium
GGCTTTTTACACATTAAATGGTCTTCTTTATTTCTTGAACCGCTCGCTTAACTCAGAAAATAATAGTTTGGCAGCCGTTTTCTTAGCCGGTGAACTGCGGGAAGAAAGCTCAACACGGACACTTTTTCCGTTTGAAATCTCTGTCAAAAAGACACCAACCTCGGTTGTATCAACGACACCAGGCACATTCATTAAAGAAATAAAGCTCCTGACACGATCTTTCATGAAAATATTATAATTAGCTTTAGTGGCTATCTCGATTACGGCATCAAAACAGGCGGTAATATCACATGAATAAACCTGATAAATAGAATTCTGTTTGGCCTCCTCTAACGTACGGCGTGATGTGCCCCCCATTTTCTTGGGTATATCCGTTAAAGAAGCACAGCCCGAAGCGATAATACTGATCAAAACAAATGTTATTAATTTTCTCATCATGCCCGCCTTATAGGAAAACCAATTAAAACTCATGAAAAGAACCCTTGATCTTAAGAAGCATTCCCCACGGTCTCAAACCGGGATAAACGCTCGAGCCCAACAACCTGAGCACGGCTTTTTGTCAGTTCGTATTGAAGATACTCGTTTTTCTCCTGCTGAATAGCCTTGGTCATTTCAAGCTCTGAGACCTTACTTGAAAGCTCATCAATCCTGTCCTTAAAACCGTGCAAATCTGACTCATCCGTCGCAGTATGCGCCTTCAACTGAAGATTTTCAGCACGCAGTTGCTCTATAACACCCTCAAACTCAGCCTGCATTTGCGTACGATCACTTTCAAGGTGCGCCGCACCCTCATGAAGATCCTTCAACTGACATACCGCCTCATCGAGCTGCGCCCTGAACGCAACGTTCTCAGCCCGTAAATGCGCAAGCTTCTCATCGCTTTGCGGAGCCGAAAAAGCCTCAAGCGCCTGTAATTTTACCTTTAACTCATCAGCCTGGACCCTTAAATGAAGGATTGTTTCTTCATTGGTCTTGTCGTTATCTTGAAATGTCTGGATCTGTTCTTTCAATCGGCGTATTTGATCCTGCTGCTCATCCATCCTAGCCGCAGACTCAACCGCATTAACGTCTGTTACAGCAACAACCGCCCTATCTCGGGCGACAGCTTCTTCCTTTTGGAATTCAAACCAAAGCCAGCCGATCACACCACATGCCGCCAAAAAAATCCCGACTAAGAAAGCAATCATCAACATAGACCCCAACCCCGATTACATATAGGTGTGTTTTTTTAAATATCCGACATAATCAACAACAGCCTCTTCAAGTGAGGTAAATGGCTTCGTATACCCCGCTTTGCGCAAACGGGACATGTCAGCTTCGGTAAAGTATTGATATTTATCCTTTAAGATCTCCGGCATAGGGATATATTCGATATTGACCGGCTTATTTGCGGCAACAAATAAAGCCCTTGCCAGATCATTCCATGTCCGCGCCCGGCCAGTCCCAAGATTAAAGATCCCATTGACACTCGGGTTATCAAGAAAGTGCATCATCACGTCAACCACATCCTTCACATAAATAAAATCACGCATTTGCTGACCATCAGCATAATCCTGACGATGTGACTTGAAAAGGACCATAAGCCCCTCAGAAGCGACTTTATCATACGCTTTGGCGATAACACTTTTCATATCGCCTTTATGGTATTCATTGGGACCAAAAACATTAAAGAATTTAAGCCCGGCAACCTTATCATAAAGCTGATTATCAAGAACCCATTCGTCAAATTTCTGCTTGGATTGACCATAGTAATTAAGCGGCTTGCATTTACGGATCAACTCAGGCGTATCTGAATAACCATCCTGCCCATCGCCATAGGTAGCCGCCGAACTGGCATAAATAAGTCGCGCTCCCTTGCGCAAAGACCAACGCGCGATATGACACGAGTACTCAAAATTATTACGCCGGTAATATTCTGGATCCTGTCCTGTTGTTGAAGAACAGGCCCCCATATGAAAGATAGCCGTTACAGGATCCTTGATGGCATCCGAAAGGATCAATTGCAGAAAATCACATTTATCGTAAAACTTTTGATATACCTTGCCCTCAAGGTTCAGTTTCTTCTGACCATCAGCGTCCCACCGGTCAACGACAACAATATCCTTAACGCCGCGCTGATTCAGCTGCGCGATCAAACAACTACCGATAAATCCAGCGCCTCCAGTTACAACGATCACGTCATCGACTCCTGTTATTTTAGCAACTTAGCCGCAATGGCTGAGCCTATATCGTAAAAAGCCATATCAACATTCTGCATCCGGCAAACAACCTCATCCTGCGCATAAATAAGGGCCACAACCTGATCCGTCGACGCCAAACGCACATCCGCCCGTACTTTAATAGCCGCGACCTTCTTTATTTTTCCGCGCGTCTTAAACTGTTCGATATGACCTTTAATAATAAAACCCGCCTGAGAAGCGTCATCTCCGGTCACCAACGTAAACTTCCCGTCTTCAGCCAGACCATCTGAAAGTCCTTTGACCATGAGCAAAGCCAAACGGTCAAGCGCATCTCCGGCCTCGGCATCTACCCCCGCGACAAACGGCTTCATATACAGCTTGCCGCCTTGAGACAAGGCCTGTGCATCAATGACCTCAAATGAAACGCTATCTTTAGGTGCCATAATCCCGGCCACTTTTCTTGTACTGCCAAAAGGCCACATACACCCGGAAACAAACATGGCAAAAATGATGAGATAAAAACTGATCTTTTTCATGGGTCGATTGTAACACGCAACAAAAAATGACTCAAGGATTTAACCCTCATTCTTCAATCAAAGATCCTGTTAAAAGGCCCGATCGAAAACCCCTCATCGGCCAGACTCCACTGTCAAGGCCGCCAGACGCGCAGCCATCTTTGGCGTCAAGGCCTTTGACCTGAAACGCCAACGCCAATTGCCCTTGGTCGTAGATGGTTTATTCATCCTCGCTTCTGCGCCAGCCCCCAGGATATCCTGAACCGGCACAATAGACAAAAACGACTTAGAACGTAAAACCCTATCCATCATCACCCACGTGATCTCGTCTGCTTTGACTTCTCGCCCGAAATATTCAAGCATGTTTTTCTTTTCAACATCTGTAATATCCTCAGCAAACCAGCCGCGGATCGTATTATTGTCATGCGTCCCCGTATACGCCACACTGAGAGGAACATAATTCTCGGGAAGATCACGGCTTTTCTTGTATTCATTATGGAATGCAAACATCAAAACCCTCATGCCCGGCAACTTGAATTTATCTTTGAGTGCGTCAACATCAGGGGTAATGATCCCAAGATCCTCGGCAATGATCGGAAGTTCCGGGAATGCCTTTCCTAACGCCAGAAAAAGAGCCTCACCGGGCACATCGCACCATTTCCCCTTAACAGCTGTCGGTTCTGATGCCGGGATCTCCCAGCACTGCGCAAACGCCCTGAAATGATCAATGCGTACAATATCAAAAAATTCAAGATTATGCCTGACCCTTGCGATCCACCACAAAAACCCGTCGGCCTGAAGCTTTTGCCAATCATAAACGGGATTACCCCAGCGCTGCCCCTCCTTGCTGAAATAATCCGGTGGAACGCCGGCTACTGATGTTTGTTGCTTGGATCCATCCAGCTTAAAGAATTGGGGCGCGCGCCAAACATCAACGCTATCATAATTCACATAGATCGGGATATCTCCGATAAGACCAATATCCTTACGCGAACAA
>PEAF01000039.1 GCA_002753465.1 Candidatus Omnitrophota bacterium
TTTTTCTAAAAGCGATGCTGTGGCCGGGCCGACCAAACTGGATATCCTGATGATCAATTGGCTAATCCATCATGAATATCCTTTCCGTATCATCATCAATAAGATCGACAAGATCGGGTCTTCCAAGCTTGAGGCAAGAAAGAAGGAGATCGCCGGTCAGCTGGATATCGGGATCTCTGATATCTATTGGATCAGTTCGCAAAAGAATACCGGGATAGAGGACTTGCGCAAGAGTATCGTACGATTATTGAATGATCGAAGCATGGATCCCGTGCCGTCCGCGTAGCATCGCTTTTAGAAAAATGACCATCCGTGATATATTAAGACGTTATGCGTAAGTCTATTATTCTGTGTTTAGTCCTGGTTTTTCTGGCCTCAGCAGCATCCGCCCGCCCGGTTGACCGTGACCCGTCTGAAAGGTTATCGCTCATTGATCTTGTTGATAGCCGAAGCGGCCGTTATTACGAAGGTTATTCCATTTCACGTTTCCCCAAGTCCGAAAGAAGGCTTCAGATACCGCCGGATCTGGTGCAGGACCCTCTGGATAAGATCTACGCGCGCCCCGCGTCCTACCGTTATACCGTTCAGCCCAATGATACGCTTAAAAAGATCGCACGGGCCCACAGCACGACCGTCGAGTTCCTGAAGGCGCTTAATAAAATAACAGGCAGCCATCTTAAGGCCGGGCAGAAGCTTGCGATCCCGGTCCGGGTTTTTAGCATCGAGATCAATAAGACGCTCAACCGCCTTTATCTTAAGGCCGGGGATGTGCTGATCAAGGAGTATCCGGTATCGACGGGGAAGTCCGTGGCGCAAACGCCGTTAGGGATATTTCTTATCCAGTCCCGTTATCCTTATCCTGTCTGGTTTCATAAGGGACATATTGTCCCTGGCGGTGCGTCAGACAATTTTCTGGGTACACGCTGGTTGGGATTTGACAAGCCGCAGTACGGGCTTCACGGCACGATCTTTCCTGAGCTGATCGGCCAATCTGTATCCAAGGGCTGTGTCCGCATGAGGAACGAGGATGTGGAGGAGCTTTACGAGTTCATTCCCGTCGGGACTATGGTTGTTATTACAGAAATATAGGGTAGCGTGTGTGGATAAAATAAAAAGCCTGCTTTCCATCCTTTTCCCCGTGATCATAACAGTATTTTCAGCCCATGTAGTTCTATGGGTATATTTCATGGAGTTCAACCGTGACGGGAATGCGCTTACGGTCAAGCAGATTATTCATAGGAGTGTCGAGGATATCGAGCAACATAAAGAATACCCGATGAAGCGCGTTGATTTTGCGGCGCTTGAGGATCATCTAAGAGCAAGTGACGTGCCCACGAATAGGGTTTTCTGTATCGGTGATTCGTGGACATATGGCATTATGGTCGGCGAGAATGAAAGCTACCCGGCCCAATTACAGAAATATTTGCCGGATCATCAGGTGATCAATTTAGGTAATCCGGGTTTAACGTCAGCGGATGCCGTTAAAGTCACACAGCAGTTCAGCCCATATTTTAAGCGGGGGGATATTGTTGTTCTCTTGGTTGGCATGAATGATCTGGCATCGGACTTCGCGGTGTGGCGGCAAAGCAGGGGTGCTTCCCGGCAAGAACTGTTCCTTAGTTCATATCCTTGGGCGGCCTTCTTTAAACTGATATCGATCACCCTGCGGTATAGATTGGATGAGATGGGAGTCAAGAAAGAGCAGTTTCAGAAGAATATTGAGATCATCGCGCATGCGGTAAGAAGCCAGGGATCAAGCCTTCTATTGCTGACCTATGCTTTACCGCACAATACGGACCTTCGGATTTTTGATCCGCATGACAAGATAAGCAGGAAATATCTGATCATAGATGAGATTATTGAGGTGGGGCAAAAATTAAAGGTCAGAACGATCGATCTTAGGTCTGTCTTTGACGGGAGGGCAGATAAAAACAATTACTTTCTGAATATCTACTATCCGCATCTGAATCAAAAAGGTTATAGCGTTTTAGTCGAACAGCTTGTCCCGGAAATACAAATATTGCTAACACCCGCTGCATCAAATAAGTCCTGAGCTTCTCGCTTAACTCACCGTTGATTTCGCCACCCCTAAAGAAACTGACTCGACAATTCAATTTTAGATGCTACATTTAGATAAAAGTTTATCGATAAATGATTATTGATACTGACCTGAGAAAAAACATATGACAGCCCCCACACCCGTTTCCCGCGCCACCCTGAAACGCCTTCCTTTATATCTGCATGTGCTGGAAGGCTTGGAGCGCCAGGGCCAGGATCACGTCTCGTGTACGTTCATCGCCGGGAAATTTGATTTCGGGGCGATACAGGTACGGAAAGACCTGGAAGTGACCGGTGTCAGGGGCACGGCCAGGCTGGGGTTCAAGGTCACGGACCTGATCCGGGCGATCAAGGTGTTTTTGGGTTGGCATAATGTGCAGGACGCGTTTTTGGTCGGTGCCGGCAATATGGGCAAGGCCTTGCTGGGGTATAAGGATTTTGAATCGTATGGTCTGAATATTGTGGCGGTATTTGATGCGGACCCGCGTAAAGTCGGGACAAAGATATTTAATAAGGAAGTTATGCCGGTCGCCAAAATGCCCGCTTTGGCCAAACGCATGCACATCAATATCGGCATTGTTACTGTTTCGGCGGAGAGCGCCCAGAGTGTTGTGGACGCCATGGTCGCGGCCGGGATCAGGGCCATCTGGAATTTTGCACCGGCATCCCTCGAGATCCCGGAAGGTATTATCCTCGAGAATGCACGCCTCACGCAAAGTCTGGCCGTGCTTTCGAATAAGTTAACCCATGTCCTGAACGGTGACATAAAGGAGTAGTCATATGCCAACGGTAATGTTGCGTAAATTTGAAAAGGTATGTGCGATCATCGAGAAATACGGCAATGATCCGGCGAAACTCATTCCTATTTTACAGGAAGTGCAGCATGAGTACCGTTACCTGCCCGAGGAGGTCATGATCTTTGTGGCAACGACACTCGGCATGTCGCCGGCCAAGGTCTTTGGCGTCGCCTCCTTCTATGCCCATTTCGCGTTGCAGCCCAAGGGCAAGCATGTGGTGCGTTTGTGTGACGGCACCGCGTGCCATGTGAAGGGCTCGGACGGCATCTTACAGGCCCTGTATAAAAAACTGGGGGTCGATGCGCAAAAGGCTACGACGCCGGACATGCTTTTTACCGTTGAGACGGTCGCCTGCCTGGGGGCTTGCGGCATTGCGCCGGTCATGGTCATTAACGATGTTGTTTACAGCCAGGTCACGCCCGAGCGGGCCGTGGCCCTGGTTGAAGAAATAGCCATGCAGGAGGGGGCGGGTCATGTGTCAGCTTAAGTCAACGGCAGAGATCATTTTTGCGGGGCGTCAGGGGTTGCAGCGTATCGTCATCTGTACCGGTACGGGTTGCGTGGCCAACGGGGCCCTGGATGTTTACAACGCTTTTTTAAGTGAGATGACAGCGGCAAAGATCCATGTGGTCGATCATTTTGAAGCGCTGGAGGGGATCAAAGGCGCTGAAAAGGCTGTTTATCTTTCCAAGAGCGGGTGCCAGGGTTTTTGTCAGATGGGGCCCTTGGTTTCTATTGAGCCGGAAGACATCCTTTATAACAAGGTGAAGGCGGCGGATGTAAAAGGTATTGTTGAAAAGACGCTGCAAAACGGGGATGTCATCGACAGCCTTCTTTATGTGGACCCTGTGACAAAAAAACAGTGCCGTTCACAGAAAGAGATCACGTTCTATAAACGTCAGCACCGGCTGATCCTTCGGCAATGCGGTGAGCTTAATCCTGAAAATCTTGCCGAGTACCGGGCTATCGGCGGATATACAGCGGCGGCGAAGGCGTATAAAGAGATGACGCCGGATCAGATCTGCAAGGATATGATCGATGCGGGCCTGCGCGGCCGTGGCGGTGGCGGTTTCCCGACGGGCAGAAAATGGGAGGTTTGCCGCGTCCAGATCAATGCCAAGAAATATATCATTTGCAACGGTGACGAAGGCGATCCGGGTGCTTTTATGGACCGGTCCGTGATGGAGGGCAACCCCCATTCTGTCATCGAGGGCATGATGATTGCGGCACGCGCAATCGGGGCTGATGAGGGCTATGTGTATGTCAGGGCTGAGTATCCGCTGGCGGTCAGGCGTGTGCGTAAGGCCTGTGAAGACGCGCTGAAAGCCGGGATACTGGGGGATGATGTTTTCGGTACGGGAATGAAGATGCATTTGCATGTCATGGAAGGCGCCGGGGCGTTTGTCTGCGGCGAAGAAACGGCGCTTATGGCGTCCATCGAAGGTGATCGCGGTATGCCCAGGCCCAAGCCGCCTTTTCCGGCGCAGTCAGGGCTTTGGGGGAAACCCACGGTCATCAATAATGTTGAAACGCTGGCCACGGTCCCTTTGATCATGGGGATGGGGGCGGAAAAGTTCCGTCAACTCGGGACGGCAGGCTCACCCGGGACCAAGACCTTTGCCCTGACAGGGCATGTGGCCAATACCGGGCTCATTGAGGTTCCTTTCGGCGCGACGCTGCGTGAGATCGTCATGGAGATCGGCGGTGGCATTACGGATAAGCGCGGGCGTATTGATCCTGAGGGGTTCAAGGCCGTGCAGATCGGCGGTCCGTCAGGGGGATGCCTGACCAAAGCGCATCTGGACCTTAAGATGGATTTTGATTCGCTTCGATCCATTGGCGCGATGGTGGGGTCGGGCGGTTTGGTGTGCATGAATAAAAGTACGTGCATGGTCGCGGTGGCCAAATATTTCATGCAATTCACCCAGAAGGAATCCTGCGGGAAATGTGTGCTTTGCCGTGAGGGTACGCGCCAGATGCTGTATTTGCTCGAAGATATCGTCGAGGGGCGCGGCACGCTGGCAACACTGGATCTACTCCAGGAGTTGGGTACGGTTGTCCAGAAAGGTTCCTTGTGCGGCCTGGGTAAGACGGCGTCGAACCCGGTATTATCCACGCTCAAGTATTTTAAAGACGAGTACCTGGCGCATGTTGTCGATAAGCGCTGCCCGACGGGTGAGTGCCGGAAGCTGGCCAAGCCCGAGATCAGGGCGGATAAGTGCAAGGGCTGCACGCTGTGTGTGAAGAAATGTCCGGTGCAGGCCATTACGGGCCTTGTCAAAAAGCCTCATGTCATTGATGCGCATCTTTGTATCAAGTGCGGCGTATGCGCTCAGGTGTGCAAGTTCGAGGCTGTTGTCGGCGTGTGATCCCGCGGCTGAACGCGGGTTAAATGATAGGAGTTTGATATGGATCAGGTAAAGTATGTGCATATTGACGGCCGGCCGGTTCCGATCGAGGGGGAGAAGAACCTGCTTGATCTTATCCGTAAGACGGGTATTGAGATCCCGACGTTCTGTTATGTGTCCGAGCTCAGCGTTTACGGCGCGTGCCGCATGTGCATGGTCGAGATCGAAGGGCGAGGGCTGCAGACGTCCTGTTCTACACCGCCCGAAGAAGGGTTGAAGGTCAGGACCAATACCGAGTCGGTACGCCAGATACGGAAAGTCGCCCTGGAATTGATCCTTGCCAACCATGAGCGCGAATGCACGACGTGCGTCAAGAGCACGAGCTGCAAACTGCAGGACCTGTCGAAGAAATTGGGTGTGGATAAGGTCAGGTTCCGTTCCATTCAAAAACCCGTGCCGCTCGATGACGGTAATCCTTCGATCGTGCGTAATCCCAATAAATGCATCCTCTGCGGCGACTGTGTGCGTATGTGCGAGGAGGTGCAGGGCATCGGCGCCATTGATTTTGCCTATCGCGGGCATGATGTTGTTGTTCAGCCGGCTTTTGGTAAAAGCCTGGATGATGTGCAGTGCGTTTACTGCGGGCAATGCACGCGTGTTTGTCCGACGGGCGCTTTGACGCCCAAGTC
The DNA here is from genome assembly GCA_002753465.1 of Candidatus Omnitrophota bacterium. GTDB lineage: Bacteria > Omnitrophota > Gorgyraeia > Zapsychrales > Fredricksoniimonadaceae > Fredricksoniimonas. Next base: position 5,893 of record PEAF01000039.1, read on the forward strand.
CGAGATCGATGTCGTGTGTAAGGCGCTGCAGGATCCGAAGAAAACCGTGGTTGTTCAGATAGCCCCGGCGGTCCGGGTGGCGCTGGGTGAGTCGTTCGGGTATCAGGCCGGAGAGTTGACCACGGGCCAGATCGTGGCGGCCCTCAAGATGATGGGTTTTCGCAAGGTTTTTGACACGTGTTTCTCGGCTGATTTGACGATCCTTGAAGAAGGCAATGAGTTCATCAAGCGCCTTTCCAGTGATCTGCCCTTGCCCATGTTCACCTCATGTTGTCCGTCGTGGGTCAAGTATGTGGAGCAGCATCATCCGGATCTCATCCCGCATCTTTCGACATGCCGCTCGCCGCAGCAGATGTTCGGGTCCATGGCCAAGAATGTTTTTGCGCCTGAACTCGGTATTAAGAAAGAAGACATGGTCGTGGTCTCGATCATGCCGTGCACGGCTAAAAAATTCGAGGCCAAGCGCCCTGAATTTGTAACGGATGGGGCGGTCGATGTGGACCATGTCATTACGACGCAGGAGCTCGCGCAGATGATCAATGAGCACGGCATTCAGTTCCGGGGTCTTAAGCCCGAGTCTTTGGATATGCCCATGGGGTTTAAGACGGGCGCCGGCGTGATCTTTGGCAATACGGGCGGTGTCATGGAAGCAACGCTGCGCTACGTGTATGAGAAGGTCGAGAAAAAGACGCTTGAGAACCCTGATTTTCATGAAGTGCGCGGCGAGGCTGGTATCCGGGAGGCCGAGGTCCAGTTGGCCGGTAAGACATACAAGCTGGCCGTCATTCATTCCTTGGCCAATGCCAAAGCGATCATGGCGAAGATCAAAAGCGGCGAAAAGAAATATCATTTTATTGAGTTCATGGCCTGCCCAGCCGGATGCATCAATGGCGCGGGGCAGCCGGTCAGTTTTGATCCGGGGTATCGCAGGAACCGCACCAAGGGTCTTTACGAAGCGGACAAGATGCTGCAGCTGCATAAGTCGCAGGATAATCCGTATCTCAAGGAACTTTATGCCGCGACGCTCGGTGAAGTGGGCGGGGTGAAGGCGCATCATCTCTTGCATACGCATTACAAGGCGCGCCGCCGTATGAAGGGCAAGTCCATGGTCATCGTTGATAGCAAGGCGGACGATAAGCTGGAGGTGCGCGTGTGCGTGGGGACCAGCTGCTATTTAAGAGGCAGCCAGGACCTGCTGCATCATTTGGCCCGGCATGTGGCGGATAAAGGTTTACAGGGGCAGGTGCAGGTCAAGGCGACTTTCTGTTTTGAGAAATGCGACAAGGGCCCGACGATCAAGATCGGTGATAAAAAGATCAGTCATTGCAATATGGCCCAGGCAACAGCCGCGCTGGATCAGGCCATTGAGGCCAGGCTGGCAGGGGTTTAAGGAGGTTTTATGGAGCAGACCAACCGTCAGGTCATTTTTACCAGCGAGGCGCGTTGCCGCGATTGCTACCGCTGCGTGCGGGTTTGTCCCGTTAAGGCCGTTAAGGTCGATGGCAATCAGGCGCGCGTGGACGATAGCCGCTGCATTGCCTGCGGTACCTGCGTGCGTGAATGCCCCCAGGGCGCCAAGACGTACCGCAAGGATGTGGTGCTGGCACAAAAGATCCTGAAAGGCCCTGGCCTGGTGGCGGCGAGCCTTGCCCCTGCCTTTGCCGGGGTTTATGACACGTGGGAACAGCTACGCCTGCCGGCGGCCTTGCGCCGGCTGGGATTCCGTTATGTGGCCGAGACAGCCATAGGGGCGTATCTCGTGGCGCGTGAAACAGCTGCGGTGGTCAAAAAAGGTGAGCGTACGCATATTTGTACAGCGTGTCCGGCGGTGGTCAATTACGTCGAGAAATATGATGAGGAAAAACTTTCTCATCTGGTCCCTGTTGTTTCGCCGATGATGGCGCATGCCAGGCATATCAAGGCGAAGTTCGGCCCGGACACTAGGGTCATTTTTATCGGTCCCTGCGCGGCGAAGAAGGCAGAAGCTGACAGGACCGAATTAAAGGGGACCGTTGATTGTGTCCTTACGTTTGAGGAACTGGATCAGATGCTTGCTGAAGAGGGCATTGATCTGGCGACGTGTGAAGAAAGCGCTTTTGATGAGCAGCCGGCCGGCCAGGCGCGGTTTTTCCCCATCGAAGGCGGCGCGGCCGCGACCTCGATGTTATGCACGGACGTTCTGAATGACCGGCTGATCTTCGTCAGCGGTTTCGATGAATTCAAGGCATGTTTGAATGCCATCGATAAGAAAACAGCACCCGTCACCGTTGAACCGCTCCTGTGTCCGCATGGCTGCATTAACGGCCCGGGCATTAAACGTGAAGGCAATGTGTTTGAGCGGCGCTCCAGGGTTATCCGTTATGCCGGCGCTCAGAAGGTGGTGGAAGGGGTGGTGCCTGTTCAGGTCGATCTGGCGACGTATTTTCATAAGCGTGCGGTGGATGGCGAGGGTGCGGTCACGGAAGAAAAGATCCGTCATGTCCTTGAACAGACCAGTAAGTCCCGTCCTGAGCAGCAGCTTGATTGCGGGGCGTGCGGGTATCCGTCCTGCCGTGAACAGGCGGCAGCCGTTGTGCGCGGCATGGCCGGGACCGAGATGTGCATTCCTTATATGCGCCGGCTGGCCGAGCAGCGTACGGACCGTATCATGGAAGCGAGCCCCAACGGCATTGTTGTTGTCGATCGGCATTTGAATATCCTGGCGTACAATGCCGCCTTCGGGGTGATCTTCAAGATAGGCCCCTCTTTGGTGGGGGAGCATATTTCACGCGTAGCCGACCCGGAGGCGTTTGAAAGGCTTCTCTCCGGACAGCAGGAGGTATTTGATGCGCCGCGGGCGTATCCGGAGCATGAGCTGGTGTTGCGTGAGATCGTCTATGCCATGCGCGCCGAGGGGCAGTTCGTCGGCATGTTCATCAATATCACGCCGCTGCAGGCCGATGCCCGTACCCTGCAGAAGGTCAAGGATGAGACCATGCTTCAGGCGCAGGAATTGCACGCCCATCAGATGGAAATGGCCAAGAACTTTGCCAATTTCCTGGGGGAATATACGGCCAAGGGGGAGCAGCTGGTCAACAAGTTACTGGACGCTGTTAAAGACCAGGATAAAGGCCGGGGCTGATGCCTTATTTTCACATTGATACCCAGCCGTTCCAGGCCTCCAAGCGCGCCGGTGAACCCTGTGGCGATGCTTTCCTCGTGAAACGCGGTATTTACCATACGACCATCATCCTGGCCGACGGGATAGGGTCCGGCATTAAAGCCCATATCGCTTCCCAGATGAACATTTCACGCCTGGCCCAATTACTCGAGGGCGGATCGACGTTGCGTGAGGCGTTCTTTAACGTGGTAGGGACCATGAGCAAGTGGCGCGATCATTCGATGCCCTTTGCTGCCTTCCTCGTCATGCGCATCCTCAATGACGGTACGGCAACGATCCTGAATTATGAAATGCCGCCGTCTGTTCTTTTGAACGTCCATGAAGCGGCGGTTATCCCGGGTCATCCGCTGGTTGTCCCGGCAGGGGTGGCCAGTGAATCGCATTTCCATCTTCACGCCGGCGAAGGGGTATTTCTGATGAGCGACGGCATTGTCCAGGCGGGGCTGGGTAAGTCACTCGCCAGCGGCTGGGGTGTGGCCGGGGTCGAGGACCTTCTATCGTCTTTCACCGGGCAGAATATAGATTATAAGAAGGCGGGAGAGGATGTTTTTCAACAGGCGCTGCATTATGACGGCGCGGTGAGCGGCGATGACAAGACCCTTCTTATCGCGCATGGACGCAAGGGCCTGGTGGTGGATGTTTTGACAGGGCCTCCGAAGGACAAAGCCGATGACAGTGCGGCTGTTGATGCCTTCCTGGCGGGGGAAGGCTGCCGGGTGGTTTGCGGGTCAACGACGGCTGATGTGGTGGCGCGCCATGCGGGGGTCAATCTTGAGGTCGAGCAGCGCCCGGCATCATATTCCACGCCGCCGCGGTATTTCATGCAAGGCCTTGATCTGGTCACCGAAGGCGTTATTACCTTGACGCAAACATATAATCTCATTGAAGAAGCGGACGTTCTTTCCAAGGACCGCTCGCCGGCCGCTGATCTTGCTGTCATATTGCAGAGTGCTGATTTTATCCGTTTCACCGTAGGGTGCGCCAGTAATCCGGCCAATGCGGATATTGTTTACCGCAAGCAGGGGATACTGCCGCGCGATAAGATCGTGCCTTTACTCGCCGCGAAACTCGAGCGTATGGGTAAGCTTGTGGATGTGCGGTTTGTCTGACCAGCATTTTTTTACTGGACAAGACCCTGCGCCCCTGCTAATTTGATAATGATTATCAACTTCAAAATTTAGGCACAGCCAGGCATGCTCACCGAAAAAGACAAAAGGTCATTTCAGGACTACCTCACGCAAAAGGGCTTGAAGCTCAGCGGCCCGCGCATGAAGATCCTTGAGGTCGTGCTTCAGGGGACCAAGCATCTCACCGCCAACGAGATCTACGGCAACGTCCAGAAAAGATATGCCGGTATCGGGTATGCCACGATCTACCGGACGCTGCGGCTCCTGTGCGAAGCGGGGCTGTGCATGGAACTTAAATGCGAAGACGGGGTTTGCCGGTATGAGCACGCTGGGGATGATGCCCACCATGATCATCTGATCTGCACGAAGTGCGGGCGTTATGTGGAGGTCGTGGACCCAGAGATCGAGCGCCTTCAGGAAAGGCTTTTTAAGGTCAACGGTTTTTTCCCGCAGCGGCATCGTCTGGAGCTTTACGGCATTTGCAGGAAATGTAAGGGTTAAATTTTTTTAGCGTATAATTGATACTGGTTATCATTTTCACTTAGGAGGGTGCATGCGTGTCGTGAGATTAAGCGAAGTTCCGGTCAAAGGTACCTGTCGCGTCGTTAAGGTGACCGGCGAGAAAGCAATTAGAAAAAGGCTTCTGGAGATGGGTTTTGTCAAAGGGACGGAGATCAATATCACCAAGCAGGCGCCTTTGGGGGATCCGATGGAACTTGTCCTGAAGGGTTACCACGTCTCGTTACGCCGTGACGAGGCGAACGATGTCAATGTCGAGGTCGACAGTGACGTCATGGCGGATAAGAAAAAATTGCGGATAGCTTTATGCGGCAACCCGAATGCTGGGAAGACCAGCCTTTTTAACGCCCTGACCGGCGGCCGTCAGCATGTGGGCAACTGGGCGGGTGTCACGGTCGAGAAGAAGGAAGGCTATACGACCTTCGGCGATTATAGCGTCGAAGTGGTCGACTTGCCGGGGACCTACAGCCTGACCGCGTTCTCGATGGAAGAGCTCATCGCCCGCGATTATATTATCCATGAAGCCCCGGATGTGGTCATCAATGTGATCGACTCGACTAATCTTGAACGGAACCTTTATCTGAGCACGCAACTCATCGAGCTGGGTTGTAAGGCCGTGATCGCGCTGAACATGGCCGATGAGGCCCGGCACAAGGGGATCGTGATCAATATGCAAAAATTGGGTGAGCTGGTGGGCATGCCCGTTGTGTCGACCGTTGCCAAGGACGGGACAGGGATCAAGGATCTTTTACGCGAGGCTGTGGCGGTCAAGGAATCCAAGGAGCCGCTTTCCCGGCATATCCATATCAACTACGGGGCTGATGTCGAGAATGAGATCAAAAAGATACAGGGTGAGTTGAGAAAAGACGCGGTCTTGTCCGGCCTTTATTCGACACGCTGGCTTGCGGTCAAATTGCTTGAGCATGATAAGCAGGTTTTTCAGGAGGCCATGTCCGGCACAGCGGATCATACCGGCGTGCTGGCGCAGGTCGAGCTCAGCCACGCGCATATCGAGAAGATCCTCAATGACGAAAGCGAGATCATTTTAGCGGATGCCCGTTACGGCTTTATTAAAGGCGTGCTGGGTGAGACTTACAGTCACCGCACCATCGACCGGATCACGCTTTCGGATAATATCGACAAGGTCCTGACCAATCGTATTTTGGGCATCCCGATCCTCATCGGGCTTTTGTGGGTCATGTTCCAGACAACGTTTGTTTTGGGTGCTTATCCCATGGCCTGGATAGACAGCTTGGTGGGTGTACTCAGTACTTATGTCTCCAGCGTTCTTCCGGCGGGTATCCTCAAAGACCTTGTGGTCAACGGGATCATTTCCGGGGTGGGCGGGGTTGTTGTTTTCCTGCCGAATATCATGATCCTATTCTTCTTTATTTCCTTGTTTGAAGATACAGGCTATATGGCGCGTGCGGCGTTTATCATGGACAGGGTCATGCATACGCTGGGTCTGCACGGGAAAAGTTTTATCCCCATGATCATGGGCTTCGGGTGCAATACGACCGCGATCATCAGCACACGGACGCTGGAGAATAAAACGGACAGGATGCTGACCATATTGATCAATCCGCTCATCAGCTGCAGTGCGCGGCTGCCGGTGTATATCCTTCTGGCCGGAGCGTTCTTTGGCAAGAATGCCGGCACAGTGATATTCGGTGTTTATTTGACGGGTATTGTTCTGGCGATTTTGGTGGGGCAGGTGTTCCGCAAGACGCTTTTTAGGGGTGAGGCTGCGCCCTTCGTCATGGAATTGCCGCCTTACCGCTGGCCGACCATGCACAGCATTCTGATCCACGTGTGGGATAAGGGCTCGATCTTCTTAAAGAAGGTCGGGGGCGTGATCCTTATCGCCGCGATCCTCATCTGGTTCGTGACAGCTTTCCCCAGGCCGTCCCATGCACCTGACGGGGCGGTAGCACCGGATGCCATGGCACAAAGTTACGCGGGGCAGGCGGGAAAGCTGGTCGAGCCCGTCCTTAGGCCTTTGGGTTTCGGCTGGAAAGGTGGCGTGGCGCTTTTAACAGGGGTGGCGGCCAAAGAGATCGTCGTCTCGACCTTTGGCGTTCTTTATCAGGCCGGGGACAAAGTCAATCATGAGAGCGAGGGCTTACGTAATGCGTTAAGGCAGGATATGACGCCATTGGCAGCTTTGTCATTCATGCTCTTTACGCTGATCTATATTCCCTGTGTCGGCGCTTTGGGGGCCATGTATCGCGAGTTGGGTTCGCTTAAGTGGACGCTTTTTGCGGTAGGGTACAGTTTGACTTTGGCCTGGGTTGTGTCATTTCTTGTGTATCAAGGTGGTATGTTTTTGGGGTTCAGATAGACTAATAATTATAAACGGCTAGCGTATTGTTCATTATCTAATTTTAAGGAGGCTGTTGTATGGAGATCGTGGTGGTATTTGTGATATTCGGGATCGCTTTAACAGCATTTGTTGCTTATATGCGTAAAACATTCAAGGAAGGTGATGGTTGTTCCAAATGCAGCGGCGGCAAATCGAGCTGCGGCGGTGGATCTAGGCAGGGTGGCTGTGGCTGAAGCAAGCGTTGAGGCAGGCTGTATCGATCGAACATTTTTTACGAAGACCCTTGTGACTGGATAGGTTACGAGGGTTTTTTCTTTGGCACAACGCATAAAAATGATAAAATATATCGTTATGATTTAACTATTGTGAAGTTTAAATTATATGTCATTATAAATTAGATAGTGTTGTTTAGCTTAATTAAAATAATGATCGAAGAGTTTGGTTCTTAGGTTCTAGCGAGTATTGCCCAGGCAAAAACTATGCAGGAATTTTTTCTAAGCCAGATCGACTATTTCTCTTTTGTACACGGGCTTGCTTTTATCCTGCTGGCCGCGTTTGGTTCCCTCCTTCACAGAAAACAATCACAAGATATCCCATGGCATTGGTTGGCGTTGTTCGCCGCGACCTATGGTCTTCATGAATGGGCTGATCTGCTGGCACTTACGTTCAAAGACAGCGTGCCTTTCCAATGGATACGCCTGGCCGTGATGGCGGCTTCCTTTATTTTCCTTATGGAATTTGGCCGGGCAACGTGCCAGAGATTAGGTTATGTTAAAGTCGGCAGATGGATCTATCTTCCGCTGCTTGTCGTGGCTTTATGGGGGGTAAAATTCAGCTGGCCCGGCCTTGATGCCAGCGTCAGGTACGCTCTGGGATCCTTGGGCGCTCTTTGGGCAGGCTTGGCGCTGTATCGGTTATCCGTACAGCCGGCTAGGGGGCAGGCTGCTTTAAGATGGGCTGCGGTCGGGTTTGTTCTTTATGCCGTGGCCATCGGATTTTCCTTTTCATTTCTGCACACCCTGATAGCGATCCTGGTCGCCCTTGCCATCGGCTTTTATGATGAGGCCCAGGAGGATGGGTGGGGAAAATACGGCTTTGGGTCTTTGGTGAGCGTATTGCTGATATTTTTGGTGGCAGGGTGGTTTTCTGTCAATTGGGCCGGGGCGCATGAGGCTCTCAGCCGCCGCCAGGAGCTTCTGCGTTTTTCGCAGCAGATCGCGCAGGCCATTGATTACCGGCAAGTTCAAATGCTTAATGCTTCTGCCAGTGATATTGATTCTGATGTGTATTCACGTTTGAAAGAACAGCTGCAGATATTGCGTAAGAACATGGTCGACATCCGGTTCATTTATCTGATGCGCAAGGTTAAAGGTCAGGCTGTTTTTCTGGCGGATTCAGAATTGGCCGGCAGCCAGGATGAATCGCCACCGGGGCAGATCCTGGAGGAGGCTCCTCCCGAGCTTCTGGCGACGTTCGCTTCTGGTCAATCCACGGTTGAAGGGCCCAGTGCGGACAGGTGGGGCTCATGGCTTTCGGCCTATACCCCTTTGAATGATCATCGTACGGGGAAAGCAGTCGCCATCCTGGGTGTTGACCAGGACACCCATGATTACAACTTGTCTATTGCCCGCAAAAGTGGGGAGATGATCTTTATTTTAGGATTGCTGTGCGTCATGGCGATCCTTGGATTGATGTATGTCCGCTGTTATCTGGATATCCGGGAAGGATCGGATGGCAAGGCTACGCTGTTGCGTTTCGGGATGTTGGGCGCCGTGGTCCTCCTCGGCGTGACCCTGACAGGGTTGTCTTTTTTAAGAGAGCGCGGACGCTCCCTGGAAACGTTCCAAACGATCTTTCTCCAGAGGGCTAGTGTGCGCGCGCAAGCCGTAGCACAGGCATTGCTGCTTCAGAAGGAACGGCTTGAGGGCCTTAGCCATTTCTTTGAAAATGCTGGTCAAGTTCAATACCGCGAGTTCAATCATTATGTCAAGCCGATCGTGGAGGGGGATCCTTTGCAGGCACTGGAATGGGTCCCGAGGGTTTCCCGGCAGGAGCGTGCTGATTATGAGGCCCGTGCCAGGCGCGATGGCCTGGAAGGGTTCGAGGTCCGCGAGCTGAATGCTGATGGAAAGCTTATGCCGGCGACAGAAAGGGATGAATATTTTCCAGTATATTTCGTAGCACCGTTAAAAGGTAATGCCGCTGCGCTGGGATTTGATGTGGCCTCTGATCCTGAGCGGCGCCGGGCGATGGAAATGAGCCGTGATGAAGGTCGGACCGTGGTTCCGGCGCCTGTCCGCTTTGTTCAGGCATTAACGAATTCAACCGGCATTTTGGCCTTTACGCCTGTATATGCCGAGGCGAAAGCGCAAAAGACGGTTGATGAACGCCGCATGAATCTGCGGGGTTTTATCATCGGGGTTTACCGCGCCGATGAATTCCTGAAAGTGGTCTATTCGGCGTTGCCGGCCGAGGGCCTCGCGTGCCTGATCGAAGATCCGCAGGCGCCTGCGGCATCCCGTATCTTGTACCGGCATAAGATACGCATCGGGACCGTTGATTGGGATAAGCCCCTCATGAAATATGAATCCCCTTTGTCGATGAGCGGCCGGGAATGGCGGATCACGATCATTCCGGGGAGTAGTTTTATCGATGCCTATTTATCCCGCGGGTATATTTTTATCCTGCCGATCGGGCTTGTGCTGACGGGGTTACTGGCAGCGCTCTTGAATTTGCTGATGGTAAGGCGTTTTCAGGCCGAGATGCTTGTCGGCTTACGGACTATCGAAAAAGAGAAGTATTTCAACCTGGTCAATAACCTGACCATCGGTGTTTACCGGCATTCCCTGGGGGCAGCGCCGCACTTTCTGGAGGTCAATCCGGCCCTTCTTAGCATGTTTGAAGGGGATATGAATGAAGAGCTCCTTCAGCGCAATATCAGCGATCTTTTTCAGGATGCATCTGAGGGCAGGGGATTTATCGACCGGTTGGAAGAATCACGTTTTTTGCGCGATGAAGTGGTCCGGTTCAAAACCCTGAAAGGGGATGTTTTCTGGGGGTCGATGACCGTTGTCAGGAAGCAGGGTGAGGATGGCGATGTTTATTTTGACGGCAC
>PEAF01000128.1 GCA_002753465.1 Candidatus Omnitrophota bacterium
CTAAGGATGCTGCAGCGGCTCCGGCAGCTGGTGCCAAGCCGGCAGCGGGTGCTAAGGCAGCTCCGGCGGCCAAGCCTGAGGCCAAGAAGTAAAGTTCTTTGTTATAGAAACGGTGGGCAGACGTTTTGGCGACAACAAAACTCATCGTTGGCCTGGGTAACCCCGGGCGTGAATATGAATTGACACGTCACAATGCCGGCTTTATGGCGGTTCAGTTGCTGGGCCGGAAGTGGGGCGTGGAATTCAAGAAATGCAGGTACGCCTCAGCTGTTACGGCTGAGGTCAGAGAGGGTGATCTTAAGATCATTCTCGCCTTGCCGATGACCTTTATGAATAATTCGGGGGCGGCGGTCAGGGATATCATAAAGTTTGACAATATAGCGCTGGAAGATGTTCTCATCGTTTGTGACGATCTGAGGCTTGACCTGGGGCAGCTCAGATTAAGGCTCGAAGGCTCAGACGGCGGACATAATGGTTTGAAATCCATTACGGCGCATTTGGCGACAGGGCAGTATGGCCGGGTCAAGTTGGGGATCAGCGCTCCGCTGACTGTCGATAAACAGGTAGATTACGTGCTGGGAAAATTCAGTGCGCAGGAAGTAAAAATACTCGAAGGTGTTTTGGAAAGCGCGTGTGATTGTTGCCGCTTGTGGCTTACGGGCGATACGTCCAAGGCCATGACACTGTATAACAAAAGGAAGGACAATGAATAAGTACGAATTGGTTTATCTGGTTGATGCACGTTTATCTGATGCGGACAAGGGCGAAGTTGCCAAGCTTGTCGCTGAGATGATCACGAAGAATGGTGGCAAGATCCTGAATTCTGCCGTGTGGTTCGAGCGTCAGCGTATGTCCTTCCCGATCAAGAAGACATGGGAAGCGACGTATTATTTGCTCAACATTGAAGGCAATGCGCCTGAAATGGCAAAATTCCGCCGTGAGCTTGAGATCAATGAGCGTGTACTGCGCTTTTTGATCCTGAAGATCGAAACACCCAAAGCACCCAAGGTGCGCAAGGCCCCTAAGGCCAAGTAATAGCGTGATCGATGAAGGAGAGGTCCATGGCGAGTTTAAATAAAGTTTTATTGATCGGCAATCTGACCAAAGACCCGGAGCTGCGTTATACGCCTAATGGCACAGCTGTAGCAAATCTGCGTGTGGCGGTCAACCGCAAGTTCAAAGACCGTACCGGAGAGCTCAAGGAAGACACATGTTTCGTGACCGTGACCGCGTGGGATAAGCAGGCGGAAGCGTGCAATCAGTATTTGCAGAAAGGCCGTCCGATCTTTGTGGAGGGCATTCTTCAGTCGCGTTCGTGGGATACGCCCGATGGTCAGAAGCGCAGTACCATTGATGTGCGTGCCGAGCGCATTCAGTTTTTGGGTGGTGCAGGACAGGCAAAGGGCGGCAATGGTGAGCCTGTTCCGGCGGAAGGTGATGCGGGTTCTGACGCTGTCCGTCCGGAAGATATTGCCTGGGAAGAATAAATTTATAAAGTGGGCGTTAATGCCGCAGGGGTGACCCGGCGGGTCGCCCGTTGTTAAAGAGGAGGATACATTGGACAGGCCAGTAAAGAAATTTGACAAGAAGAACAAAAAGCCTCGTAAGCTCAGCCGCACACCGCGGTTTTTGGTCGAGCTTCCGGAAGTTGTTGATTACAAGGATATCGCCACGCTCAAGAAGGTCTTGAGCGAGCGCGGGAAGATCCTGTCCCGTCGTTTCACGGGGGTGAACGCCAAGAATCAGCGTTTACTGTGTGAAGCGGTCAAGCGGGCACGGTTCTTAGGACTCGTGTCGGTTGGTTCTGCAAAAAGGAAGTAAACGATGGAAGTTATACTGTGTCAGGATGTGGCCACCCTCGGCAAGGCCGGCGATGTGGTTAAGGTCAAAGACGGTTATGCGCGCAATTATCTCATTCCGCGTCAGGCTGCTATGGCTGCCAGCAAAGAGAATTTGAAGAATATCGAGAAAGTCAAAGCCAAGATGGCTGCAACGTACGAGGCTGACCGCAAGGTGGCTGAAGGCGTGGCTGAGAAACTGGCCAAAGTGTCGTGCACGATCACGGTTGAAGTGAACGACCAGGAAAAACTTTACGGTGCTGTTTCCGAGGCTGATATCTTGCGTGCCCTTGAGCAGGAAGGCTTTAAGTATGAGCGCAAGGACCTTGCGCTTGAGAAGCCGGTCGAGGAGTTGGGCATTTTTGACGTCGGTGTGAAATTGCATCCGGATGTGATTGGTAAATTCCGGTTATGGGTCACGAAGAAGTAAGGATCCCGCCACAGAGCCAGGCTGCTGAACGCGCTGTCCTTGGGGCGATGCTATTGGAAGAAGAAGCTATCGGGGCTACCATTGAAAGCCTCGATAGCTCTTTTTTTTATGATGCCAGCCACCAGAAGATCTATGAGGGCATGATCAAGCTTTATGCCGACCGCAAGAACGTGGATATCATCACGCTCGCGGACCGGCTTAAGAGCGATGGTGTGCTCGAGGCGATCGGCGGGTCAGCGTATCTGGCGGAGCTGGTTGACTGTGTCCCTACCGCGGCGAATGTCCTTTATCACGCCGAGATCGTCAAGGAAAAAGGATTAAAGCGCAAGCTCATCAAGAGCGCCACCGAGATCGTGACACGCAGTTACGATGAGGGGGCGGAAGCCAAGGTGCTGGTTGATGATGCCGAGCGCATGATCTTTGAGATCGCGCACGCCCGTGAGAAGCAGGAGGCGATGGCGGTCAAGGATATCGTTAAAGAAACGATCAAGGTCATTGATTCGCTTTACCACCGCAAGGAAACGGTCACCGGCGTTCCGACGGGTTTTTATGCTTTTGACAAGCTTACATCGGGCCTGCAGCGCTCGGACCTCGTGGTCATTGCCGCACGTCCTTCGATGGGCAAAAGCGCTTTTGCCGCCTCCATTGCCGAATATGCGGCCCTGGAAAAAGGCATCGGCGTTGCGTTCTTCAGCCTTGAAATGTCTAAAGAGCAGGTTGTCATGCGCATGCTTTGCTCTCAGGCGCGGGTTGATGCGTCCAAGGTGCGCACGGGTATGCTGGCTTCATCGGACTGGCCGCTTCTGACGCGTGCGGCTGCCAAGTTATCGAGCGCGCCATTTTTTATTGATGATACGCCGGCCATATCACCGCTGGAATTGCGTGCCAAAGCGCGCCGTTTAAAAGCCTCGCATGATATCGGGCTGGTCGTGGTGGATTATCTGCAGCTGATGCGCGCCTCGGTCAAGTCGGAGAACCGTCAGCAGGAAATTTCAGAGATCTCGCGTTCCATGAAAGCGCTGGCACGTGAATTGCGTGTTCCGGTCATTGCCATCAGCCAGCTTTCGCGTGCCGTTGAAAGCCGGCAGGATCACCGCCCCATGCTGTCGGATTTGCGTGAATCTGGCGCCATCGAGCAGGACGCGGACGTGGTGGTGCTTTTATTGCGCGAAGAATATTATGACGCCAAACCGGAGAATATCGGGATGGCGGATATCATTATAGCCAAGCAGCGC
>PEAF01000129.1 GCA_002753465.1 Candidatus Omnitrophota bacterium
AGTAGCGATCAGGATGGAGCAGTTGTAATGATGTACCAGGGGCTCATCCACCGCTACCGCCAATTCCTCCCTGTATCCGACAAGACGCCTATTGTTTCTTTGTGTGAAGGCAATACACCGCTTATCCATTCACCGCGTCTGTCCGAAAAGACCGGCCTGAAAGTCTATCTTAAATACGAAGGTTTAAATCCGACGGGTTCTTTCAAAGACCGCGGCATGACCATGGCCATTTCCAAGGCCGCTGAAAAAGGCGCCAAAGTTGTCATGTGCGCCTCGACCGGTAACACGTCTGCTTCTGCCGCCGCCTATGCCGCGCGCTGCGGGATGAAATGCTGCGTGCTTATCCCTAACGGCAATATCGCGATGGGTAAACTGGCGCAGGCCATGATCCATAACGCCCAAGTCATCGCGATCGAAGGTAATTTTGATGATGCCTTAAACCTTGTTAAAGATGTTACAGCCAAGCACCCCATTGAGCTGGTCAATTCAATCAACCCCTTCCGTATTGAAGGACAGAAGACCGCCGCCTTTGAGATCATCGACGATATGGGAACTGCGCCAACATTTCATGCTATTCCTGTCGGTAATGCCGGCAATATCACGGCTTACTGGAAAGGGTATAATGAGTACCACTCCATTGGAAAAACAAAAACACTGCCTCAGATGCTGGGGTTTCAGGCCGCTGGTTCAGCGCCCATTGTCCACAACAAAGTGATCGATCATCCTGAGACGATCGCCACCGCGATCAAAATCGGCAATCCGGCCAGTTGGGCATCAGCTGTTGCTGCGCGTGATGAATCCAAAGGGCTTATCGACCTCGTGACGGACGAAGAGATCATGAAAGCCTACCAGCTTTTAGCCGGTGGCGACGGTGTTTTCTGTGAGCCTGCATCAGCCGCTTCTGTTGCCGGCATTCTTAAGCTCGCAGCCCGGGGATATTTCAAGAACGCTCAGGGGGGGACGGTCGTTTGCACCTTGACCGGTCACGGGCTCAAAGATCCTTCAAATGCCATGAAGTGCGTCAAAGAACCTGTGGTCGTCAAAGCAGACATCAAAGCCATCCTGAAAGAAATTGGCCTCTAATATCCATCCTCACATCCTCATCACCAGCGGACCTACTGCTGTTGCTATCGACGAGATGCGTGTTATCACAAACAGATCTACCGGTGAAATGGGAAGGCTTTTAGCCAATGCTTTTGCCCAAAAGAAATTCCGTGTAACCCTTCTGGAAGGGCAGGGCGCAACGACGTCCATCCGTTTATCTGAAAAAGTCCAACTTAAGAAGTTCTTATTCTATGCTGAACTTGACGCGCTCCTTAAAAAAGAACTCCGTCGCACCTGTGCCGCCGTCATTCATGCCGCCGCTGTTTCAGATTTTGCATTACCCAAGCCCTTAAAGGGAAAGATCGCTTCAGGTAAAGAATTAACACTCAATCTTCTTCCGACCAAAAAGATCGTTAATACCATCAAAAAGATCGCCCCCAAGGTTCTTTTAGTTGGATTTAAACTCGAGACTAAACTTGCGGCTGGCTTTATTATGAATAAAACACGCAGCTTGTTCAATGAAGCTGGCTGCGACCTTGTTGTAGCTAATACTTTAAAGAATGCAAAATATGCCGCAATCCTGATGGACGCCTCAGGCAGAACCTCAGCCAAGCTTAATTCCAAGTCAGACCTTGTGAAAGTTTTATCCACCCGGATCGACAAAATACTATTATGAAATATATTATCCTTGTACCTGACGGCGTAGCCGATGAACCTGTACCTTCTTTAGGGGGAAAAACACCACTTGAAGCGGCTAATACACCCCATATGGATTTCATGGCACAGCATGGTTTGAGTGGACTTGTGCAGACCATTCCTCAAGGCATGCCGCCCGGATCAGATGTTGGCAATTTGTCACTGATGGGATACAACCCCGCAGGTTGTTTAAGTGGGCGTGCTCCCTTAGAAGCCGCCAATCTGGGAATCGACATTAAAGACGATGAGATCGCTTTCCGCTGTAACCTGGTCACGGTTACTGACGGCAAGATGGTTGATTACAGCGCCGGGCACATTTCTATCGAAGAAGCGGATGCCATTATGAAAGATATGGCCCGTGAACTTAATAATGACCATTTCCACTACTATACCGGCAAAAGCTACCGCCACATTTTGATCATAAGATCACCGGCGATCAATACGCTGAAGAACATCACTTGCACACCACCACACGATATCCTGAACAAGTCGATAGATGCCTATTTGCCTCAGGGAGCAATGGCTGATATCCTGCTGGATCAGATCGAACGTTCAAAAAAAATACTTTCAGCGCATCCGGTCAACCTTGCACGCATCAAAGCTGGGAAACTGCCGGCGACATCCACATGGTTCTGGGGGCAGGGAGAACGTCCGCGCTTACAATCTTACCGGTCAAAATTCGGCCTCAACGGAAGCGTCATTTCAGCGGTTGACCTGGTCAACGGTATCGGTCGCATCATCGGATTAAATGTCATTTCAGTGCCTGGCGTTACCGGCTATCTTGATACAAACTTTAAAGGCAAGTCACAGTACGCGCTGGAATCTTTGAAAGACCATGACTTTGTTTTTGTCCATGTTGAAGCGACTGACGAAACAGGACATAATGGTGACGTCGACGGAAAAGTCAAGGCGGTTGAACACTTTGACACCGATGTCGTTGCGCCTGTGCTTTTATGGGCTAAAACCCATCCTGATGTGCGCATTTTAGTATCACCTGACCATCCTACACCTTTATGTAAACGGACACATACTTCCGCCGCAGTGCCCTTTGTGATGTATGGAAAAGGTATTGAATCCAATGGCCTTGCTGAGTACAATGAAACCTTCGCCAGCAAAGCAGGGTTAAAATTCACCAGTGGTGAACAAATGATCGAATACTTTATAGGAAAAAGGAAAGCATGAAAAAAAAGATCATCGTCCAGAAATACGGGGGTTCTTCAGTCGCTAATGTCGAGCGTATCAAGGCGGTTGCCGAACGCATTACTTCCTACAAGAATAAAGGCACCGATGTCGCCGTCATTGTTTCCGCTATGGCGGACACGACGGATGATCTGATCGAGCTGGCTGAAAAAATCTCCAAGAACCCGACTAGTCGCGAAATGGACCTTCTTCTGGCAACAGGCGAACAGATCAGCTCATCCCTTTTGGCTATGGCTGTCCGCGAACTTGGATTCGAATCAATGGCCATGACCGGTTTTCAGGCTGGTTTTCGTACCGACAAAGTTCACGGTAAAGCTAGGGTTGAACAGATCGATGGCAAACGTATCAAACAGGCCTTTAAAGATGGCAATATCGTGATCGTGGCTGGTTTTCAAGGCATGACCGACGAGGGGGAGATCACCACCCTAGGGCGCGGCGGTTCCGACCTTTCAGCTGTTGCTCTCGCTAAAGCCATCAATGCTGATGTCTGCGAAATATATACTGATGTCAAAGGTATCTACACG
>PEAF01000130.1 GCA_002753465.1 Candidatus Omnitrophota bacterium
CTTGTTTGGAGTGATGTGTCTCTTTTGGCATCACTCTCCGAGCGGCAACTGCGTAATGGTCTGGCTGAGGCCGTTAAGTACGGGGTGATCGCGGATGCCAAGCTTTTTTCTTTTATTGAAAAGAATGTTAAGGCTCTTTTACGGTGTGATAAAAAAGCGTTGTCATCGGTGATTTTTAATTGCGCGGCGATCAAGGCGCGTGTGGTTGAGGAAGATGAAAAAGAAACAAAGGGTATACGCACCATCCTTAATTTCGGTCACACGGTAGGTCATGCCGTTGAAACGGCTTGCGGTTATGAAAAATATAATCACGGTGAGGCTGTGGCGTTAGGTATGCGTGCCGCATGCCGTATGTCCGTTGCCGGAAAACTTCTGTTGCCGCGTGATGCGCTGCGGGTTGAGATGCTTTTGTCGCAGATCGGATTGCCTCAGTCGATCGCCGGAAACTGGCGTTCGATCGGACCGAAGATCATGAAAGCGATGAAATTTGACAAGAAATTTGAAGGGCGTAAGAGTAAGTTTATCCTGGCTAAAGGAATCGGTCACGTGGCGATCGTTGATGATGTGCCCGGTGACTTTGTGGCGGCGATCGTTAGCGGGCTTACTGTTTAGCGTATAGCTAGGGTTTGATCGAGAGTGTGCGTTTCTGGCCATTATCAATAATGGTCAGCGAGTTGAATGTGATCTCTACGATGACTTTTCCGTAGATCGTTTGGCCTTCTTCGTAGATATTCCCATTGATAAGTGCCGCCTTCTTGCCTTTCATATCCAAAATACCTTCCACTTGAATATTGGCGACGGGGTCATCGCTGTTAACGGTCGTTTTGTGGGGTTTTGTTGGGGGGATTGTTATGGATGGCGTAAATACGGCTGGTGCCGATAGGGCGCTGGTGATCGCTCGGGTCATCGCGTTAGGTGATGGCAATGGTTGTGGCGTTGGTTTATTCGGTGCCCGTGGTGCCGCAGCCATAGGCTGGGGGGGGACCTGATTCATCTTTAAAGCAATGTACGGCAAGGCGGCGAATATCATTGCCACGATAGCGCAGATCGCCGCCACGAGCAGCGGAATATTGATCTTATCATCTTGCTGATTGGGTTGCGGCTGGTATTGAGCCTGCGCCGGCGGACGAGACGGCGGTACTGCCGCCGGCTTGGTTTGTTGAACTTTTTTAAGGGCGTCGTGTATGATGCTCATCCGAGAGCCTCCTGCGCCGCAGTTCTTACGAGTTCGCTGTTGATCGTCATTGTTTCATTAACAAATCCGGCCAAAAGTGCGTGTTCGCAGAGAATGTTGATCAGGCGCGGAGTTCCTTTAGTAAAATTAAAGATATCATCAATGGCTGATTCCGTGAATTTAAGTTCATGCGGAGCCCCGGCTATTCTTAAACGGTGCTCAATGTATTTGCTCACATCATCGCGCATGAGTGACAGAATATGATACCTGACGCTGATGCGTGAGTTCAGTTGGCGCAGGGATTTCTTTTTAAGTTTCTCTAAAAGCTCCGGCTGCCCTACCAGGATGATCTGCAGTAACTTTTCTTTCTCTGTTTCAAGATTGGAAAGCAGTCGGACCTGCTCAAGCTGATGGGTATTGAGATTCTGGGCTTCATCGATGATGATCGCGACATTGTGCCCTTTTGCGGTTTCATCGAGCAGGAACTGGTTGAGGACGGTCATGACCTCGAGCTTGTCGTTCTTTTTGCTTGGCAGGGGTATTCCCAGGTCTTTGGTGACCATTTGCAGTAATTGTATCTGGGAAAAGCTCGGGTTAAAGATAAAGGCTGTTTTGATCTGTTCATCGATCTGGTTCAAAAGGATGCGGCAAAGCGTAGTTTTTCCAGTGCCGACTTCACCTGTCATGGAAATGATGCCCTTGCGGTTCTTTATCCCGTATAAAAGATGGGCATAGGCCTCTTTGTGCTGACTGCTTTCAAAATAAAAGGCCGGGTCTGAGGTTATATTGAACGCATTTTCTTTAAAACCGTAAAAATTCTTATACATAATAAGTATTATATACCATCAATATATTTGAAGCAGAAAATCGTCGAAATTTATTTTATGCATTTTCTTCTATGCTATACTATTTTTATTCGGAGAAATTATTGTGGAACTTTCAAAAAAGACTACTGATGTTCGCCGGTTCAAGCGTGTTGCTTTCCACCGACCTATTAAGGTTAAGTGTTCGGGGCAGGACGTATATGCAGGGCATTTGACGCAGGATATAAGCCAGGGCGGCGTGAGGGTCATTACATCTGATTTTGTTCCGGTCAACAGTGTTGTGACCGTTCAGGTTCAGCTTAAAGACCGTGAAAAGATCATGGAGTTGCATGCGCGTGTGGCTTGGGTAAGAGCTACTGCTTTTGGGGAAACATACCAGCTTGGTCTTGAATTCTTTGGTGATACGCCCCGCATGTCGGAGGCTATTGGGCAGTTTGTCCGATCATTATAAAGGAGCTTATGTGAGTGTATCGTCTTCCGAGAAACGCCGTCAGCCACGCGTTGATAACAGCCTTCCTGTAAAGATTTCGACCGACGATATTGATCTGGTGACTGAAACTAAAAATATCAGCTCTTCGGGCGTTTACTGTCGTGTCAGCAAGTTCCTTGAACCAATGGCAAGGTTACGGATCACGCTTATGCTGCCGGTTAAGAAAACCGGCAAGACGTCTACCAAGAAGGTCCTTTGTGGCGGGGTTGTGGTCCGTACGGAAAATATCCCTGACGGAGACGGTTTTAACACAGCGATCTTCTTTAATGATATTCATCCTCGGGACAGCCGTGTGCTGGCACAATTTGTCGACAAACTTCTGTCCGGCAAAGACCCCGTTGTATCAAAAGCGCGTTCTTAACATCCTTATATTTCGAGGTATCCATGGATAATAGTGCGGTAAATTTTTCTGTTTCTTCCGGCCAGGTCATCGTGGCGCTCATCTTTCAGATGTGGCTGGTGATCTTTCCTGTTATTTTAATGATCAAGATCAACCGGTTAACGCGATTGTGGGAAGAGCGTTTTGGCGGTGAGGAAGAAGACCAGCATGTCTAAGAAATATACTTCGGGCAAGCCGATTAAGGTTTTGTATGAGGATGATCAGTTTATGGCGTTTTATAAGCCAGCCGGGATCCTGAGCGTTCCGACAGGATCTCTGATGGAGAAGCATAAGTCCCTTGAAGATGTCGTTAATGAGTATTATCGTGAAGAGGTTAACGGGGTCGCGGGGCCGAAGCTGCATCCGTGTCATCGTTTGGACCGTGAAACGTCGGGCGTGATCTTTTTTGCCAAAGGCAAGATGAATCAGCAGGCCCTCATGGACCTTTTTCACAAAAGGATGGTGCACAAGAAATATATAGTCTTTGTGCATGGCCGCATGGAGCGTCCGTCAGGAACAATACGTATCCCGGTTAAGGACGCTTATTCGGATAAATTCTCTCCGGCCTCTGCGGGTAAGGATGCGTGT
>PEAF01000040.1 GCA_002753465.1 Candidatus Omnitrophota bacterium
TCGAAGTCCTTTTGCATGCGTGGGCCAAATGTATTAAACGGCCTCAGGATCACAACTGGAAGATCAAACGAACGATAAAATGAAAGCGCCAGGCTATCTGCCGCTGATTTTGATGCCGCATACGGCGACTGAGCATTGATCGGATGCGTCTCCGGGATCGGAACCTGTTGCGCCGTCCCGTAAACCTCACTCGTAGATGTGTGCACGATCTTTTTAACACCCAGAATTCGCGATGCCTGAAGGATATTCGTTGTCCCGGTAATATTGGTCGTCATATAGCTCTCGGGTGAAACATAGCTATAAGGGATACTGATCAACGCTGCTAAATGAAAAACAACATCCATCCCCTGACACGCCGCATATACACTACCAAAATCACGGACATCGCCCGCAACGACCTCGATCTTTTTAAGGCCCTCTGGCGCAAGCGTATCAAGCCACCCCCAGGTATTGAATGAGTTGTAATACACCAAAGCCCTGACTTTAGCCCCAGCCTTCACGCATCGCTCAACTAAATGACTTCCAATGAAGCCATCAGCACCTGTAATAAGAACTTTCTTGCCTTTTAATTTCATGTTACTTTTCCCTCTGAAGATTTTTCATCAGCCTGCCCGTAATTTACGGCATAAGCAACACTCATGCCGAATATGCTCCAAAAAGGGATCGCTGTGTACGGCATTTCCAATATCAAAAGGAAATTAGCGGCCACCAACCAGCTCCAAATGATAATAGATAAGAACAATAAGGGCCATGAACGCTTATGAAATGCATTCTGAAGGAACCTGATCCCTGTACCAAAAATAACCATAATAATGAAAACACCAACAATCCCAGCTCTATAAAATATGTTAAGGAATGAATTGTGCGGTTCGATCCAGCCATCACGTCCCCACTCTGACTCAGCCCAATGCAAACGCTCCAAACTGATCGAACGCAGCGGGTGACCAAAGTCAAAACCGAACAATGGCTTCTTTTGGCACCATTCCACGAGCATATCCCGCCATATGAATAAACGGAAAATTATATTATTGACCGACTGCCATTCCTGAAAAGCCTTGGAAGATTCAATTAAAACCACTGATGGAGATTTTTCGGCCGTCACCACATTCTTTTCTTCTGGAACATAGAGTATGACTGGAGCAGTAACTTCGTTATGCGGCTCTTCTTGTAAGGGAATTTTAACCTTTATTTCCCGCAAAGATTGTTCATAGCCGTTGAAAGCCCGGATGACCTCGCTAGGCGTGACAAAAATACGTGCAGGCGGCAACATCACATACGAACGATGGGCTAAAGGGATACACACTAGAATCAGAATGGCAACAGCAGCACCGCGATATTTCTTATTCTTTGATAAAAACGCCCATAGGCCTGATAGCAGGATCAAAAATGAAACCCCGTTAGCAACGATCATCATCCTGGCCGTTGAAAATAACGTAAAATATGGAACCGCGCAAACCAAGGCCAAGCCCCAAAGAAGCCTGAAAAAACTCGAAGAAAAGCTCAACACAAGGACGCCACCCAGCGCTAATAGTGATAACGTCCAATATGTGTCATACCTGCGTAATATAAAATTGATGACAAGTAAACATAAAAAACCGCACACTATCTGCCTGTTGAATAACCTGTGATCATAAAAAAGAAATGAGAATGCAAAAAAGAGCGGATAATAAAAAAGTGCTGCATGACGTAGTGCCAAAGGACCGCAGTGCCACAAACCAAGCACAACCT
Organism: Candidatus Omnitrophota bacterium; assembly: GCA_002753465.1. GTDB lineage: Bacteria > Omnitrophota > Gorgyraeia > Zapsychrales > Fredricksoniimonadaceae > Fredricksoniimonas. The sequence goes on from PEAF01000040.1 coordinate 1,729, forward strand.
TGATCAACAGCCAAGTCCCGTATAAAGCCAACCACACCCAATATTTCTTAAGAAGATCCTGCCGAAAGAAAAACAACTTAACGCCGGCCAACATAAAGCAAGCTACCCAAAGCATTTCACCAACAAAGAACGGCAACCCGTTATAAATAGGCAGTATGATATGGATCTCGGCAAAATCACGTTTAAAAAGAATGTACCCAAAACTCATTAATCCCAGCAATACCATTCCCAGTACATTAATGAATAAGGGTTCTTGCCGGTGCCCCTTGTTAATCGATGCTTGATAGCTCATAAAAATAACCTTATCACAACCCGTTTAAAACGCGAGAACAACATAAAAGCCGTACGGACCAGTGTTCGATGCGCGCCGGGAATAGATCGTAAGAACGGGTCATGCGTAACAAGCGCCTGCTCACGCTCCTGTAACTGCAAGCCGGTCTGTCTGGAACTCTTGGCATCCGCATGCCAACGGAAATCTGCCATGACCACAGGAATATGAGCAAAATGATAACCTTTAAGAGCCAATCTGAGAAAAAATTCATAGTCCATCGCGTAATGATATGTTTCATCGAGGAAATTACCTTGATCGAAAATGCGGCGGCGAAAAAAGCAGGTCGTGCTGGGAATGCACAGGACATGGTGATACTTCAGTGTGAATAGGTCAAAGGGGAATTCTTGTTTTGTCCGCAACACTTTGCCCTGAGCATCAATGAGCCGGTAGTCCCCGTAAAGAACATCCACCTCAGGATGCTGTAAGAAAAATTGCGCCACACGCTCAAAACACCCTGGCAGATACCGGTCATCAGCATTGAGCCAGCCAGCGATGTCACCCGCGGCCATCTTAAAACCTTTATTCAAAGCATCGCTTTGGCCTTTATCAGGCTCACAAATCACTTTAAGATGTGTCTGTTCCGCTAAAACATGCGCCGTCCCATCCGTCGAACAGTTGTCAAGGACGATATGCTCGATCTGCGGATACCCCTGAGCGAGGACGCTATCAAGGGCTTGAGCAATAAATGCCCCCTGATTATATGATGGTGTAACAATCGAAATCTTCAAATAGACCCAACCTCTCTTAAAACATCCCCGGGCTCGATCATCGTAATGCAATGCGACTCAGGAAATTTACATTGCCAGTTACAACCAAAGCAATCCATTTTATGAGAAACGATCCTATTCTCTGAAAGATCCCCATAAGGATAAAACCGGCCGAAATGCCCGCCGCCCATAATGCACACATTCGGGGTATTTACGGCCGCTGCCATGTGAACAGCCGCGCTTTCCGTCCCAACAAGCAGTTTTGCCCCCGCGATCAACTTCGCCATTATCCGCAACGAGATCTTACCGTATAAATTTACAGTCCTGGACTTATGCTGTTCAAGCCCTGCAACGACAGCGTCAACGATCTCCTTATCTGCTCCTGCACCAATGACCACGATCCTACACGCATGATCCTGGCTCAAGAACATCTGCGCAAGCGCCACCCATTTTTCTGCAGGCCACCATCTTATGGGAACACCTGCTCCTGGAGATAAAATAACGTACTGGCCATCCCCTAATAAATACTCTTTTTTAATTTGATCAAAACAAATTTGATCCTCAGCAAGGAACCACATCCTCGTTACAACCTCACCGGCCGACGTCTGTCCGGAAAGCTTGGCTATGAATTCGACATTCCTATCAAGCTCGCGCTTCTGTCCTTTATCCGCTGCTATGACCCGGGTATAATATTTGTTGCGACCAAATCTTTTCCCCCAAGGATCGTTGGCATCATCCCCGTCAAATACCACCTTCTCCTTGGCGCGGACGAAATGTGAAAAGAGATCGCCGCTAAGCGAACGCGAATAAACCGGATAGACCAGCACATCATAGCGACAAAACAAAAGAACGGCCAACACAGGGATATTCCCGGGATGTTTTAACTTCCTGGCATTAATGAAAAAAGCCTTGCGGATAAAAGGGATCGCAACAACCAGTTCCTTGACAGACACGTCACATAAAAGATCGATCTGATGATCAGGAAAGGCTTTCTGGTATCTCTCCAAAACAGCAGAGAATATTATAAAGTCACCGATCCCGTCGGGACGAACGATCAACAAACGTTTCATCAAAAATATCCCCAAAATAAAAGCCTGCAAGGGCATCCCTTGTCAAAGCATCAAGCAGACCGGTAAACTTTTTTCCAATAACGCTCGAGGGCCACAACTTTGCCCTTGACCCATGGCAAATGTTCACAATACCATGCCACTGTCCGGGCCATGCCCTGCTCTACGCCGATCTTTGGCGACCATGCCAAATCCTCGCGGATCTTGCGCGAATCCAAAGCGTAACGCCAATCATGTCCCAAGCGGTCTTTAACGAAGGAGATCAGCGTCTCCGGACGTCCAAGCATCTTCAGGATGATCCTGACCAGGTCAATGTTCTTTCGTTCATCACCCGAGCCGATATTATAAATATCCCCCACCTTCCCCTGCTCCAACACCTTCAAAATAGCTGCCGCGCAATCAGAGATGTGCAGCCACTCCCGCACATTCAGGCCCTGCGCATACACTGGAACGGGCTGATAATTGAGCGCTTTATAAATAATGACCGGAATGAACTTCTCCGGGTACTGCCATGGCCCATAATTGTTCGACGGCCTGACGATCACAGCCGGAAAATCAAATGTGTGCGCTGCGGCCTGAACCAAAAGGTCCGCCGATGCTTTGCTTGCCGAATAGGGAGAGCGCGGCTTTAAGGGGAATGCCTCTTTGAATTTACCGCGCTCGATCTCGCCATAAACTTCATCGGTGGACAAATGAACAAATTTCTCAACTCCCGCCTTGCGGGCGACATTAACAAGCGCCTGCGTGCCGACTATATTGGTCTTAATGAATTCAGTATCATCCAGGATGCTACGGTCAACATGGCTTTCTGCCGCAAAATGGACGACCGCGCGGGGTTTTTCTTTCTTGAACACCTCTTCAAGCTTCTTCCCGTCTGCTATATCAACTTTATAAAAAGCCACATCATCTGCCACTGACTTAAGACGCGCAAGATCCCCGGCATAAGTGAGTTTATCGACAACAACAACGCTGTATCCCCTCGCCACAGCCTGACGCACGAACTCACTGCCGATGAAACCGGCAGCCCCCGTTACCAAGACCTTCCCCGACGATTTTCTAAACATATGTTTGTCCCTCAAGTGCTTAAATCGTTAGAACCGGGCAACCACACATTGCCCCGTTGGCAAATAGAACGGCTTTTCAGGCTTGTCCGCAAAGAACTCATCCACGGCCATTTTTGCACCGGGGCATGTCAGGGCACCATAATCATCAAATACCATCATGCCACCCCTATCCATCCGAGGATAAAAAAATACACAGCAGTCCCTCACCGACTTGTAAATATCCACATCGATATGCACCAGGCAAAATGTTTTATTGACAATAGGCTGTGACGTGGACGGAAAGATCCCCTGATAGAAAGACACGTTCTTATTGTCTTGCAGAAATTTCTGGACACTCTTCAGTGACGTGTCGTTGAAATCGCCCGCTTTATGGATGTCTTTTACAGAATCGGTGGATGGCATCCCTGCAAACGTGTCAAAAAGATGGACCCTCTTTTTAAACGGCTCAAAGCCTCTGGCTAAAAGTTTGGCCGTGCCCCCCTTATAAACACCGATCTCAGCCACATCGCCCGGAAGTGTGGCAACATGCTTCACGAACTGGTACAGCATAAAACAGCAATACTTATCTACCAGCGTAGATTTCTCAATAAGTTTCATTTCGTTTTTGAATGCCCCATCTTCTTCCCATAAATGGATAGGGTTAGGCTTATCAGTGCAGATCCGGGAAACACTGATATGAAAGAAAGCAAAGAACTTTTTAATAATAACCTTTAATATCCTCACAAAAATCCCCTTTCTTTCAATGGTCGCCGGCAACTTTTCTTAAATATTCCCCATAAGATGTTTTAAAACCATCCGCCAGCATTAACAACTGGTCACGGGAAATAAACCCCTTAAAATATGCGATCTCCTCAATGCAGCCTATCTTAAGGTCCTGCCGGTCCTCGATCGTTTTAATGAACAATGAAGAATCAATGAGCGATTCATACGTTCCGGCGTCAAGCCAGGCATAACCGCGGCCCAAAGGAACAACATTCAACTGCCCTTTAAGCAAATATTGCCGGAGGACGTCTGTGATCTCCAATTCCCCCCTGGGCGATGGCTTGATGTTCCTGGATATCTCAACCGCCTGGCGGTCGAAAAAATAAACACCCGTAACTGCCCATCGGGACCGTGGCACAAGCGGCTTCTCTTCAATAGAAACAACCTTTTCATCCTTATCGAATTCAACGACGCCGTAGCGCTCAGGGTCCTTGACAGAATAAGCGAACACCGTCGCCCCTGAAGAGGCCATCGCCCTATGAAGCATGCTCTGAAGGTCATGCCCGTAAAAAATATTATCACCCAGGACAAGACAGACATGGCTGTCCCCAATGAATTTCTCCCCTATCAAAAGCGCCTCGGCCAAGCCGTTTGGGGAAGCTTGTTGGGCATATTCAATGTTAATGCCCAGGTCTTTACCATCCCCGAGGCATCGGCGAAAAGAGGCCTCATCATGGGGCGTGGTGATAAGAAGGATATCCCTGATCCCTGCCAACATCAACGTGGACAATGGATAGTAGATCATGGGCTTATCATAGACAGGCAACAATTGCTTGCAAACGCCACGCGTAATAGGGTAAAGTCTGGTCGCCTTGCCTCCGGCTAAAATGATCCCTTTATACTTACCCATGATTCATCCTTTCTCTGCCATGATATGACAACCGACCAGGAACCTTTTTAGATAATGCCGGCACACACCTGATAAGGTTGTCATGAAATAATACCCGCAATAAAGAACCACCCTTGAACAATGCCCGACAGACATGACCTTAAAGTGAGCCCCCAACAACCTAAGCCAGGTGCGTACGGCGCTTAACCTTACAGCCTTTGTGCGAAAATATACAGCCATAAAATCAGAAATGAACCATTTCCATAAAAGATGAACATACAAAGAACGCTTGGGCTTTAACGCATCTGTCGATAAGATCTCATCCGCGAGCCTAAGGACATCTTTTTGCGCCGTTATGTACGCAAGGATGTCCTCACTCCCGTAAGACAAAGACCCCTGATGCGTCCTGAAGAATACAAGCGGAGCATCCACATAAATCACCTGACGTGACTGAGCGATCCCTATCGTCAGTAAATAATCGGAGTATGGAGAAAATCCACTTCCCAAGCGTCGCATACCACCTAAACGTTTCAGAAAATCAGTTTTAAAAACCCCATAACAGCCGATCGTCTTTAATCGACGCGACAGGTACGCCTCTAGAAACCCATAGCTCGGCAAGATCTGGACCTTATCTTGCCAAAGAACATCCTTGACAGCAAAAACGCCTCCCTGGGCATAGTTCGTCAAGAAAACTTCCTGGTCAGGATGATCCTGAATAAGCTGCTGCAGAGCTCGAAAAAAGTCCGGGAAGTAAACATCGTCATCCGCGATCCATGTGAAATATTTTCCCTGTGCCTGATCAAGGAGAAAGTTCATGTTGCTGATTTCCCCCATGTTCACCGCATGGTCAAAACAATGGACACGGGGGTCATCCAATCCAACGATCTTCAAATCCCTCAACGTGCGCGCCGGATTGTCGTTCCCGACCAAAATCTCGATGCCGAGTGACCGACATGACAAAATAGACCCTAAACATTCTTCCAGGAAGGCGACCCGGTCAAACGTCGTGATCCCGATACTCAAGACGGGAACAGCCATCAGGCCGGGGCCTTCTTCCTGACCAGATAACCCTGGGGATTACATGTAAATAAAAGTTTGTTCTCCAACTCCGTATCGATCATAAAATCAGGGTACTTTTTTAAGAACTCAAAGACCGCCGTCTTCGGATTATTGCCCGGACCCCACTCACGCGGGCGATGCTCCTGCGGCGGGATATTATCAATGATCGTGTCGCTGCAAACAATATAATGTCCCGGCCCAACAAGCGGCGCATAGGCCTCGAGCTCTTTCATGACATGCTCATGCGTGTGATGCGAGTCAACAATAAGCAAAACATCACGGCAATCACCGATCATCGCTTTGATCTTATCGATCGTTGGTGCCTCTACTGAAGAGCCCTGGATCAATGTGAAATGACGTGCCAGCTTCTCGATCCGCGTCAAGCGCTCCTTAAGGTCTTCGGGAATAAAAATATCAACGCCGATGATCTTCTCGCCGCCCAAAATCTCCATAAGGGTCGCATAAAAAAGCAGCGCACCACCCCAGGCAACACCGATCTCGAGGATGAATTTAGGACGGGTCCTGAAAATGATATCTTGAATGGCAAACATATCATGCGGGATATTAAGGATCGGCTCCCCCATCCAGCGCGTCTGATGGACCCAGCGATGCTTATCCGCTTCAATAAAAACATTAAGAGCGTCCGCCTGCAGCTTCTTATCCGCAGCCATCCCCGACGCAGATTCTTTCAATAACTGCTCAAATTCAGCACGCGTGAATAGTTTCTTAACTGACATGTCTTCCTCCTGCTCTCGCCAAAAGTTTGATCGTTCCCTGGACATCAGCGGCAATGTCCCCATTATATTTAAAACCGGCATCCATTAGCCGCTGACCCGAAACCTCATAAGACAACTGATTCATGATCCTTGTATCCACCAGCTCAACGCGGACATCCTCGATCGACGTGCGGATCATCTGCACGATCCCATCGACCGTAAGATTGCTGGTCACAACATTATAGATCTTTCCATCGAAAAGGTCTTTTTCCATCATAAAAAGAACCGCCCGGACCGCATCGGTCATGGTCAAATAAGGCCTCTTTTGATGAAGTGCTGTACGCCATACTGTCAGCGGCTGCCCCATAACCGCCTGCCAACAGAATTTATTGACCGCTGTGTGAAAACGCATGCCCGGCGCGACCCCCGTGATCGTCCCAAAGCGCGCCACAACAAAACGCAACCCCTCACTGCGGCCCAACTCCTGCAAGAATTCCTCTGCCTTCAGCTTACTGTCGGCATAAGGGCTTTGTGGCTTAAGCTGTTCCTGTGAGCACGACTCATCCACAAGGCCATCCTGTGTTCCATACACACTCGTTGTGGATGGAAAGAAAAGCCTTACCTTGTGTGTGGCGCAAGCCTTGGCCAGGCGCTGTGTCCCTATAAAATTAACTGACTCCACTTCATCCACTTTACCGAAACTTCCGGCAGCATCTGTTATCGCTGCAAAATGGATCACCGCGTGCACGCCCTTTAGCAAGACATCCCAATCAACTTTCAGGACATCCGCTTCGATAAAACGATAACGGACCTGCGCGGGAAGATCGAACAACGAGCAGTATCGCTGTGTCAGCATATTATCCACGAGAACGACATCGTCAATAACCCCAGATGGTATCTGACGAATGAAAAGCGAGCCGATATGCCCCAGCGGCCCCGTAACAAGGATCCTCATAATGACCTCACATATTTATCCAAACAGGTTCTATAAAAGTCTCTGGTCATGGAAAGCCCTTCTTTTAAGGCAATCTTGGGCTGCCAGCCAAACACAGATCTCATCCTAGCATTACTCAAAATCACATCCCCGACCTCTCCGGCCTTCGCCTGCTCAGGCCACGGAACCGAGCAGAGACGCCCATTCCCGATAACATCAACAACATCTTCAGCAAAGCGCCGAACACTGCAATTAACATCTCCTGTCACAAGAAAGACCGGTGTATCCGTCGCAGAAACAACACCCGAGGCCATGCACATCACCGCGCTGACCACATCATCAACATAAATAAAATTCCTCAGCTGCCGCCCATCGCCGTATACAGTGATATCCCGCCCTTGCAAAGCCTGTCCCACGAAATAATTATTGAACGTCAATGCAGGCGTATGTATCGCTGCCCGGGGCCCATACACATTACTGATCCTGGCGACAGCAACCCTCATCCCATAATGCTTCCCGTATATAAGCACATATTTCTCTGCCGCGGTCTTGTTCGCCGAATAAAGGTCTAACGGGAACTCCGGCGAACGCTCATCACCCTGCCCGCCGTGAAGCGCTCCCAGTTGGGTCGATGTCCCCAGATGGACCAAGACCGCATGAGGCGCCTGCGACCTGATGGCCTCCAGCACATGAAGCGTCCCGCGCACATTGACCTCAAGATTGTCCATAGGCGCACGCATGGACTGCCCATGCGATGTCAATGCTGCACAATGAATGACAATATCCTGCCCCTGGATACAGGACTCTATACGACCTGCATCGAGGATGTCGGCCTGAACAAATGTCACCCGATCCATCACATCCTGGAGGTTATACAGGTTCGCCCCACTCTTAGGGTCGAGATTGTCATACACGGTCACCCGCGCGCCAGATGCCGCATATGCCTGTACAATATTGCTCCCGATGAACCCGGCGCCGCCTGTTACAAGGACATTCTTAATGTTGCCCACCCTTAACCTCTTTCAGCAGCATTGTCCGACAGCGACTGCATCGTCATCCGGATGCCTTCATCCAGCATGACGCGCGCCTGCCAGTCGGTCTTATGCATAAAATCTGAAGCGTTCGCAATGAAGGAGCGCCTTTCGATCGCCAAGGCTCCGTCAGGGAACGGCTGATGTTTAACAGCAACGACCTTCCCTGTTCGCCCCCCAACAGTGCTGGCGATCTTGGCCGCCAGCTCATTGATCGTATGGCCTTGCGCTGTGCCGATAAAAAACGGCCTCCCGGAAACATCCTCAATATGGACCGCAGCCGAAAGGAACGCCGCCACAACATCGAACGTCAACACATAATCGCGTACATATTCACCTGTACCAAAAACAACTATATCTTCTCCAGCCAGAGCTTTACGCACCATCATGTTAACGATCCCGCGGTCCTGCGCACCCGTCAACGCTCCAGGCCCGTACACATTCGCCAAACGCAATGCTGTCGCCCGGCCTCCAAGCTGATCCACATAATGCCAAAGATACTTTTCGACCGCCAATTTATGAACATCATAGATCGTCGATGGGCGCTCTGCATGCCCATGAGGCTTATAAGGATCGTCCGTAATGCCGACTACCGTGGCTGTGCTGGCAAAAACAACATCCGGGCGCCAGCCCTTATTCACGGAGGTCTCGAGGAGCTTGATGACCGGCTGAACATTGATCTTCCAATCCGCCGCGACATCGGCATTCGCTCGATAAGCGCTGGTTTGCGCCGCCAAATGAAAAATAATATCCGCCTGATGCGCGAAGCCCTGCCAAACATCAGGTGACGCCATGTCGATCTGATGGAATGACCATCCCTTAGGAAGCGTACAGCCCGATGCCCATTGAGGGGGGCGTGTATCAAGAAGCGCCACCGCGCATTCCTGCCCCATCAATTGCTCAGACAAGGTCAAGCCGAGATTCCCGCATCCTCCTGTTATCAAAATCTTTTTGCCGCGAAAGAACGGTATCACCATATTATACTGTCCAGTCATACCCGAAACGGGGATCACGATGGTCATGTTCGACAATATCCGAAGGATCATATTCAAGGTCCATCACATAGATCATATGCACCGGTCCTTTCAGGACCTTATACCCATGCGCTACACCCGGCGGAGCCTTGATAACACGCCTTCCGGCCTTATCCCCCGCCTCGAACATCATCACCTTACCGTAAGTCGAAGAATCCTTTCTCATATCATAAAGACCGATACGGGCGTCACCCATAGCTACGTACATCCAATCCGTTTGCTTCTGATGCACATGCCAGGCCTTAATGGTCCCCTCAAGCGCCATCGAATGGCTGAGCTGCCCGAACGCACCTCGAAAAAAGGGATCGGAGGTACGGATAAGCTCGACAAAGAACCCTCCGTCATTATCATGCAACTTCAATTCCTTGACTTCAACGCCATGGATCATTTCACTCACTCCATGACCACGGCTGGAAAATACGTAATGAACTTCCCGCCCTGCGCCTGGAACGCCCGCTCCTTGGCCATGATCTCTTTCTTATGGTTCCAGGCCAAAAGAAGCACATATCTGACGCCTCCTGGGACCAGGTCCTCATACGCCTTTACAGGAATGTGCATCCCCGGTGTAAAACGGCCGATCTTTGTAGGCGTCGTATCAGAAATATGTTCGATCAATTCAGGCCCAATGCCGGCATAATTAAGCAGTGTTGTGCTCTTGGATGTGGCGCCATAACCTACCACCCGGGCGCCTTTAGCCTTCAGATCCACGAGGAGGGCCTTCAGGTCGCGGCAGATCACGTCAACCTTACTCTTAAAAACACGATAGCCGTCGATCACATCGATCTTAAGCTCTTTCTCTTTAGCGATCCATTCCGCCACGGCGGATGCCGGTGCTTGAACGCCTTTACGCTTAAGATAATAACGCATGGACCCGCCGTGCACCTCCTGATGGGCCATATCCACCAGCTCAAGGCCATGCCGTGCAGCAAGATTACGCACTGACAGGCCAGAAAAATAATACACATGTTCATCGTAGATCTGGTCGAACGATGACTTCTGGATAATATCCCAAAGATAAGGATCCTCAAAATAGACGTATCCTTCAGGCTTAAGGAGGATCGCAAGGCCGGCGAACACGGAATTGATATCCTCAATATGGCAGAACACATTCGACCCGCAAATAACATCCGCCGGACCATACTCCTTCAGGATCGCTTGGGCTGTGGCCGCATTAAAGAACTTTTCCGTAACATTCACGCCATTCTGACGAGCCGCTCTTGCGACGTTACTGGAAGGTTCGATCCCCAGATGCTTGACGCCTTTTGCAGCAAGGTTCTTAAGCATGATGCCGTCATTGCAACCCAGCTCAACAATGAATGGAGCTGAAGAACGGCTTGTGCGCGCCAAAACTTCCTCGGCATTGCCGCGAAAATGCTCGGCCATGGCCCGGGATGTCGATGAAAAGAACGCATAGGAATCATTGAACATCATTTCCGGCGCCGGCGCCTCGGTCAACTGGACCATCAGGCACGAAGGGCAGAAACCTACCGCCATATTGTAAAAGAACTCCTTCGCTTTCGGATCTTTCAAGAACCCGTTGGCGATGGGCATACGCCCAAAATCGATGACCGGCTCAAGCGCTGCAGAACAAACACGGCACTGCGACATAATATCTCCTTAAATCCTGACGTTACACAATACGATACACAGCCTCAAAATACGTCTGCTGGATACGGCACGACCGATGATAAACCCTCTCCCATGAAGGGCGGACAGGATAATCATGCTCCCTGAGCGTGATCTTGTCATAAGGGATCGTCGTTTCTTTCCAGCACTTGTAATACATTTTGGACGCCAAGGCATGCGCGCGCCCGAAATATACGTCGATAACATCCTTGCGCATCTCATGCAGGCAATCTACCGCCAGAAAAAGGTCCGCCTTCACACCCGAAAGCTTTTGCAATTGCGCCGGTGTAATGAACCGCATCCGGGCCGAACGCCATTCTTCCGATGCCGTATCGATGTCCGCGCCTTTGCGGTAACGGAACACATTCTGCCCCTTGAACATCTCCGAAAGATATCGCTGAGAAACGTAAAGCGCAGGAGGAATATCCGCGATCGTATAATTCACATGCGGATGAAGGGACCTGATCACAAAAGCCGTTCGCCCGTACCCCGCACCTACCTCAAGGACTTCTTTGACCTCTTCAAAATCACCGACCCCCTGACGCATCGAATCATATTCCAGAATGGAATTGAGCAGATCCTGCGTTATGCGCCTGCCATTGACCATGACGGAAAATGGCGCACCCAGCTCAGGCTCTTCAATTTTGTTTAAAATACCACCAAGCCCCTGAGTCTGAACATATTTCCACATCATAAATGTCATATAATCAAAAAGACGGGCCTGGTCCTGGTCCATGAACTCATTGGCTTTAGTGCCAGCACAGGCATCCCACGCCGCACGGCGATCCGCTGCCGACAGCGCAGCTTCAAGAAAACGGAACTGCGGATTGGCCCTGTTGACAATGAACGTGAAGTAATCTCTGGCGACAGCCCGCATTGATGATGGTAATCCGTGATCCACCAACTGAGCGATGTTCTTATTGCACAGGATCCGCCAATACTGAGAAGCATTCTCCCCCTGACCCTTGTCATAAGACAGCATCATCTCCCGGAGGGCCACATCACAGCGCGGATCGTTAATGCTCTCTTGCCAATCAGGATACACGGGCTCACCGGTCTTCTTGCCACAGACGGCATGCCACACCCGCACCATCTCATAATATACATGGGACGGACAATTCAATTTCACCAGACTCTTGACCCGCTGCAAGATGCCCATACAACGATTACCCCTTAACGTTCGGCTTTGCTTCACTGATAATACGTGTAACTTTATCAATATCCTCTGGCGATAACTGCGGATACATCGGCAATGACAGTATCTCCTTAACAACACGCTCGGTCTCTAAAAGAGGCGACGGAACCTGCACACGCCCCTGATACACCTGCATCAAATGCACCGGGACCGCGTAATGGACCATCGACATGACGCCTTTTTGTTCCAGATATTCTTTCAACTGATCGCGACCCGATGTGCGGACCACATAAAGATGATAGACATGCTCAGCTCCCGCCTTGACGGAAGGCAGCATGATCCCAAGACCCGCCAGTTGACGCCCATACGCCTGCGCCAAAGCACGCCTTGACGCGTTATCTTTATCAAGCCCCCGCAACTTGACCCGCAAAATAGCAGCCTGCAATTCATCCAGCCGTGAATTCCACCCCTGCATCACACTAACACGCTTGGAGTCCCATCCGTATTCGCGCAATTGACGGCATTGACGCGCAAGTTCCGGGTCATTCGTCACGACTGCACCGCCATCACCTATCGCCCCAAGGTTCTTGGTCGGGTAAAAACTAAAACATGCCACATCACCCCACGCGCCAACCTTTTTTCCGTCTAATGAAGCGCCGTGGGCCTGGGCACAATCTTCGATTAATTTGATGCCATGGTGCCGAGCTATCGCGCTGATCGCACGAACGTCCGCAGGATGTCCATAAAGGTGTACCACCACGATCGCCTTGGTCCTGGGCGTGATCGCCGCCTCAACTTTGAGCGGGTCCATATTATAATATCCCGGTTCAATATCGACCAGAACAGGCATAGCCCCCGTTAATTCGATCCCGGCCACCGTCGCTACGGCTGTGTGTGAGACCGTAATGACCTCGTCACCAGCACCAACACCGGCAGCCTTAAGCGCCACATGGATCGCCTCGGTCCCGCTCCCGACACCGACACAATAGGCAACACCCGTAAACGCCGCAAACTCTTGCTCAAAAAGCCTCACCTGCTCGCCAAGAATATAACGCCCTTCCTTAAGGACGCCGGCGATCACGGCATCGATATCCTCCTCATAAGCCAAATACTGCGCCTTGGGATCGATGCAGGGGATCATTTATCACCTCCAAAAACACCCCTCAGTAAGACCTTAACCCGCTGTTTCAGCTGATACAACAATGATGCATGCGGATCTGAATGCTTCACAACATCAAACCTGAGCATGTCGGCCTC
>PEAF01000131.1 GCA_002753465.1 Candidatus Omnitrophota bacterium
TCCAAGGGGCCTTATGTTGAGGCATCTTTGAAGAGAAAGTTTGATAAGATGGTCGCGTCAGGCGTTAAGCAGCCGATCAAGACGTGGTCACGGTGTTCGACGATCATGCCTGAATTCGTTACCTATACATTTGCGGTTCATAATGGCCGTAAACATATACCGGTGTTTGTTACTGAAAATATGGTCGGATTCAAGCTTGGTGAGTTTTCTCCGACGAGAACGTTCAAGGCGCATGGCGGTATTAAGGCTAAGAAAGCCGCAGTGAAGAAATAATTAAGGAATATATACATGATTGCCAAAGCAAAAGGTCGTTATCTTAGAGTTTCTCCAACAAAGGTCAGATTGATACTTGATCTGATCCGCGGTAAGAGTGTTCCTGTGGCTCAGACCATATTGGCGCATTTGAACAAACCTACGAAAGAAAAGATCGTCAAGGTCTTTGATTCAGCGGTGGCAAATGCCAAGTCAAAGGGCGTGTCTGAGGATCAGTTGGTTGTTTCAAGGATCATTGCCGATCAGGGTCCTGTTTGGAAACGTCATCGTGCGGCCACGTTCGGTCGTGCGACGGAAATACTCAAGAAGACCACGCACATCACGGTTGAACTTGATCTTAAGGTCAAATAGCGAGGTATTAAAGTGGGTCAGAAAGTCAGTCCAGTCGTATTAAGAATCGGTATCAATAAGAATTGGCGCAGCATGTGGTTCGCAGACCCCAAGGATTTCGCCAGGAACGTTGAAGAGGATTACAAGATCCGTAAATACATCCACACGAAGTTCGTGCAGGGTGCTGTTTCCGGAGTCGAGATCGAGCGTCTTGCTGAGCAGATCAAGATCCGCATCGCATCAGCCCGTCCTGGTGTGATCATCGGCCGTCGTGGGGCTGACATTGACCGCTTACGTCAGGATCTTGCTAAGATCACGACAAAAGAGATTACGGTTGATATTAAGGAAATCAAGAATCCTGCGATTGACGCCAATCTTGTTGCTCAAAGCGTTTCTTTTCAAATGCAAAAGCGTGTCGGTTTTCGCCGTGCCATGAAGCGCGCCGTCGAACAGTCGATTCAGGCCGGAGCAAAAGGGATCAAGATTATTGTCTCCGGACGTTTGGACGGAGCTGAGATTGCTCGTCGTGAGAAGTATCACATCGGCAAGATCCCGCTACAAACGTTTCGTGCGGATATTGATTATGGTTTTTCAGAATCACACACAACCTTTGGTTGCATTGGCGTAAAGGTTTGGATTTATAAAGGCGATACAATTAAAGACGTTAAGAAAGCGGAAGCGTAAGGAGTAGGTCATGGCGTTAATGCCAAAAAGAGTCAAATATCGTAAGATGCAAAAGGGCAAGTGCCGCGGCATTGCTGTCACCGGATCGAAGCTTTCTTTCGGAGAATACGGTTTAAAAGCCCTGGATAACGGGCTTATTCGCTCGAATCATTTGGAAGCGTGTCGTGTGGCGATGGTCAGAAAGTTGCGTGGTGCCGGTAAGTTGTGGATCAATGTGTTTCCCCATAAGCCTGTTACTGCAAAGCCTGCGGAAACACGTATGGGTAAAGGTAAGGGCGACCTTTCGCACTGGGTTGCTGTTATCAAGCGCGGACGCGTGATCTTTGAGATCAGCGGTGTTCCTGAGGAATTTGCCAAGAGTCTTTTGAGGCTTGTTGCGTTCAAGCTTCCGGTTAAGACCAAATTCGTAACCCGTTCGAAAAAGGTCTAAGAGAGAACTTATGAAGGTTAAAGAATTGAGAAATCAGAATGCGGATGAACTTCAGCAGAGAGAGATCGCTCTGAAGAAAGAGATTTTTGAACTCAGGCAGCAGAAAAATGCTAGCGGTAAGGCTGAAAAACCGACCCGCTTTAAGTTGGCCAGAAAAGAGATCGCACGCATCCAGACGATCCTTAACGAAAGAAAGACTCAAGATGGAAAATAGGGATAATAAACGGAAGTTAATGACCGGTAAGGTCATTAGCGACAAGATGATGAAAACCCGCGTCGTCGCGGTGGCGTCTACTATTCGTCATGCCAAGTATGGCAAATTAATGAATCGCAGCGCTAATTACAAGGCTCATGATGAGAAGAATGAGTCTCATGTCGGCGATGTCGTAGAGTTGATGTCTACACGCCCTATCTCCAAGGATAAGCGTTGGGTCATTAGCCGCATTGTTCAAAAGAGCAATGATAAAGAGGCGGTGGTCGCATGATACAGATGAAGAGCGTCTTAACAGTTGCTGATAACACCGGTGCCCGCAAGGCTTCAGTTATTGGTGTGTTGAATGCTAAGGGCAAGCTTCATGCACGGATCGGCGATATCGTCAGAGTTAATATCAAGGAATCAACGCCGGATGCGGCGATCAAGAAGGGTGAGAAGGCTAAAGGCGTTATTGTGCGCACAAAGATGCCAATTCGCCGTCCTGATGGCACCTATGTCCGTTTTGACACGAATGCGGTCGTTTTGATCGATGATGCCGGCAATCCCCGTGGTACACGTGTGTTCGGTCCTGTGGCCCGTGAGCTCCGTAATATGGAATATATGAAAATCATTTCTTTAGCGCCCGAGGTGGTCTAATGTTGCGAATCAAGCGTGATGACAAAGTCATCGTGATAGCTGGTAAAGATAAAGGCAAAGCAGGTAAAGTAATTAAAGTGTTTGCCTCCGAGAATCAGGTTGTTGTCGAGAATGTGAATTTAATGAAGAAAGCCGTTAAAAAAGGTGATCAGTATCCTAATGGCGGTTTTGTTGAGGTTGAGCGGCCTATTCACATATCGAATGTGATGCTTGCCGATTCAAAATCTAATAAGCCGTCGCGATTCAAGGCTAATGTTCTAAAAGATGGCTCCAAGGTCCGCATCAGCAAAAAGAGTGGCGAAACGATCTAAAAGGTGGTTGACGTGAAATCCGAATTATTTGATAAGTATAAAAAAGAAGTTGTCCCGGCCATGGAAGCGACGTTCGGGATCAAGAATGTAATGGCGGTTCCGTGTCTTGACAAGATTGTCGTCAATATGGGCGTCGGCGAAGCGATGACGGATATTAAGATACTTGAAGTTGCGGCGCAGGACATGGCCGTTATCACGGGTCAAAAGCCGTCGATCCGTCGCTCCAAGAAGGCTATTTCAAATTTTCATTTGAGAGAAAATGCTCCTGTTGGTTGCAAGGTGACTTTACGCCGTCAGCGCATGTATGATTTTATGGAGCGTCTGATCAATGTTGTACTTCCGCGTATCCGTGACTTTAACGGCATTTCACGCAAGGGCTTTGATCGCGATGGAAATTATTCTTTAGGTCTTAAAGAGCAGTCAATTTTCCCGGAGATTGATGCTACACGCCGTGACTTTCGTGCGCAGGGTATGGACATCACATTTGTGATCAAAGGCGGCGACCCCAAG
>PEAF01000132.1 GCA_002753465.1 Candidatus Omnitrophota bacterium
TGAGACTTTTCCAAAAAGGGATCGTTTACAGCCGGACCACGACGTGGGTCTTCCGTGCCGCGCCGATCGTTGCGCTCGCGGCCGCGCTGGTTTTATCCGTGCTCATCCCGATCGGCAGCCTTGAAGCGCCGGTCCAATTCGCGGGTGATATTTTCCTGGCGGTCTATCTTTTGGCCCTGGCCCGTTTTTTTATGATCTCAGCCGCCTTGGACACCGGGTTCAGCATGGAAGGGATGGGCGCCAGCCGTGAGGCGTTCTTTTCGTGCTTGTCGGAATTGGCGCTGTTCATGAACTTCATCACGCTGGCGCTTTTGACCCGCAGCATTTCCCTGTCAAGAATGATCGGTGCCGATATTCCGATGTCCTGGAGCCATATAGGTCCGGCTTTGCTGCTGGTCGTGGCCAGCCTGTTCATTGTGATCCTCGCGGAAAACTGCCGGATCCCTATCGATGATCCGGACACGCACCTGGAACTTACCATGATCCATGAGGTCATGATCCTGGACCACAGCGGCGCAGACCTGGCCTACCTGCTGTACGCATCGGCGGTCAAGTTCTTCGTTTTTGTCGGGATGATCGTGCCGATCATCATCCCGGTCGATACAGGCGATCCTTTGAAAGATATGGCCATATTCCTGGGAGGGATGCTGGGCGTCTCGGTATTTGTCGGGATCGTGGAGTCGTCCATGGCACGCCTGCGGTTGAACCGTGTTAAAAACTTCCTGCTGATGGCTTTTGTACTGGCATTCTTTGGCTTCATCGTAACCATGTGGAGAGTCTGACATGAGCACCTGGATCGACGCCGGCTGCATCCTGATCGTTTTCCTTTCGCTGGCCATGCTCGCGACCTACCGCATTGTCGGTATCATCCAGATATATGCGGCACAGGCCTTCGTACTGGGCCTTATGCCTTTCTTTTTACACGCGGACAGCGTTTCGGCCCGCGAGCTCGTGATCGCCCTGGGAACGATCATTCTCAAAGCGGGCCTGGTGCCGTTCATCCTGTTATGGGCGATCCGGCGCGTCGCCATGCGTTCGGAGGTCAAACCCGTTATCGGGCTCGGCTCTTCTATCGTGCTCGGCGGGATCCTTGTCGCCGGAGCGTTCTGGGTCTCGCTATCCCTGCAATTGCCGGGCAAGCCCGCTTCAGACCTCGTCCTGCCGTGCTCACTTTCGACCGTGCTGCTTGGATTCATGATGATGGTGACCCGCACCCGGGCCGTGACCCAGGTCCTGGGGTATCTGGTGATGGAGAACGGGATCTTCTTGTTCGCGTTATCCCTATTTGACGTTATGCCGGCCCTCATCGAGATGGGCATTCTGCTCGACATCTTTGTGGCGGTCTTCATCATGGCCATTATCGTCAATCACATCAATGAGGAATTCGAACGGACGCCGGATTCAACGCGTCATTCCAAAATGGGGGAGGCGTTCTGATGCTTTCCGCCTTGATCCTGTTCCCGTTCATTTCCGCTTTCCTGGTCATGCTCCCCAGCTCAAAGCAGTTCAAGGGAAGACTGTTCCTCCTTGTGGCAACTGTTCACGGCCTGATCGTCGCGTCTTTCTGGAAGGCGCTCCCGCCAGCGGAATTCAACGGCTTTATCGCGGTCGACCCGATCAGCCTTATCCTCCTGTCGATCCTGAGCGTACTTTTTATTTTTGTCGCTGTTTTTATGCTCGGCTATTTTGAACATGAAAAAAGGAGCAACCGCAAGCTGATCGCCTGCCTTTCAGCCCTCTTGGCCGCGATGACACTCTCTTCGGTCAGCCGTCATATGGGCCTGTTATGGGTGGCCGTAGAAACTTCAACATTGTTCAGCGCGCCACTGATCAGTTATCATCGCAGCCGCGAAAGCCTGGAAGCCACCTGGAAATATCTTCTCGTCTGTTCGGTCGGGATCGCGCTGGCCCTTATGGGCACGTTCTTTATGGCGATCGCGGCGAACAATGTCCACACGCTCCTTTTACCGGTCATTCTCAATAACGCCTCATCGTTATCAACGAATTGGCTTAAACTCAGCGTGATCTTTCTTCTGGTCGGGTATGGCTGCAAGATGGGGCTAGCCCCGACGCACAGCTGGAAGCCGGAAGCTTACGGCCAGGCGACCGGCATGGTGGTCGTGATCATGGCGGGCGCCGTGACCCAATGTTCCTTTCTCGCTCTTTTTCGCGTGGGGCAGATCTGCGCGAAAGCCGGCCTGGCTGATTTCTATTCCTCGATCCTGATCCTGGCGGGTGTTTTGTCGCTGGCAGTTCCCGCGCTGTTCATACTTGGAGAAAGAAACATTAAACGGGCTTTCGCGTATTCATCGATCGAACATATGGGCCTTCTGGTCCTCGGTCTGGGACTCGGAGGGATCGGAGTGTTCGGGGCGATATTCCACATGATCAACAATGCGCTGGCGAAAGTGATCATGTTCCTGACCGCTGGTTCGACCGCCCAGAAATACGGATCATCGCGCGTCAATGAAGTGCGCGGGATCATCCATACGTATCCGTTGACGGGCGTTTTCCTCATTGTGGCGTTGCTGGCCGGGACCGGCATGTTCCCATTCGCCACGTTCCACAGTGAGCTCATGATCCTGAACGCCGCCGTGATCTCCAAACATTATTCGTTGGTGGTGTTTTGCGTTGTTTGCCTGGCCATAATGTTCATCGGGTTCGCCAGGATCTCCCTGGATATCGTTTTTGGCCAGCCGACCGAGCCGGTTCTGGCAAAGAAAGAAAATCGCTTGATGAATGTGGCGATCCTGACCGCCATTCTGGCGTTGATCGCGGTCGGTCTCTGGATGCCGATGCCTTTGGAGAAGGTCATCCGTGAAGCCGCTGCTATGGCGGGAGTTTAAGGGGCGGGCCTATGGAACTGTTTAACGGCGGCAATTTACTTCTGGCGGACATTCCGGTCCTGACATCGCAGGAATTCCGCAGCCTGGTGATCCATCGTTGCCGGGCGGAGGCGCGCCTGGTAAATCTTTTTGGCTGCCCTGATCCTGACCGGGGCGTTCGCCTGTTTGCGATCCTTGGCTTTGATGAAGAAGCCAGGCTTCAGGCCCTTTCGACCAGGATACCGGAGGATCATCCGCAGTATGGATCGATCGCCAAGGACTTGCTGGAGGCCCACTGGTTCGAGCGTGAGATCGCGGAACAATGGGCGGTCACGCCTACGGGGCATCCCTGGCTCAAACCCATTCGTCGCCACGCGAATTACCGCGGGGTGGCGGATATCTGGCCGGATACCGCCGGCGGGACTGATCTTTTTGCGGTCGATGGCGGGGAGGTCCACGAAGTGGGTGTCGGGCCGGTCCATGCCGGCATTATCGAGCCCGGACATTTCCGCTTCCAGTGTCACGGCGAGCAGATCATCCATCTGGAGTTGCAAC
>PEAF01000041.1 GCA_002753465.1 Candidatus Omnitrophota bacterium
ATGCGTCGACAAAAAGAAAACTTTCAGCGCATTGACAGAATGTTTCTTGAGCGCGTCCTGCACGGTAATAAAATTACCCAATGACTTGGCCATTTTCTGCCCGCCAATGGTCAAAAGTCCGTGATGGATCCATAGCTTCGCGAACGGCTTGCCCGTCAAGGCCTCAGCCTGGGCGATCTCATTTTCATGGTGCGGAAAAACAAGGTCACGTCCGCCGGCATGAATATCCAGCGTTTCAGTCCCTAAATGTTTGATGCTCATGCATGAGCATTCGATATGCCACCCCGGCCTACCCTCGCCCCACGGACTTGGCCATGCCGGCTCACCCGGCTTAGCCTTCTTCCATAAGGCAAAATCAAGCGGATCTTCTTTCTTGTCATCTTTATCGATACGCACACCCTCGAGCATTTTATCCACGCTCTGGCCTGAGAGCTTGCCGTATGTGGGGAATGAACGGACCCGGAAATAAACATCCCCGTCCACCGCATACGCATGCGCCTTGGCGATAAGACCTTCAATGTGCGCGATCATCAGCGGTATATTCTCGGTCGCACGCGGCTCGATATCAGCCTTGCTTACGCCCAGATCAGCCATATCCTTGTAATAAAGGTCGATATTCTCTTTAACAACAGCCTCAAAGGTCTTTCCCGTCTGATGAGCCTTGGCAATGATCTTGTCATCCACATCCGTGATATTGCGCACGAATTTGACATCATAACCGCGATAGCGCATGTACTTGACCAGTGCGTCAAAGGTGTAAAGCGAACGCGCATGGCCGATATGGCATTTATCGTAAACCGTCACGCCGCACGAATACATATTGATATGCGCCGGTGCTGAGGGCAATGCCTGGCGGTCTTTTGTGAGTGAATTATATAATTCCATTAATATCTTCCTTATTCAATAACATCCAAATTGCATTCGACAAGCGGCACGCCATTCATGCCCTAAGGGCGAGTTCCGCAGCCATCCGTTTTCAACCCTCATTCAACATCCCTTCCCCTTGTTCTCTAAAGCATCCAAACGCTTATTAATCTCATCGATGTCCTGCGTCACAGGGTCAAGGATCTGCGCATGCGCCAGCTTCTTGTCGATCTTTTCACCGTCCTGTTTGGTCACATGCCCGGGAACACCCACCACCGTCGTATTCGGCGGCACGCTTTTCAAAACGACCGCATTCGCGCCAATATAGGAGTTACTGCCGATGGTAATATTGCCGAGGATCTTGGCGCCGGCTCCCACAACGATATTGTCACCCAAAGTCGGATGGCGCTTGCCTGTTTCCTTGCCCGTTCCCCCCAGCGTCACACCCTGATAAAGCAGGACATTGTTACCGACGATCGCTGTCTCACCGATCACAACACCCATGCCGTGATCAATGAAAAGGCCTTCCCCGATCTGCGCGGCCGGATGGATCTCGATACCCGTCACAAAACGGGCGATCTGTGAAATGGCGCGCGGTAAAAGCGGCATCTTCCATAGCGACAAACGGTGTGCAATGCGATGCAAAACGATCGCGTGCAACCCGGAATAGAACAGAACAACCTCAAACGGCGTGCGTGCCGCCGGGTCACGTTCCATGACCCCTTTAACCTCTTTATAGAAGAACAACAGCGTAATGAGCCAGAAGCCCAGGATGCTGCTAACAATAAATCCCATACACAACCCCCTCCCATTCCCTCCCCACAAGGGGGGAGGGTGACATTTATACGATCCCATAGATCACATTCAACAAGCAGCCTGCCGTTCATGCCGCGGGTGACGCCAAAGTGATCCCTGGCCGTCTGAAGTTGGCGGATCATCTCATTCCACCAACAGTCTGCGCTTTCTCCGATGTTATGATTTCCTTCCCTTTCAGGGAAACCACCATCAATCAGATGAAACCCGCGAGCCGCCTCGAAAGACGGCGAGGGCATCACGTCGGCGGCAGGACCCGCCACATGCACTACCCCTTACACAATGAAGCGGTCGCGTACGCCGCCATGCCTTCTTTGGCGCCCACGAACCCCAACCCCTCATTCGTCGTTGCCTTGATATTCACACGCCCCAGATCAATGCCCAATGCCCCGGCTATGTTGACGCCCATTTCATTCTTATACGGCTTGATCTTAGGCTCTTCCGCCAAAAGAACCGCGTCAACATTGACAATGGTAAAACCTTTTTGCGCAACCAGCTGCCCCACATACTTTAAAAGCCTGATACTGGAAGCATCCTTATATTCAGAACTGGTGTCCGGAAAATGCTCGCCGATATCGCCCTCTCCGGCAGCGCCCAGGATCGCATCCATGATCGCATGCACCAGAACGTCGGCATCCGAATGCCCCTTAAGCCCTTTTTCATACGGCAGGCACACACCGCCCAAAATAAGCTTGCGGCCCGTCGTTAAAGGATGCACATCATAACCAATGCCCGAACGATACTCAGATACAACCATCTTCCCCCTTCCACGCCATCCCCACAAGGAGGAGGGTGTAAATATGATCAATCTTCTGGCGAAGAAATATTTGCCAAGAATGCCTGTGCGACCAGCATGTCTTCGGGTGTCGTGATCTTGATGTTTGTATACGCACCCTCAAAAACCTTTACAGCAACACCCAGACGCTCAACCAAAGCCGCATCATCGCTCGCACCGTCCTGGTCCGCCGCATAAGCTCTCTCCAGCAAACGGCGTTCAAAGATCTGCGGCGTTTGTATTTCCCACAAAAGATCCCTGTCCAGCGTTTCCTGCACCAAGCCCGTCATAAGTTCAACGACCTTGATCGTCGGCTTAACGCGTACAGCCGCGACCGCAGCTCCCGTTGCATTCACCGCATCAAGGCCTCTTTGGATAATGGAGCTGCTGACCAAAGGCCTTACACCATCGTGGACCATCACCGTACACGCCAATTTACCGACAGCCACCAATCCCTGACGGACCGACTGGGTGCGCGTTGCTCCGCCAGCCACCACAGCCTTAACCTTGCTCAATTTATACTTCCTTACAACGTCCTGATAATCCTTGATCCAATCGGTATGCGCAACAACCACAATGCTGTCAATATCCACACAGGCTTCCAGGGCTAACAGCGTGCGGGCAATCACCGGTTTCCCGTTAAGGTCAGCTAAAGGCTTGGGCTTTGTTCCTCCAAACCGCTCACCGGTACCTGCTGTGGGGACAATAGCCCAGACGCTCAACGGCCACCTGTCTTGGCAAAGATCATGCGCCCGGCCTGGGTCTGAAGTACAGAGGTCACTACCGCCTTCACGCGCTGACCCATATGCTTGCGTCCTTCGGTCACAACGACCATGGTCCCGTCTTCCAGGTAACCGACGCCTTGATTGTCTTCCTTACCCTCCTTGACGATCTGAACGTCAAGTTCTTCTCCGGCAAAAATGACCGGCTTGACGGCATTGACCAGATCATTGACATTAACGACATCAACGCCCTGAATAGCCGCCATACGGCTCAAATTAAAATCCGTCGTGCAAAGGCGCGCTTCCAGCACTTTTGCCAACTTGATCAGCTTAAGGTCAACGGCCGGCTCATCAGAAGCCGGATCATCTTCATTCACGCGGATATCCATGCCCGTATCCTTCTGCATCGTGCGTAAAAGCTCGAGACCCCGACGGCCACGCTGACGCTTCATATCATCCTCCGAATCAGCCAGGCGCTGAAGCTCATGCAGGACAAAACGCGGCACAACTAACCGGCCGGAAAGAAAATGTGTACGGTAAATATCAAACACGCGGCTATCAATGATGGCGCTCGTGTCCAGGACCACAACCCCGTCCTTAAGGTCAGTGCGGCGAAACCTCACATACGGAATGATCAAATTAAACTCATCTTTGCCGCGCAAGGCGATCACAGCACCGATATAAGAGAACATGAGCGTTAAAACAACCCTGAGCGATGCCATAATAGCCTCACTCATAGGCACCAAAGAGATCGTATCCGCGATCAATTTGGCCATGACAACGCCGAATAAAAGGCCGAATACAACTGAGGACAAACCGCGAACGGAAACACTCTTCATGCCGATCTCAATAAGCATCAACAAGGATGCGGCCGCCAGTGCTATGAGGATACCCAGCGTTTCATGCTCATACACATTGCCGATCAGATAACCAATAACAGCACTCAACACCAGAAAAAATATACGGATAAATAATAACGTCATGCCATCTCCTCTTATTAGAACTTTTGCGCCATCACGGAGCTAACGGGAACCAGCGCGCCATAATTATGTCGGCACAGACTTGTTCAAACCCAAAGTCTTAAATAACATTTGCCGTGCTTCAATTCTCAAAGATAACAGCATCCATACTAGACCATGACGAACCGCAACCCCAAATATTCGCCTGCGGACTGCGCATGGAAGCATTATGGGCGCCAGCAGCCAGCGTTCCAGTCCATTGAACATGCCCCCCCACCCAATCTGACGTAGTCCCCGTATTTGTAATGGTCTGCATCATCATGGTCCCGTCAACATAAAGTATTAAATCTGCTCTTCCGAGTGCATTTCGTATGCTATCACCGCTGATCAATACGGTCCCGGCTCTGGTTAATGTAAATGCCATTGTCCAGAAATCTGTATTGGCCGCCAAAGCTCCCGGACACCCGCCCCTGGGATCAGTGCTGTGAACAGTCCTCGGCGCACGGGACATCGTGCTCCCGCTCGCCGGAAACGTGATAACCCCGGCCACACTAAGGTCCTGATAATCCCCGCTGGGTGACGGATAATAAGTCGTCAGCGTCAACGTGTCAGCTGAACAAAGGGGTGTAACTGTCAGCAACAGGAAAAACGCGAACATTGATCTATACAGCATTTTTATCCTCCCGTTATTTTCTAATATAATCCAGCGCGGCACGCACATCGGCGACCGGTATAAGCTCCAATGTCTTAAGCTTGATATCACTGCGCGGCTTGATATTGTTCTTAGGCATAATGCAACGCTTAAACCCCAACTTCTCGGCCTCATTCAAACGCGTGACGATATGGGCAACACTTCTAACCTCGGAGGAAAGACCGACCTCACCGAGGATAGCAATATCAGAAGGCACAGGCTTATCCAGGAATGAAGAAGCAACGGCCAATGCCACCCCCAGATCCGCTGCCGGGTCCTCAACGCGCACGCCGCCGACCACATTCAAAAAAATATCCTGGTCCTCCAGGCGGATACCCACGCGCTTTTCAAGCACCGCGACCAAAAGCGCCAGACGATTGGCATCAAATCCCTGCGCCTTGTGCCGCACCATGCCGAAGGCCGAGCGGGCCACCAACCCCTGCACCTCGACCAAGAACGGCCGTGTCCCCTCGAGGATCGGCACCACCACCGAACCTGAGGATTGCTTGGCGCGTTCGGATAAAAAGATCTCCGACGGATTACTGACTTCGGCCAAACCGCTGGAGGTCATCTCAAAAACACCCAGCTCATTTGTCGACCCAAAACGATTCTTGACGGCCCTGAGCACACGGTACGCCGAATAACGCTCACCCTCGAAATAAAGCACGGTATCGACAATGTGCTCCAGCACGCGCGGCCCCGCGATCGCACCGTCTTTAGTTACGTGGCCGATCAGGAACATGGCCATGCCGCGGGATTTAGCCATCTGCGTTAAGAGCGACGCCGATTCGCGCACCTGGCTGACGCTGCCGGGGGACGATTCAAGCCCTGACTGATAAACCACCTGGATCGAATCCACCACAACCACATCCGGCTCAAGCTTATTGATGAACTCGACAATGATGTTCACATCGATCTGATTGACAATGAACAATGAATTGGCCGTCTTATTCAAAATGCGATCGGCACGCATCTTGGTCTGCGCCGTTGACTCCTCGCCGGAAACATAAAGGACTTTCAAGCCCTGCGTGCTTAATAAGCACGCCGCCTGCAGGGCTATCGTCGACTTTCCAATGCCGGGATCCCCCGCAATGAGCGTTACTGACCCGGCCACCAAGCCGCCGCCTAAAACCCGGTCAAACTCGGCCATGCCCGTTTTGTACCGCTCTTCACGTCCAGGCGCAATATCCTTTAAAAGAACAGGCTCGTCTGTATTGGCCACCAAACCGCGCACCGTATTTTCTTTAGGCCGGGCCACCGACGTCTCTTCAACAAAAGTATTCCAGCTCTGGCATCCGGGGCATTTCCCGATCCAGCGCGTCGATTCCTGACCGCACGATTGGCAAACAAAAGTTGTTTTAGCTTTTACCATTTTTATTTTTTTGGCCTATACAAAAGTTTCCACGGATTGGCTTTAAGGTCCGCGGTCAATTCATCCAGATTCTTGAATACCACAGGGTCAGTCAGGAATTTTCCAACCGTACCATCTCCCTTTTTGATCCCTTCCGAGATCGCCGCCACATTCGCCAGGACTGCCGCTAAAGAAGCTTTATTTGTTTCCGACAGAACGCCCGTTTTAACGCCCTCGGTAATGGACGCCATATTCGCCAGCGTTGCGGCCAATGAGACCTTGTTCTGTTCGGTCAAAACACCCTGATTGACATTAGCCAGCGTTGTCTCCAGCTTGCCGCCAATGGATCCGACCATCTTCATGACATCTTCCATGGATACAGGATCTTCCCCATGCACTATTGTGCCAGGCGTCATAATATCCGTAGATATCCCGGGGATGACCTCGAGATACTTTTCTCCGAGCAAACCAAGCTGATTAATAAGAAAATTTGAATCCACAGGGACCACGAAGCCCTTTTCCATCCATACATCCACGACAACGCTGGTGGACTTAGCCACAGGCGTGAGCGTACGCTGTGCGGCTTCACGTGTGCTGTCATTATGCAGGATCTTAATCTCCTTGACATAACCGGCATCAACGCCCGCCAAACGCACCGGCGCGCCTTTCTTTAAACCACCCGCATACGTGAACATAACGCGGTAGCTGTCGCCCTTCTTAAAGACAGAAAAATCACTGATAGAGAATACAAAAGCGACCAGACAAACAATGGCGGCCACCACAAAAATGCCGACCTTCATTTCCAAGTTAGATTCACGCGGCATACTCACATCTCCTTATTTCACGTGTCCGTATTTCATGCTCTCGTCTTCAGTGATCGGCCCATCCGACTCCCCGTTAACGAACTGGCGCACCACCGGGTGGTGTGACGTGCGGATCACGTCCGGTGTTCCGTCCGCGATCACCTGGCCGTGATAGATCATGGCGATCGAATCCGCCACCTTGTAGGCCGAGGTCATATCATGTGTCACAACGATCGAGGTGACCTTGAGCTTGTCGCGCATCTCAATGATCATATTGTTGATCGCGTCCGCCGTGACCGGGTCCAGCCCTGTCGTAGGCTCATCATAAAAGATGATCCGCGGCTCCATGCAAAGGACACGGGCGAGGCTCACGCGCTTACGCATGCCGCCGGAAAGCTGGGAAGGCATCATCTCCTCCACATTCTTGAGCCGGACCAGGGAAAGCGCATGGGCGATCCGCATCCGTTTCTGGGCCGGAGGAAGTTTCATGAACTCATCAAGAAAGAAGCCGACATTTTCCGCCACATTCAGCGAGTCAAAAAGCGCGCCCCCCTGAAAGACGAAGCCGATGCTCTTGCGGACCTTGTCATACTCCTTATCCGGCATCTGCGTCAGCTCTACCCCTTTGATCCTGATCGAACCGCTGTCGGGTTTCATGATCCCGACAATGTTCTTGAGAAGAACGCTCTTGCCTACGCCCGAACGGCCGATGACGACCTTAGTCTCGCCCTCACGCACGGACAGATTCAAGCCGTTGAGGACCTGCACTTTATTGAAAGTTTTATATAGGTTCTGTATCTCTATCATCAGGCATTGAATAAAAAGTAAAAGATGAATGTAAAAAAACAATCGAACATGATGATCATGATAAAAGAACGGACCACCGACATGGTCGTAGCACGCCCGACACCGTCAGCCCCGCCTTTAACGTTGAAACCTTCATAACAGCCCACGGTCGCAATGATCATCCCGAAGAATATGGTCTTAGTCAGCCCCGTCACAACATCCTTGACGGCCAGCGAATCGAACACCATGGTCCAGAACATATGCGAACTGATCGACAATTTATAACTGCAGATCAGAAATCCGCCATATATACCCACAGCGGTTGAAAAAAATGTAAGGATCGGCAGCATTACTGCCAAAGCCAGAAAACGCGGCACAGCCAGATAGCGCACAGGGTCGGTGGCAAAGGCTTTAAGGGCATCAACCTGTTCAGTCACGACCATCGTGCCGATCTCAGCCGTGATCCCCGCCCCCACACGGCCTGCCACAATAAGCGCTGTCAATACAGGCGCCAGTTCACGCGTCAACGAGACAGCGATCACATTCGGGATATAGATCTCAGCGGAAAGCTTTATCATCATATAGGCCATCTGCAGGGCGATGATCATCCCCACGAACAGGCCCACCAGTGACACGATCAGAAAACTGCCCGGGCCCACCCGTTCGGCCTGCGCGAGGAAACGGTAATTATTGAAAGGCGGCGTGACCGCTGCCGTAACAATGTGAGTAAAAAGGATCGACAGCTCTCCCACATAACGGAAGAACCCCCTCACCATAACACTTATTTTTTCAACCAGCACTATGATCATAATTAAACCCGAATGACCGCTTTATTAAAGAATACGGATTAAAATCCTATGTGTTTCTGCAGGCCAATAGCGCCAACGCCATCGCTGCGCCCGTCAAGACCACCACTGATAAAAGACTTCAACTGCGTCGCCTGTTCCGGACGGTCACTCAAGCGGCTGAATGTCCACGCCCGCCCGCTATCGTTCTCTGAAACCACAAAATCCCTCTTAAGCTGGCGCAATTGCGTTGAAATGCGCGTCATATCGCTCAAGTCCAGGGCCCCTTCGACTTTAAAACGCGGCCCCTCAGCCGACACCACGGCACCATCTTTTAAACGAATGACCGGGTACTTCCCGTCGAAGCGCAGGTCAATGCGCTCATAATCAAAATGCTTCAGCGTGCCGTTATAGGCCGACAATTGCCCGTCCCACGTTAATTTAGCCGCCGGCCCTTTCAACGACACAGCCCCGGTCACGATCCCGCTTAAAGGAGGAGGGCTCATCCCGCGCAAGCGCATCAGCTCCCAGACATCCTCAAGATCGGTCGACATCACATCCAGCGCCACATCAACATTGTGATCTCCGACCAGGTCAATGGCGCCCCGACCCGAAAAAACCCCAAGCCAGAACGGATCAATATTCAACCGCTTCTTGCGCACAGAGAACTTCATATACAAGTCGCGCACGGGCTTATAATTCAACAGCGTGTAGCGCGTCGACATTTCACCGACCAGTTCACGCTGCGCGTATTCGGTCCCAACGATCACGAGTTTGCCGTCCAATACGGCCGCCACGTCGGAGAGCGGCGTCATGATATGACGGATATCCGCATGCAGATCGTAGCGATCCGGAGCGACCCGGGTAACCTTGACCGCCAGCGGGCTCTCAGGCAAAGCCCCGAACGAAAGCGACAGCGCCCGCGCCTTAAGATCCAGCACCCCGTCAAACGCAATGACCGCACGGCCGGGAACGGGGACCTTATCGGCCGACCACGCCAAACCTGATAAAACCCAGAGCGCTGCGATCAATCCCGGGACTAACCGCTTCATCACGCAAACGCCAGCTTGTCATCTTCACGCCGGACAGAGATCTTACTGCCATCCTTGAACGTGCCGGCAATGAGCGCTTCAGACAAAGGATCCTCAAGGAACCTCTGGATCGTCCTCTTTAACGGCCTGGCACCGAACACCGGATCAAAGCCCTTCTCGATCAAAAGGTCGATCGCCTCAGGCGTGATCTCGATAGCGATATTCTTATCTTTCAGGCGGTCAGACACTTCGCTGATCTCCAATTGGATGATCTTGTACAGATGCTCCTTGGTCAGCGATTTAAAGACGATAACGTCATCAAGGCGGTTCAGGAACTCCGGCTTGAAATGACGCTTCACATCATTTAAAAGCTTTTCCTTCATCTTCTCATACGTATCCTCATCAGAGCGCGTGGCAAAACCCAGGGACCCCTGCTTCTTGACCGCCTCCGCCCCGATATTCGAGGTCATGATGATGACCGTGTTACGGAAATCAACACTGCGGCCCAAACTGTCGGTCAACCGGCCCTCTTCAAGCACCTGCAGCAGGATATTGAACACATCCGGATGCGCCTTTTCGATCTCGTCCAAAAGAACTACAGAATACGGACGGCGACGGACTTTTTCGGTAAGCTGGCCGCCTTCTTCATAACCCACATAGCCCGGCGGAGCACCAACCAGGCGCGATACATTGTATTTATCCATGTACTCTGACATGTCGATCTGGATAAGTGCATTCTCGTCACCGAACATGAATTTCGATAACTCACGCGCGAGGCGTGTTTTACCCACACCCGAGGGCCCGGAAAAGATAAACGACCCAATAGGACGGCGTGGATTCTTGATGCCGGCCCGTGAACGGCGCACGGCGCGGGCAATGGCATTGATCGGCTCTTCCTGCCCGATGACCGCATCATCAAGATACTTTTCCATCTTAAGCAGGCGCTCGGTCTCTTTTTCCTCAAGGCGGATAAGCGGCACGCCGGTCCACTGTGAAACGACACGCGCGATATCTTCCTCGCCGATCGTAAGATTCTTGTCGTCACGGCTGACCATCCATTCATTGCGGCGCTTTTCCATGCGTTCACGCACTTCACGTTCCGTATCACGCATGCTCGCCGCCTTCTCGAAATCCTGACGCTTGATATAGCTCTCTTTTTCCTTGCGGCAGTTCTCGATCTCCTCTTCCATCTGCTTGATATCATCAGGCGTCACCATAGCTTTAAGGCGCGCACTGGCCCCGGCTTCATCAATAATATCCACCGCTTTATCCGGCAGAAAACGCCCCGTGATATACCGCTCCGACAACTTGGCAGCAGCTTCAAGCGACTCATCTGAATATTTCACACGGTGATGCGCCTCATATTTATCGCGTAGCCCCTTCAGGATCTGAACGGTCTGCTCGACTGACGGAGGCAGGACCATAATGGTCTGAAAACGGCGTTCAAGAGCCGCGTCCTTCTCAATGTGCTTACGGTACTCATCGAGCGTCGTGGCGCCGATGCACTGAATCTCGCCGCGCGCTAAAGCCGGCTTTAAAATGTTAGCCGCATCGATGGCGCCTTCAGCGGCGCCAGCACCTACAAGTGTATGGATCTCGTCTATAAAAAGGATGATGCGGCCGTTACGCTTAAGCTCTTCCATCACCGCCTTGATACGCTCTTCGAACTGACCGCGATATTTGGTCCCGGCGACCATCATGGCCAGGTCCAGCACCACAATTGTTTTCTCGCGCAACACCTCCGGCACATCGCCGGAAACGATCTGCTGGGCAAGCCCCTCAACGATCGCCGTTTTACCGATGCCTGCTTCCCCTAAAAGCACGGGATTGTTCTTGGTGCGTCTTGATAGCACCTGTACCACGCGCTCGATCTCGTTTTTACGCCCGATCACGGGGTCCAACTTGCCTTCTTTGGCGTACTTGTTCAAATTACGGCCGTAGGCATCGATCGCCGGGGTTTTACCCGTCGCCTTTGCCGCCGGGTCCTGCGGTGCGGCCGGGCCATTCTGCTGCGGCTGCTGGCCATAACCGGGGATACCATTGCCTAAAAGCTCCATCACTTCATTACGCAATTTCCCAAGATCAAGCCCTAGATTCAAAAGCACGCGATACGCCATGCCCTCGCCTTCTTTAACAAGGCCCAGCAATAAATGCTCGGTCCCGATATAGTTATGACCCAAGGCGCGGGCTTCTTCAGCGGCAAGCTCCAGTGCCTTCTTGGAACGCGGCGTAAAGGGGATATCGCCGACAACCTGGGTCTGCGGCCCTGGCTGAACGAGTTTTTCGATCTCAATGCGGATGGATTCCAGGTCAAGCCCAAGCTTCTGCAGGACGGACGCGGCCACTCCCTCACCCTCGCGGATAAGACCCAGCAAAAGATGCTCGGTACCGATATAATCATGATTAAAACGGCGTGATTCTTCTTTAGCGTAGACAATGACCTTACGCGCGCGCTCCGTGAATCGATTGAACATAACAACCGCCTCCTGATTGAAAAGAATGATTACGATTTATTTTGAAACTTTTCCCGAATAAGCTGCGCCCGGCGCGTGTCGCGCTCGGCCGTTGTTAATTTTTTACCCTCGATCTTCTGCAAATGCGCCGGCTGTATCATGATAAAAAGTTCATTCAGCGCCTTGGGATCTAGATCCGTCAGTAGTCCCACATCAACACCGAGCCGCACCATGGATAAGAGCTCGATCGTTTCCTGGCTCGAGATGATACGGGCGCTTTTTAAAGTTCCCCAGGCCCGGCAGACCTTATCCTCCAGCACAGACTTGTTCTGCAGTAAAAGCGCCTGACGCGCCTGCTCTTCCTGCTCGATGATCTGACGGATAAGCCCGTTGATGTTCTGAATAATATCCAGTTCGCTGTGTCCCAGGGAAACCTGATTGGAGATCTGATAAAAGTTCCCTGCGGCCTGCGTCCCCTCGCCATAAAAGCCGCGTGCGGCGAAACTCAACTTCTGTATCGCCCCCAGGACCTTGTTGATCTGGCGCGTCATGACCAAAGCCGGTAAATGCACCATCACAGACCCGCGCATAGCGGTACCGGTATTTGTCGGACATGCCGTCAAAAAGCCCCATTCGGGTGTAAAGGCATAGGGCAATTGCTCTGAAAGCGCATTATCCAGGGCATTGACAACCTCCCATGTCCCGTCGATGTTGAATCCCGATTGCATGGCCTGGATGCGCAAATGATCTTCTTCATTGACCATGATCGACAGCGCCTCTTCCGCCGAAACAATGACAGCCTTACCCTGCGGATTAGTGGCATGATCGTGGCTCATCAAATGGCGCTCGACCAAGAACTGGCGGTCGATATTGTCCATCTCGTTAAGCCTGAAAAAGGTCGCGTTCTTGAGCATCGGCACGTTGTGCATGGCGGCCTCGACAGCCTTGAGCACTTCATCCATCGCCGGCTTCTCGGAACGGTTCGTAAACGGCGCCAGTGTCAGATTGCGCGCCAGACGGATACGGGAGGAAAGCACAATATGAGCATGCGGTCCCGTGCCTTTTAGCCATTCACCCGTTCCGTGGATCAGGTCATTAAGTTCCATAAATTTAACTCCGTCCTTCGAGGGCATGGATCTTGTCGCGCAAGATGGCTGCCTGTTCAAAATCCTCATGTTTGATCGCCGCCTTCAGCTCGGCACGCAGCACGTCTATTTCGCTCAATTGAGGCGTAACCACCGGCACGGCCGCTTCCACAGCTGTCGCCGCTGGCGCGGCTGCGGGTGCCGCAACTCCGGTTTCCAGCGGGACATAATGCACCGGCGCCTTGCCCAAATGCGTGCTCGAACCATGGATCTTCTTCAACAGCGTTTTAAGCTGGGGTTTAAACGCCACATAACAGTGCGCACACCCGAAACGCCCGAACTTGCGGAAATCCTCGTAGGTCAAACCGCACGCGCCGCACTGCAGCGTCTCGGTACTGCCCTGCACCGAAGGTACATGCTTGCCGAAATCTGTCAGACCTGCCAGAAGATCCGCCAGGCCGAACTGCTGCTCCATGTGCTCGCTCTGTTCGCGCGCACAATCCTCACACAGGTGCATTTCCATCACCTTGCCGTCGACTATCTCGGTCAAATGGACCGTCGCCTTCTTGGTGCACTTATCACATTTCATTAAAATTTAACCCCATCTTTACGGACCATTTCATGGAATAGTTTAAGTAATTTACCCGTAACAACACCCGGCTTACCGCTGCCAATCACACGCCCGTCGATCTTGACCACGGGTATAAGTTCAGCCGCTGTCCCTGTTAAAAAGATCTCCTCAGCGTTATACAGCTCATGACGCGTGATAAAATCCTCCCGGACATCCAGCTTCAGCTTCTTAGCGGCCAATTCCATCACGGCATCGCGTGTGACGCCGCGCAAGCGCCCCTGTGAAGGCGTCCGCATGATACCGTCCTTGACCATAAAAATATTGTCGCCCGTACACTCCGCCACATAGCCGCTGCCGTCAAGCATGATCGCTTCCGGTACGCCCGCATTATTGGCTTCGATCTTGGCCATGATATTATTCAGATAATTCAACGACTTAAGCTGAGGATTGATGGCCTCAGGATGGTTGCGGACCGTCGGAACCGTCACAATCGTCAGCCCGTTCTTATAAAGCTCTTCAGGATACAGCGTGATCTTATCGGCGATAATGATGATGTTCGCGCCGTTCCTGCACTTGCGCGGATCAAGACCCAGATCTCCGTCGCCGCGGGTCACGACCAGGCGGATATATCCGTCCGTAAGCCCGTTGGCCTTAAGCGTCTTGACCAGCGCCTCGATCATCTCTTTCTTGGTCAGCCCGATGTCGATCATCATGGTATGACACGTCTCATAAAGACGGTCGATGTGCTCCTTAAGACGGAACACAACGCCGCTGTAAGCACGAATACCCTCAAAGGCGCCGTCACCGTATCAAAGCCCGTGGTCGAACACCGACACCTTTGCGTCTTCTTTGGCCACCATTTTTCCGTTAAGATAGATCTTCAATGCCATAAAACCCTCACCCTGAATTATTGTTTTACTTTCCTAAAACACCATCTTTGATATGCACGGTACGGTGGCAACGCGCCGCCACCATCTCATCATGCGTCACCACAACGATCGCCTGACCTTGCGCATGGATCCCTAAAATAAGATCGGCTCCGCTTACGGATATTTTCT
>PEAF01000133.1 GCA_002753465.1 Candidatus Omnitrophota bacterium
CGCGGATATCATCCTGCGCGCGATCGAATCGCCTATCCGTCAGTTGTGCGCGAATGCCGGCCTTGAAGGTTCGGTTATCGTTGAGCGTTTGAAGAAGGAAAAGAAGAATATCGGTTATGACATCAATAAAGATGAGTATGTGGATATGCTTGAATCCGGCGTCATTGACCCGGCCAAGGTGACACGTTTAGCGCTTCAGAATGCGGCATCTATCGCCAGTCTTTTGCTGACGACCGAGTGTTTGGTTGCCGATGCACCTGAAAAGGATAAGGCGGCGATGCCACCTATGGGCGGCGGCATGGGCGGCATGGGCGGTGGTATGGGCGGTATGATGTAATAAGTTGTATGAGCAGGTCCGGACCTTGTGTCCGTCCCTTTTTAAAGCCCCGGACTAAACCTCCGGGGCTTTTTTTGTTTGACATTTTGGAACATTTCTATACTATATAAGGCTATACTCTCTCGAAAATATCTAGAAATCTCGATAATTTTGCGTAAGTGGTTCAAATCATAGGGGTTGCATTTCATGGCTGACTGGATAGGTATTAATCGCAGGGCGCGTCGTTGCTATGGTTTTGATGAAGTCGCGCTGGTCCCTGGAGATAAGACAGTTAATCCCAATGAAGTTGATGTTTCCTGGGCTATCGGCAAGATGAAATTTAACATACCCATTCTTGCGGCTTCGATGGATGGTGTAGTGAATGTTAAGTTTGCCATTGAAATGGGTAAGTTAGGCGGTATTGCGGTCATGAACCTTGATGGTATTCAGACCCGTTATGAGAATCCTGACGAGATCCTTGATCAAATTGCTGAAGCCACACCCGAAGAAGCTACAAAACTTATTCAGACGCTTTATATCAAGCCTGTCAAGGAAGCGCTTATTGCCAAGCGTATTGAAGAGATCAAGAAACACAAAGTTCCCGCTATTGTCAGTTGCATTCCGCAGAATGCCAGGAAGTTCGGTGAGATCGCCATGGAGGCTGGTTGCGATATGTTCGTGATCCAGTCGACGGTAGCGACCGTTCGCCACGTGGCGACTGAGTACAAGGCGTTTGATATCGAGAAGTTTTGCAAGGAATCCAAGGTGCCGGTCATGATCGGCAATACAGTTTCCTATGATGTTTCTCTTGAACTGATGGAAGCCGGTGCATCTGCCATCCTTGTCGGTGTCGGACCAGGTGCGGCATGTACCAGCCGCGGCGTTCTTGGTATCGGTGTTCCGCAGATCACGGCAACGGTCGATTGCGCGGCGGCGAGGGATTATTATTTCAAGCGTAAGGGTAAATACGTTCCTATTATTACTGATGGCGGGATGCGTATCGGCGGTGAGGTCTGTAAGGCGGTCGCCGCGGGTGCTGATGCGTGCATGGTCGGGTCTGCCTTTGCGAAAGCGTTTGAGGCGCCGGGACGTGGATATCATTGGGGTATGGCTACATCGAACGCGAATTTACCGCGCGGGACGCGCGTTAAAGTTGGACAGGCGGGTACGCTTAAAGAGATCCTGCTGGGTCCGGCTAAAGTTGATGACGGTTCTCAAAATCTTGTCGGCGCGCTCAAGACCTCCATGGGGTCGCTGGGCGCTTCTAATATCAAAGAAATGCATGATGTCGAGATCATCATTGCTCATTCATTCCAGAGCGAAGGCAAAGTCTTTCAGATGAGCCAGAAGATCGGAATGGGCAAATAATTTAGCTACAAGAAAGTGGACCATCAATGCCAAAGTTATCCCAGAAGCCTGTAACGAAAACACCTAAAAAGCCGGCTGTTAACTCAGTTGCAAAACCTGTTGCCGGGCTCGTTAAAAAGCCCTTTTCCAGGTTTTCAAAACCGGGTGGCAAGAAAAGTGGCGCCAAGCATTTTGGGCATAATCCAATGGAGCGCAAGAAGGGCGCGCTTTTTCAGGGTTCTGCCAAAATGATGAACATCAAGGTCAAGCAGCTCAAAACCAAAGACGTTATTCTTGTTTTGGATTTTGGATCGCAGTACACGCAGCTTATTGCGCGCCGTATCCGTGAAAACAAGGTATTCAGCCGTATTGTCCCGTTCAATGTTTCCCTGGATGAGATCAAGGCTATTGCGCCGAAGGGCATTATCCTCTCAGGCGGACCCATGAGCGTTTATGATAAAGATGCACCGCATCCGGACAAAGGCATTTTTACACTCGGCATTCCGATCCTGGGTGTTTGTTATGGTATGCAGGTCATTACGCAAATGTTAGGCGGCAAGGTCAACAAATGTAAAGACCGTGAATACGGCCGTGCCGAGCTGTTTATTGATTCCAATAAGGACCTTTTCATCAATCTTCCGACAAATTTAACGTCGTGGATGAGCCACGGCGATGAGATCGTTCAACTTCCGGCAGGTTTTGAAAAGTTGGCGCATACGCTCAATAACAGTTGCGCTGCCATGGGCAGTCGTTCGAAGAGGGTGTTCGGCGTGCAGTTCCATCCTGAGGTGGTGCACACCCAGCGAGGGACTCAGGTCCTGCAAAACTTTGTGATGCAGATCTGCGGTTGTTTGCCGCGTTGGACCATGGATCGTTTTATTGAGGCGTCGATCCGCAAAATGCAGGAAGATGTTGGTAAGGCCAAGGTGGTGTTGGGCCTTTCTGGCGGCGTGGATTCATCGGTCGCTGCCGTGTTGATCCATAAGGCTATCGAAAACAATCTGCATTGTATTTTCGTTGATAATGGCCTTTTACGTAAGAATGAAGTGCCCTCGGTGCAGAAAACATTCAAGGGGTATTATAAGATCAACCTCACTGTCGTCGATGCGGCAAAGCGCTTTATTGATGAGCTTAAAGGTATCACGGACCCTGAGGAGAAGCGCAAGATCATTGGGCGGGTTTTTGTGGAAGTATTCCAGGAGGCCGCTCAAAAGATGAAAGGCGTTGAATTCCTCGGCCAGGGCACGCTTTATCCGGATGTCATTGAATCTATTTCTGCGACGGGCGGTCCTTCCGCGGTCATTAAGAGCCATCATAATGTGGGCGGTTTACCCAAGAGCTTACAGCTTAAGTTGATCGAGCCATTCCGTGATCTTTTTAAGGATGAGGTCCGTGTCATCGGCAAGCATCTCGGCGTGCCGGAGTCGATCCTTAAGCGTCAGCCGTTCCCGGGCCCCGGGCTTGCGATCCGTATCCTCGGTGAGGTGACGGCGGAACGTCTGGAGATCCTGCGTGAAGCAGATGAACGTGTACTTGAAGAAATGAAGCGTGCGGGACTCTATAGCGAAGTCTGGCAGTCATTTGCCGTTTTATTGCCGATCAAGACGGTTGGCGTGATGGGT
>PEAF01000042.1 GCA_002753465.1 Candidatus Omnitrophota bacterium
GCACCGTCGCGCCCCTTGGTGACCGCGCCGACGGGATATATGTTGACCAAGCCGACTTTTTTAGCCTGGTCCAAAATGAACTGAACGACCTGCGCCGTATCGATCGCTGGCGCTGTATTGGGCATGGCAAAGATCGACGTAAAACCGCCCTTGACCGCCGCACGGCTGCCGGAGGCAATGGTCTCCTTATCTTCCCGTCCCGGTTCACGCAAATGCACATGCAGGTCAATAAACCCCGGCATCACCGTCTTTCCTGCCGCATCGATGACTTTGGCGTCATCGTTGGCCAACCCCTGGCAAATGCGCTTGATCTTGCCGTCCTCGATCAATATATCCTTAAGGCCGGCCATTTCACCCATGCCGGCCACTCCGTTCACAATGCGCGCGTGCTTGATAATAAGTATCATTTTAATCAGCCTTTCTTCCTAAAAGAAGATATAAAACCGCCATCCTGACCGCAATGCCGTTGGTCACCTGCTCGAGGATAACCGACTGCACCCCGTCAGCCACATCCGCCGCGATCTCAACCCCGCGGTTCATCGGCCCCGGATGCATGACCAGGGCATTGGGCCTGGCCTTCTTAAGGCGTTCCGAGGTGATACAAAACTCCCTGACATATTCCGTGATCGAGGGCAGGAACAATTCCTGCTGGCGCTCTTTCTGCATACGCAGCCCCATCACCACATCCGCCCCGTCCAGCGCGCGTTCAATATTCGTGGTGACATCAACACCCATCTGCGCAATCCCCGCCGGCATAAGCGTCCCCGGCCCGCAGACGGTCACATGCGCGCCCATGGTTGTCAGCGCGCTGATATTGGAACGGGCCACGCGTGAATGCAGGATATCACCGACGATCGTCACCTTCTTGCCGTCCAAAGACCCCAGCTTATCGACCATGGTGAACACATCCAGGAGTGCCTGGGTCGGATGCGCGCGGCATCCGTCGCCAGCATTGACAATAACAGTATTCGTACCCTGGGCCAGGATCTGCGGCACGCCGGACGCCTGATGCCGCACGACCATGGCATCAACGTTCATGGCCTCGATATTAAGCGCCATATCCAGCACGGTCTCGCCCTTGGTCATGGAACTGACATTGGCCGCGATACTCAGGGTATCCGCTGACAAACGTTTGGCCGCCAGCTCAAAAGAAACGCGCGTACGGGTTGAGGGCTCAAAAAATAACAAAGCGACCGTCTTACCGCGCAGCGCCGGCACCTTCTTGACCTCGCGCGATGAGACTTCCTTGAACGAACGCGCAGTCTCAATGACCAGCTCTATCTCCTCACGCGTCACATCATCCAGGTCCAGCAAATGTTTCTGTGTCCATTCCGCCATGATCAGTGCCCCTCCTCAAGAAAAACCTCATCATTGACGCCATCGATCTCAAGCAATTTCACGCGCACGTCCTGGGTGCGGGAAGTCGGGATATTCTTGCCGACAAAATCGGCCCGGATGGGCAGCTCA
The DNA here is from genome assembly GCA_002753465.1 of Candidatus Omnitrophota bacterium. GTDB lineage: Bacteria > Omnitrophota > Gorgyraeia > Zapsychrales > Fredricksoniimonadaceae > Fredricksoniimonas. Next base: position 1,468 of record PEAF01000042.1, read on the forward strand.
CGATGCCCGCGATCGAGCAGTACAGCCAGCTGAATGCAAGAAGGGCGCCCCAGATCCACCAGAGCATCCAGCGCCGCACGTATCGTGCGCCCGGTAAAAAGCACATCATCGACAAGGACCACGATCTTATCGGTAATGTCAAAGTCGATCAGCGTTTCTTTGACCTGCGGCTGATGGGAAATAAGCGTCAGGTCATCGCGGTAAAGATTGATATCCAAAATACCGCAGGGAATTTCCGTCTGCTCGATCCCTTCAATGGCAACCTTGAGCCGCTGGGCCAGGAAAACGCCGCGCGTACGGATACCCACCAGGCAAACATCCTCCACACCCTTATTGCGTTCAATGATCTCATGGGCAATGCGCGTTACCGCACGCCTGACCTGATCCGAATCCATGATTTTTGATAACTGGGTCATAACTCTCCTAAGAATGCTAAAAATGAATTAGCCTTCCCCCCGGCGCGCGCCGAGAAAAAGGCTTCATTGGTTTGATACGTTCCTATCTTCATAAGGTCCTTGCCAACCTCTCAGGGCTGGATTAAAGGCGTTTCGAACTTGAGCAACTATAACACCACCCCTACGGGTTGTCAAGAAGCCGGGGACCGGTCAACCGCAACTGTACCGGGAACGATCCGGAGTATCACAGGAATAAGTCCGTTAATATTTACATTAAAGACCGGCTGATCCTTTAGCGGCAGAAAACCGCCCTGAGGATCTTTGCCGATCTCCATACGAACAAGCGCCGGATCAAGGTTGATACCGCCACCCTGCCAGGCTTGGCTATTATCCAAAGAAGCTTCCAGGCGCAATCGCTCTTCTTTCAGCTGAAGTTCCATTAAATTGAGGAACGGCTCCCTTGCCAGCGGCTTATTCAGGAATGACTTTTCAACCACATAAGTCCCGTCCTCACTTTTTTTCAGCGTCATCGTGACAGGGTTATCAACGATCTCCCGGAAATCAGGGCCGGAAAAACCACGCAGATGAATGCCCGCATCACTGATATTCACATACCCGCCAAGGTCATTATATTTCTGCCAGCTCAAGCCTTTGTCCGTCGAAACATGGACAAAGTCGCCTTGCTTGATGAGAAAATCAATGCCTTTATCAATCAGCTTGTTATAGGGATTATGACCTGAGAACCATGTCCTCACACCAAGGCCACGATAGATCTTTTCAAGCCCTACCTTGGTCACATATTTACTGATATCCGCCGGCTTGATCCTGGTCGTCTTATCCGCATAAAACGAATTCACCAGCGCAAGCGCTTCATGCAAGGCAGGCAGCGGCGTATTAATATCGCGCACTTCATGTTGAATGATCTCAAAGCCCTTCCAAACATCCTGGCCTTTATATGTCACTCCCTTATATTCAAAAGAAACCTCACCGGTCTTTTCATCCACCGGCAGCCACCCGTGCGTATAATAATTCCCGTATTCATCCTTCAGAAACAAAGTAAAATTCTCGCGATAAAACCGTGCCAATTCTTTCAAATGGTCATTGGCCACATAATTCGCCTGATTCCAGCGGTCAGTGCCGTCGATCGTATTCAACTCCTTGATGACCGATGTACCCCAACCGTCGTGGGATGACCAGTCCTTGCCCCACCACTCAACCGAGGTATAATTCTGGTCGTTGATGGCATCAAAAACCTGCCACCACCACTCCCCGCGGGCCATGGCGGCGTTATAGCGCTCCTCGACCGCGCGCGTCGCCTCGGCCGTATACTGTTCAAGATCATCCCAGATCGAGATCGCCACAGCGCCCTCGCGCGCACGCGCATTTGATGCTATCGCACGCACACGCGCCAGTCGGCTCTCCCACCATTTAAGCGACATCATCCCCACGCCGCGAAAGCCCGTGTAAACATCGCCACCCGCTAAATATCCGACCAGGTCCTCGACCAGCAGCCTCTCCTCGGATGTGAAATTATCTTTATTCCTGATATAAATATCCTTCATTTCTTTACTCACATCTTTAGCCTTATGGTCAAAGATAAGCCCCTGCAGGCTCACTTGATGCGCATTGTACTCCGCCAGCTTTGCCGTCCACCACGCCAGCCTGTCTTTAGAAATATCGGCATCATTCCAATGTGACTTGACCAACCACTTCACCTCTTTCACCGCCTCAGTCTCACCATAGAATTCATACCCTTCACCATTGAGGTCGAGGTAACCCATCAGATTCAGGAACGCCCACAGGTCATGATTGCCCGTCACATACTGCGCCAGGCCGAGACCGATCAACTCACGCGCGATCCAAAAGGCTTTAATGCCAAAGGCACCGCGATCCAAAAAATCCCCTAGGAGCATGAACTTTGTTTTCATTGACTTTAATTGACCCAATGTAACGCCCTGAGCCTCCAGCTGCGCGGCAATAGACTTCGCCGGGAATGTTTTATCGTCCAGGACAACGGTTTGATGCAATTCAGCAGAAATAGCATCGGCGATATACTTCAGAAAAAGCCTTACCTCACCGTGAAAATCCGACATGACCATCAGCCGAGGCAGGTCCCCTGAGCCTTTTTGCTGACGCTCTTGACCGATCCGGCTTAAAAGCGCATCGATCTGTGTGATCCGCATTTGAGGATCCGCGGCATTGTCCGCTACCCCCCGCATCTCTACAAAAGGCGCCTTGGCCGTTGTGCCGTCAGCCGGCAATACCTCGACCTCAATGGTGAAATCACCCTCTTTATTCAAAGCGCGGCGCTCAACCGGAGTCAATGCAGCAATGTCCGTGGTTTGCGCAAGATCTGCCTCACGGATGCCGGGAATACCACCGGAGAAATATTTACGCGGCACGATCTTCCCTGTAACGGCATCCCGGTCTTCTCTTATATAGTTATAAGCCCCCCTCCGGAACGCCTCAACATACTGCGCATATATCTTCTGCGCCGCGTCCTTATCATCAACCTGGACGCCCGCCCCCTTATGCTGATCAACATATGCCTGAGCCAAAAGCGTATTCTTTAAATTCTTTTTATACCAGGCCGCCAGGACCATGGAATGATAGATCTGTCGCAAATTCGCAAACACTTTGCCCTCATTGACCTCTTGTTCAATGGCCGGCAGAACAACCTGGCGCATCACGTCTTTGGTCATATTTTCCATGCCAGATGTTGACAGCGCCATGCCGTTATTTTGCATCGCCGAATCCCCGGCAGAAGCCGATGACTCCGCCATGTCCTTGTGATGGGACATGGCTACGTAATCTGATTCCAGCATGACCTTCATATGGCGGCGCACGACAAAAGCACTGTTGCCGCTCTCATAAATAAGCACATCTTGCGGAATGATCCAAATCTTGTTAAATGTTTCAACAGGGATCTCCTGACCGCCGAATTCTGCCGAAGCCCGCGCATACACACGATCCCAGAAATCCTTACCCAGCGACTGTGCCGGATCTGTCATTGATGAAGACATCTGTTTTAACACAGCATCCAGGGACAAAAGATCCTTACCCATCATCGTCTGCCCAAAAGCCTCAGGAATGATCCGGTCTTTCTCATAAGGCGAAAGGTTAACCCACATCTCCCCTTCAGGCGTCGTCAGCGCAGCAAGAAAATATTTTATAAGCTTGGTGAATTCGCCCTTAAGCGCATCGCCGCCCATGCGTGCATCGCCGGCATTGACAATAAAATCAAACCGGAAAGGGTCTTCAGGATGGATGGTCATTCCCTTAATAAGGACAGGGGTGAATGCAGCGGCAACCCCGGTCACAGGGACAGAAACCTGGGCCATCACCGCGTTAGGTGCTATGACCTGTGTAAAGATAAAACAAACAGATACGACAAAAAGAAGCGCTCTTTTGAGCATAGAAGCCCCAGTTGGAATATTAAAGGATGTTAAAGTATAAAATATGGAAGCAGGTTTTACAAGTTGATGCGAAAGCTCCGTACAAACCTAAAGCGGACGAAAATGGGCAACATCAAAGATCTTTAAATATGAATCATAAAATCCGTCGCATAAACCGGACACGCGGCATCGGCCACATTGAAAAACCTTGCGCTTGACCCTGTAGGATGGCAAGCCATGCGTCTTTGTCTTAAAAATATCCGGGACTGAATAAGAGGGCGCCAACTGCGGAGGCCCTCCCTTGTTAGCGAGTCCCGGAGAAAAAATTCCGACCGCACAGAAAGGCACATCCAAAATATGTACTCGGCGTTTTATTCTTGCGGCCTCCCTTAGCAACTCCCGCGCCAAGGATCCCAGCTCATCGAACGACAGTGCAAACTTCATGGGCCCTTTAATATCTGGAATACAAGGAATTGAAAAAACTATCTCATCTGCATACTCTGCCGCCAAACGAAGAATACGCAAGACCTGCCTGCAATTCTGACGCATTAACAGTGAGGTGATCTGGATTTTACTTGAAGGGGCTTGTGCACGAATATTCTTGATGCCGCGCAACGTCTCCATAAAACTCCCATGACGTTGCGTAACCGCATCATGCACTTTAGGCGTAACCCCGTAGAAGGGAATACGGTACTGGGTAAGTCCGGCTGATCGTAATCGGTCTACCAGAACAGGGTCAGCCAGATCACAGCCATGCGTCGACAACTGAACGGAACGAAATCCAAGCCTTCCCCTTAACAATCGGACAAACTCAGCGATCCGGGGGTACTCGACAGGGTCACCTCCGGAAATCTCCAACTCATCATATCCGCCGTTCTTTAGCTCCAGAGCGTGCTTCAACGCCAGCCGCTCAATACGCTTCATTTCCAAAACAGGGATATCACTGACCTTACGCTGAGACCCGCAGAAAACACAATTATTCCGGCAAGCGTTCAGCTCAAAAACAAGAGCACCCCTCATACGACCCCTTTCCGAGAGAGCAATATTTCAATCAAGCTGACCTCCACACCGCAGGCGTACATTAAGCAGGGAAATTAAGAAGAAGGACAAACTCACCGCGGGGTTCATGCTGGGTAAAATGCGCCAGAAGAACGCTGGCCTTATCCTCAAGGCGCTCCTCGAACTTCTTGGTGATCTCGCGCGTCACGGCAACCACGGGATCTCCCAGGACTTCCTCGATCTCTTTCAGTGATTTCGTGATGCGGTGGGGTGATTCATAAAAAATGACCGTCCCTCCGATGCGCGCCGCCTCTTCGATCTTCTTCCGGCGAGCTCCTGGCTTGACCGGCATGAATCCCAAAAAGGAAAACCGGTCGGTCGGAAGGCCAGACAATGAAAGCGCGGCAATGCACGCGCATGCACCGGGAATAACTGTAATAGGAATGCCGCTTTCTTTGACCAGGCGCACCAGGCGAAACCCCGGATCGCTTACCCCCGGCGTACCGGCATCAGACACAAGCGCCACATTCTTGCCCTCTTGAAGCAGCGTCAAAATGTGCTTGGCCTTAAAATCCTCATTATGCTCAAAGCAGCTGGTCAGCGGCGCGGTAATGCCATATTCATTGCAGAGGATTTTGGTATGACGCGTGTCTTCAGCGGCGATAAGGTCTACCATTTTAAGGACTTCAATGGCGCGCAGCGTAATATCTTTCAGATTGCCGATGGGCGTAGAAACAATATAAAGCATCAATGACTCCAATCCACGCGTTGTGCTGTAAGCTCGACCACCGAACGCCGGACATCCGGATCCTTGATCTTTACCGACGGATTCCCGTCTTCAGGACGAATATTGATATGTGACGTGAAATCAAACGCATCCGCAAACGGCCGCCCTAGAACAAGGCAAAAACCCCACAGGTCCTTTTTTGCCGAACCTTCAGCCATAAGCGCGGCTTGAGCGTCTGTATGCATCTCGCCCCCGAACGCCACAACGCCCTTACGCAGATCCGCCACGGCCTTGACCATCTCGACATACGCTTCCTGCGCCAGCGCCTCAAGCGCGCTGTGCGTGATCCGGTCGCGAACGATCTTAACGGTCATGCGTAAACCCTCCGTTATTCAACGGTCACGGACTTGGCAAGATTCCTGGGCTGATCAACATCACAGCCGCGGTTGACGGCGATATAATACGCCAAAAATTGCAGCGGCAGCACCGCCAAAAGAGGGGTCAGCAATTTATGCGTGCGGGGAACACTGATCACATGCGTATCATGCCCGATGATCGCCTGATCACCCTCGGTCGCGATGACAATGACCTTGCCCTTGCGCGAGAGGATCTCCTGGATATTCGAGATCATTTTCTCATAAATATCCGATTGCGGCGCGATGCATACGACCGCGCGATACTCGTCAATAAGTGCAATGGGGCCATGCTTCATTTCACCGGCCGCATAACCCTCGGCCGGAATATAAGAAATTTCTTTAAGCTTCAAAGCGCCTTCAAGGGCTGTCGGATAATTGATATTACGCCCGAGATAAAGAAAACATCCGAAATGTGAGAAATCTTTGGCAACGGACGAGATCCTGCTGTGCACCTTTAAAATGTCGCGATACAGCGCCGGGATCTCCAGCAGGTCCTTAATGAGCAGGCCGCGGCTCTTGGGATCAATGCCCTTATGCACCTCGGCAAGCTTAAGCGCCAAAATGTAGAACATCATCAGCTGCGCCGTGTACGCTTTGGTCGAAGCGACCCCGATCTCAGGGCCCGCATGCGTGTACAGAACGCCGTCCGATTCACGCGCAAGCGAAGACCCTATAACGTTGCAGATAGAAACGATCCGGGCGCCTTTGGCTTTAGCCTCGCGGATAGCCGCCAACGTATCGGCCGTTTCACCTGACTGACTGACGGCAATGACCAGCGTCTTTTTATCGACCAGGAGCGTACGGTAACGGAATTCACTCGAAACATCGACTTCAACCGGTATGCGCGCCAATTCTTCAATGATATATCGCCCCACAAGGCCGGCATGATACGCTGTGCCGCAGGCCACGATCTTGATCCGGTTCATCCCCTTCAAAGCCGCGTCTGAAAGCCCAAGGCCATCAAGCTCGACGCGCCCCGCTTTAAGACGGGCCTTGAGCATCTTGGCGAGCACATCGGGCTGCTCATGGATCTCTTTGAGCATAAAATGCGGATAACCCTGCTTCTGGGCCGCATCGATATGAAAGGTGACCTTATCTATTTTGGCACTTACCTTCTTACCCGCAAAAGTCGTCACATCAACGCTGTCGCGGCGCAGCACAGCCATTTCACCGTCTTTTAAATAAATAACATTGCGGGTATACTTAATGATCGCCGGAACATCAGAAGCAATATAGTTTTCGCCTTTGCCGATGCCCACGATCAGCGGGCTGCCCACGCGCGCGGCCACCAGAATGCCCGGATCATCTGACGATACAACGCCAATAGCAAAAGCGCCCTCAAGATCCTTAATGGCGCGACGCACAGCCTTGACAATATCCCCTTCAAAGTATTCGCTCACCAAATGAACGATCACTTCCGTGTCCGTTTCAGAAAGGAACTTGTACCCCTTCTGAATAAGAGTTGCTTTTAGTATCTGATAATTCTCGATAATGCCGTTATGGACAACGGCAATAGTGTGGTCGGCATTCGGATGAGGATGAGAATTCTTGCGGCACGGGGCTCCGTGAGTCGCCCAACGGGTATGGGCAATACCGACATGCGCCTTGGGCAAAGGATCTTTGGCGATCAATTCATCCAGAAATTTGATCTTGCCCTGCTCTTTACGGATATCAAGCTTGCCGCCGGCTGACGGGATAAGGCACACACCGCTGGAATCATAGCCGCGATATTCAAGGTTCTTCAGCCCGTCGATCAAAACGGGCAACGCTTCTTTACCGCCCACATATCCCACGATCCCGCACATAAGAACCCCCTCAAAGGATTTCGGCCATAAATATCTAACGAAGATCCGTTGATACTTATGGCCGAAGGAACGCTTTTAATGCTTACGCTTTTACAACAGCCTCAGCCGTACGGATGTTCACGTAGGTCGAACGCTTGCCGTCACGCGTACGCTTTTGTGTGAAATACACCGTGCCAGCACATGCCGCGGAAAGATGCATGCGGCCGCGGACATTAATGCCCGGCTTCCACTGATCGCCTTCACGCGTCAAAACAGCACCTTCTTTAACCCTCTGTCCGCCGGAGACCTTGATCCCCAGTGTTTCAGCATAAATCTTGTGAGATAAACCTCCAACTCGACCGCCCATGACACTCTACCTCTTTAATGATTGATCTTACTTATCCTCATCCTTCGGCCATTTCATGCCTTGGAAAATGAACACGAATATACACTATTTTTCATTTTTCGCAAAGGATTTTTTCCCACGCGCCTACTTCTTCAATAAAGCCTCAACTTCAGCCTTCCAGCCCGCCATGTCGCGCGCCTGGCTCTTTTTGCCATTAATAAAATAGGTCGGCGTGCCGCGCACATCGGATTTCTGCCCAAGCTCCATGTCCGCCTTTATCGTTTTATTGAAATCAGCATCCTTTTCTTTAAGATCTTTCAGGAACTGCGCGACATTCAAGCCGATCTGACCGGCCAGTTCCTTATATTTATCATCCGAAAGGCCTTTATGATTATCCATGATGGCCCCGACCATTTCGTAATACTTCCCCTGAATACCTGCCGCCAGGGCCGCTTTGGCCGCGGGAATAGCCTGCTGATGAAATGGCAGCGGATAATTCTTGATGATAAGATTCACATCATTCGGGAACGCTTTGAGAACCTCTGCCAGGACCGGATGAAAACGCGTACAGAAGGGACATTCGAAATCAGAAAACTCCACGAACGTGATCTTGGCTTTAGGATTGCCTAAAACATAGGAATCGCCTGCCGGAAGATTATACACCTTGTTCATATCCTCGGCCGGCGGCTGTTCCTGAACCCTGGCCTGAGCGCCGCCCTGAAAAGCGCCGGGGCGCTGCTGCATCGCCTTAAGCTGATTTTCAAGCGCCGTAAGCCTCTCATTCAATGTCGCATTATCCGCGATCACGCCTTCGGTGAGTTTAGCGTCCAGACTCTTCTGCATCGCGATCATTTCCCGCATCGTAGACCACATGGGCGCGATCCCCGCACGGACCGATAAGCTCATGCAAATGATCAGGCTCATCGCTGCAAAGATACCCACCAAGATCAGCAACATCGTATTAAAGAATTTTTTCCAGTCCATAAACCCTCCTGTGAATTAAAGAATAATGTAGTCTACACTGCGTGAATTTATCAATCAAGCAGTTTAATGATTAAAGATCGACCCCCACGTAACGCTCGACGATGAATTTGATATCATCCCAGCGCTTGCTGCAGCGGAAAACAGCCACAATGTACTGCTTTTGGTCCTTTTCAACATAGCCGACGAAGCACGCCTGCGCCGCCTGCGTATAACCTGTTTTTCCATACACATCATGCTTCCATCCCTTGAACAGGCATTTATTATGCGATCTCAGCAATGTGATCTGCCCTTGCTCGGAAACGATCTTGTGATATCTTTCCTGGATCACCTGACGGAAGAATTCTTTTTTCATGGCCTCCCGAAAAATGAGCGCCATGTCATACGCTGTCGAGTATTGAGGGTCATCCGCAGGAAGGCCGTGCGGATTGGCAAAAAGAGTGCCGTGCGCGCCGATCTGAGCCGCACGCTGGTTCATCAACTTGACGAACGCCTCTTCACTGCCAGACACGGCTTCTGCCAAAGCCACCGCAACATCATTGGCCGAATTAAGCAATGCCGCATACAACAAATCGCGCACGCGGTATCTATCACCGACCTTCGCATATATTTTACTCGGCAAGGCATTGGCCGCACGTGCGCTAATGGTCACGTAATCATCAAGGTTCAATTTCTCCAGGACCAGAATAGCCGTCAAAACCTTGGTCGTACTGGCCGGCAGGATCTTACGCGTTATTTCCTGGGCATAAAGCTTGTTGCCGGAAACCATCTCCATCACAAGGGCCGATTTCGCTGAAACGGCGTAAGGTCCCTTTGAAGACGCCTTGCTGCTTTTGACAGCAGCATGCTTGCGCTTGGAAGATCGCGCGTCGGCATCCGTGGGCACAAGGGCTCCGGCTGAGAAAACCGCCACCAAAAGGCCTATAAAGAGAAGGTTAAATCTTTTCCTCATGAAGAGCTTTTCCTGACGGCCTCGGCCACAAGAGAGATGGCCTTCTGGGCGCCCTCCGTAGGAAGAACAATGGTCCCCGCTGCCGGGCAAACACACCAGCCCTTGGCCGTATGGACAATAACGATCCAGATATGCTGCGCGCGGTCATCTTCACTGACCACGGCATCAACAACAGCTTTTTTAACGCCGGGGTCATACAGGAGGTCGCCGAATTTAACCGTCACCGGACCCCAGACATTTTCCGGACGGACCCTGGCAAAATCAACCTGATCAAAGAAATATGTTTTCATCTCAACCTTTTCTGGTACAAATCCATGTTGATGCGCCACCTTGGTCAACGTCAATTCAAAAAATTCCGACTGCCCGGCCTCCGCCCACTTACGTTCGAATTTGGTACCGAATTTCGCCGGAATTATATCCGACCCGATCTCAAACCCCGACCCGGGTACATGCTCAAGTATCCACTCGAAATACGGCCGGTGATCCGTCACGATATACAGCTGGGCGCCATCAATAAGGCGACTGTTGATAAGCTGCAGGATCTGGGTTGAGAACAGACGGTGTTTAGCATGGCGCTTTTTAGGCCATGGGCAAGGAAACAGGCAATGCACGCGGCTTAAACTTTTTTCGGGAAAAAGGTACCTTAACCCCCAAACAGCATCCATGCGCATAATACGCACATGCTTCAAGTCCCCGTCATGGATCTTACGCAGCGTCTTGATCGCGCGATTAGCGCATTGCTCAAACCCCAGAAAATTCGTCCCCGGGAAATCACGGGCGATCCTGACGAGATATTCACCTGTTCCGAACCCTATCTCGACCTCGATCGGCGCACGGCGGCCAAACACCGACGGCTGGTCCATGGGGAATAAATTCTCCTCCAGCGGCAAAAACGATGCCAGCGACCCGTACGCGTAATTGTTCTTCATTTTCCGGCCTTAAGCCCCGCCAGCCCGTCATAACCCTTAGCCGCCAAAAAGCCGTCTTTATACACGACCGGATAAAGCTCGGATTCCGCCATGCGCATAGATGCCGGCGGACGGACAATGTACCGATCGACCTGATACGCAACGCCGTTGATATCCGTCATCTCTGATGAATAAAGACTCTTGGTTTCAATAGGCTTTGATACGCCGCTCACCTGGTCAACATCATATCCGACCACCACCTTGGCATCCATGATCGCCAGTGCCTCGGAACGGGTCATGCCCAGCGTCAAACGGTCAACAGGGCGCGCCGCAACGACCGCAGGCGCGATCGACGTGCTCACCATCGAACAGCCTGACACAGACAAAACCACTAATAAGTAAACCGCTAAATATTTCATCGTCACTTCCTTAATAGATCCTCGCCGATCCCGCCGCCTGCCACCGGGCAAAAAGTGGCACACACTCTTCTTTTAAACAACCGCCCTCGATCTCAACAGAACTCCCGCCTTCGCGCTTCATCAATGTATTGGCAATGGTCAGCTCATTAAACCCGGCCGCCTGCGCATCCGCAATGGAAGCGCCGTAAACAATGCGCCGGATCTTCGCCCAATGGATAGCACTGAAACACATAGGGCAAGGCTCTGTTGTTGAATAGATCGTACAGTCCGAAAGATCGATCGCCAACAATGCCTGACATGCCGAACGGATCGCCGTGACCTCGCCATGCGCGGTTATATCCGTCGTCTGCCATACAACATTGTGCTCACAGGCCACAACCACGCCTTCAGCCGTAACAATGCACGCCCCGAAAGGCGTTTGCCCTGCCGCGATACCCTCCACCGCCCGGCCGATGGCCAGGCGCATATACTTTTCATCTAAAGGTGTTGCCATGATGGCGGTATATTAACACCGGGTAAATTTCATGTCCAGCACCTCCGGTTTTTTTCAAGGTTTGCATAGACGACATGAAACCGCTTTGCTAGGATGGCAATTGCTGTTTAGCGGCTGATGCCGCAGGCGGCAGGACCCGCTAAACAGCTACACATATTAAAAGGAGATCTTCATGTTAGAACATATTGTCCTCGGCGCCATTCAAGGCGTGACCGAATGGATACCTGTCAGCTCAAAGGCCTGTGTTATTGCCGCCAAGATCCATTTTTTTAAAAGCACCGGTTCGCTCAATGAACTGATCAATTATGCCCTTTTCCTGCACCTGGGCACATTTTTCGCGGCACTGGCTTATTTCTGGAAAGACATCAAAAATATCCTGCTCTCTGTCACGGCGCCGCAAGGCACGTCCAATGAGGGGCGTAAGATCCTTGTCTTCCTGGCCACAACAACAGTCTTAACAGGACTGGGGCAGATCTTGATCAATAACGTTTCTGCCCTGACCCAAGGTGCACCGCAAGCCAAACTCGCCATCACCTTCCTCATCGCCTCGCTTTTGATCGTCGCCGGCATCCTGCAATTAAAAACCAAGACATCCGGACAGCGCACTCCCGGAGACCTCAAATTCATCGACGGAGTTTTCCTGGGGCTTGTTCAGGCCATTGCCACGCTGCCAGGGCTCTCACGTGCCGGAACGACCATGGCCGCTTTGTCGCTGCGCAATTTTGATAAAGAAAATACGCTCAAGCTGAGTTTTTTAATGAGCATGCCCGTGATCCTGATCGGCAATTTGGTCAAAAATTACAAATCCTTCCTCCATGCCGGCAGTGAATGGGTCGGGGTCATCGTCGCTTTTGTTGTCGGCATCCTGACGATCAATGCCCTGATGAATTTCGCGCGCCGCGTCAACTTCGGCGCTTTCCTGATCTTCATCGGTTCAGTTTTAGCGATTGCGGCCATGTGCGGATTTATTGATTGAAATATTTTTTTTCTGTGCTATATTTTTAGCCGCTCGAAAGAGCTTTGGCCCTATCGTCTAGCCTGGTCCAGGACGTCCGCTTCTCAGGCAGAAAACACCGGTTCGAATCCGGTTAGGGCTACCAATTTAAAAGCCACCCATAGGGTGGCTTTTAAATTGATTAGCTCTACAGATGAAACAACTCCCCCGCTTAAGCAAACATGATCCAT
>PEAF01000043.1 GCA_002753465.1 Candidatus Omnitrophota bacterium
GGGACGACCCCGCCATGATCACCGCCGCCGCAACAACGATAAAACCTCCCGATTTGAGCCTTTTCATGCCGTCTCCCCTTTCCTAAAGCGTACGCTTGAGAAAGGATAACATATTTATAATATAAACACAAAAAGGAGGAAATAATAACTGTAATTCAAGAAACAAAAAGATCCGCAAGGCGCCGATATGCAGCGGCTTGCGGACTCTAAACTCAAGTGGCACGGTGTCAATGGGTTACGATCTTCCCAATTCCTTCTTTAGCTTCGCCACCTCATTCTTTAACTCAAGGATGCGCTCTTCACGGCCGATAGCACCCTGATAAAAAACTTGCAATTCATGCAATTGGCGACGATTTGTTTCTTCCACCTGCTTGCGCGCGGTTATATCGCGCAAAATACCCACAGCATGCCAGCCATCTTCGCGAAGAACGGAAGATAAAGAAAGCTCTATAACTATTTCAGCTCCATCTTTGCGGATAGCCATCAGTTCCAAGGTTTTCCCGATAGCGGCGCCATTCCCTGTCCGCCGGAATTCAGGATAAGTCGCCTCGAAGGCTTTACGAAAATGTTCAGGGGCCAAAAGTTGATGCAAATTCCTGCCAATAACCTCTTCACTTCGATAGCCCAATATCCGCTGGGCCGCAGGGTTCCAAAAGCAAATATTCTCCTGCGGATCCATCATCAAAATAGCATCTTGTGCCGCGACAGTGACGGCTTCCAACCCTTCTTCCGTTCTACGCAAAGAATCTTCCATCTGCTTGCGTCCGGTAATATCACGCGCGACAGCATATAGGAACGCTTTATCGACTGCCGGAGTTGCCATCCATTCTAGCCAGCGCCAGGAACCATCTTTACAACGATACCGATTGATAAATCCTTTGGTCCACCCGCCATCAATTTGCTTTTTGACTTCTTCCATAGTTTTATCTCTGTCATCAGGATGGATCAGATCCAGAAAAGGCATTGCCAATAATTCTTCTTTTGAAAACCCAAGAACATCCTCCCAAGCTTTATTGATCCTCTTTAAAGAACCGTCTGCCGAGGCAATACATGCCATATCCGGAACAAGATCAAAAAACCGGACAAGCTCCTCTTCACTATTGTCTGTCTGCGCCATTGTTATATTCCCTTCCTTGTCCCTCTTTTCTCCAGTGAACGAATATCGACCAGACGGTTGTTTTTGAAGCATAGCTTCTGCAGAAAGCGGTCAGGGCCGAGATCGTAGGTCCAGTCTTCTTCATTTGCCGGCTCTCTGAGCTCCTCGGCATACAGATAATCCCCATCTTCCCTGTATGTGACACTGACATTTTCACCCTGGCGCTTGTCCGTGTAAGCCGGCTGTCCGTATTTCATGACCACGAGGGCCTTGGAATCGCCTTTTTCCACGATGGGGTTCTGGCTCGGATGCTGGTCAAAACCGTAACCGCCAGACGTGATCGAGACCAATTCATCATTCTCAAAGACCAGCGTTTCGATAAAACGGTTCGGGCCGAAATTATACGTCCATTCCTCGATGTTGATCAGCACGGTTTGTGCGCTGACCAGCCCGTAGTCCCGGTCGAGATCGTGATAGTCATGCCGACGCTCCCCCTTGCTTACCTGCCCATCCTTCCTTGTCTTTGCTCCCGGCTGCGGCTTGTCGACACGCCGTTCATGGATCCTCTGATACGTTTTGACCGTCTTCTCCGCCTGCTGCGCTTCCATGAAAGTCGGCGGGCCGCAAGCGGCCTCAACGTCCCGCCGGTCATCCCCCGAGGAAACCAGGACGTCACCGCACCGCAGATCCCCCGAAGAATACACACAGGGGGCCAGGAGCATAAATCCAAGAAAAAAGATTAAAGTTATCGGGTTATTTCTCATTTTAGGTGAAGATCACCCCTCAACACGATCAAGTGAAAAGCCGAATGCCCCCTCGATCCAGGTATCCTTGTCCTGCACGATCGCGTGCGCCGGCAGACCTGGTGTTTTAACAGCAACACCGGAGATTTTCTTCACAGCCGTACCGATCGCTAAGAATTCAACAAGACCTCCTATTTCAGCAATATAAGTTTTTACGCCGATAACCGCATCCGCGCTTAACGCATCCGCTTCACTTTTCAAACGGCCAATTGCCATTTCACGCGCATCGTGAATGAGAGTTGTTAGGTCACTGATTTCACCTTTTGTAAATGCTTTAAAGGCAGCTTTAAATCCACCGGCCATACCCAAAGAGTAAATAGACGCAGAAAGCAAAAGTTTTACAGGCGCATAGCCCAATTTCGTCATGGCCCAGAGCTCTTCTCCGGTAAGGTCGCTCGTGACCGGCTCATTCATGGCCTGAGAAGGCAGCGCATTATTCAAAGCGGCTGTCCCGGCCATCAACATTTCGTGCGTACCATGCCAATACATGATCTTAGTGCGGATACCTACCACTGCATTAGCTTTACAAGCTTTTGCCTGGGCAACGATACGGTTTAACGCGGTATGGCGTGTAGAATTAAAAATATCGCTGTATTCTTTTATCTCTCCTCGTCCCATGGATTTAAATGCACCCGCCAAACCACCACCCAAACCCATGCCATAGGCAATATTGCCAAACACATGATGGACAGGATCATAACCGGCATCCATATGACAGTAAAGCTCTTGAGCATTGCCGGCACTGGTAAAGAAATCGCTGCTGCCAGCTGACGCCAGGTTATGCAAGCAGGAACCAACAAATAAAAATTCGGTATTTCCCGCGAAATCTTTAAGTTCAGACGTCACTCCGGCAACACCCGCAGCCCCGTCCCGCTTTGCCTCAGCGACCATGCGCTCAAAGGCCTTCAGCCGGCCTTCTTCAATAGCCTGGGTGACTTGAGTGATCTCACCTCCGGCCATGCTTTTGCCGGCGGCTCCCATGGCGCCTAAAAACCCCATCGAGTTGACACTATTGCCTACCACCAATTCGCCAGGCCCGTAATTCTTCAATGCCATGCAGTAGATCTCATTGCCAGACAAACCGGTCACTTTAGCCATAATTTTTCCTTTCGAAAGAAAAAGAAACGTTATTCACCCTTAAAACCGGATCAGGGCTTCTTTTTCAGAAGCGACTTGGATGTGCTTATTGCCCGATCGACCAGTTCCCGCGCCTCTTGTTTCAATCTTTCATTTGACTGCACATAGGCTATATTATTGTCCATGTCCTCAGCAGCCCACCCGCGGCTGTGCCCGATAAAGGGCTTCTGAGGGAACATAAATCCCAGTTCCCCGAAAAACATCATCATATTCCCGGCAACGGCCTGGACGTTGTCCTGCCCTCCCGTAATAATGAAAGCAGCCACCTTGTTTCTGATCAACGTTTTGTCATGAAGAAGCACCTGATTCTGTATGCAGTTCAACCGCTCGGCCATTTTATAATAGAGAGAGCTGGCGTTTCCCCAACGGATCGGCGTGGCCACAAGGATGACATCGGCCCAAAATACGAGCGCCTCGTAAACCTCGGTCAGCTGATCTTTCTTATCGGCTTGAGTGAATGTGCAAGGCCACGTACAGGCCCTTTCATCAATGGAATAAAAACCGCCGCAATGGTGAAAATTCAAGTCCCGCAATTTTATGAGCTTCGTCTCCGCTTTCAACGTCAGGCGGGCATGCGTTAATGCCGACAGAAGCAGGCTCTCCGATGTCGAGTATCGCGGGTAATTCTTATCCATCGGCGATGTCGAAATGGCAGCGACCCTGATCGGGCCTGCCTTCCTGCTGATCGTCCGGGTCAGCGGATGCGGTGGATGTAAAGAATGTGTGCGTTTGTTCGACGGCTTTATTGCGATGAACAGGTGCCCGGACTTTTCCCGGACTTCATGCCGCGGCAGGCAGTCGATCTCATTCGGGGCCGGGGCATGGCCGGTCTTTCTATGGAAGCTCCACCCATGCCAGGGGCATACGATATTATCTCCATCCATCCTGCCCCGCCCCAAAGGGCCCCCTTCGTGATTGCACTCCCCCGATACAGCGCTAAACTCGCCGTTCTTGTAGGCGAGCGCAATGCGAGTCTCCCCGGTCATAATTTGCTGAAGTTTCTTGCTCTTTAATTCTCCAATTGGGCCGGCATCAAACCAGTTCTTGTCTCGCATATCATTTTCCCCTTCGTCATATCAGCTACGATCGATACCGTGTTGAAATTATAACCCCGGCCTTTCATCTTGCCCATACATATCAGCAGGCACCCTTTAAAGATAGGTTAAATAACAAAGCTTTGTATAATTAAGCTATGGATTTGGAACGACCCGATAACTTTGCCTGTCCTTACTGCGGAGAAATAAATACCCTGTTCGTGGATATCTCGGCCGGGTCACGGCAAGAATTTGTTGTGGACTGCGAGATCTGCTGTGCCCCGATCGTTGTCACTGTACGTCTACAGGCAAAAGCGGGGATAACGGTCGATGTCAGACGGGAGAACGGGTGAATCTCCTCAAGCCGGGGACGGCTTGGGGAGCTTTAAGAATTCACCCAAATAAAAATCAAAATCATCCGGCTCATAAATGGCATACCCGCTGCTGGGATAAAACGTCATTTCGCCGAAATAGACCTTATCGGCGATATTGTAGAAGTCGACCCTCACAAAAGGGATCCCTTCAGATAGTTTCCTGGCATGATCGATCATTCTTGACAAACATTGCGGCTTGGCAATATCTGAATTATCGGCATGCCCCTTGATCGTCGCCTCTAAAGGCTTCCAGTTCAGATCGAAATATTTTAACTTTAACCCCTTGAATCTATCCTTACACGCCAAGATCACCTTGGGATCCCCGTTAAAACAAAAGAACTTGTAATCCAAAGGGGCCCCACCATCTTCTTCCAAATACTCTTCACTGACGATCCTTGGAACAATATTTTTGTAGCAGCGTTCTCTTCCATACCAATATAGATTATTGTCCATATAGTATTTGAGTAAGCGCACTGAATCCGGGACATCCAGCTTGCTTTTATCTTTACAAATGATGTTCTGCCCGCTTCCATGTGTGCACTTCAAGACAAACGATCGTGGCAATGCGTGAAAATCAATATCCTCAACTTTATCATATACAGCAATGAGCTTGGTGAGAGCGCCTTCACCGAGCCGGTCACGCACATAATTCCGCACTTCGTACTTGTCTGTCCAGGCGGTATATCTTTCACCCTGCCCGTATAATTTAAGCCACTGCAATTTTTCCGTAAACCGCTTGGGAGAGATCAAATTCGGCAATCGACCAACTTCTCTTTGATATTGCCAAAGGATAAATAAAATATCCGGTATAAAATATTGTATCTCGTGGCCGATAGCTGATTTAATACCAGCCAGCTTTTTATATAATGCAGACCGCTTCAACCCATCTAACAGACCCATACACCTTCCATTCTTATCATGTTTAAATCAGTATGCCATTCCTCTATCCAATAGATACCTTGGTGATTATATCCTCACATCTTGATTTAGGCATAAATAAAAAACCCCTCCTCCCTTTCGGGTTGGAGGTTTATGTTATGCATAAACCAGTGAGGCCAGGCCGTCAAGCGACCTCAAGATCCAACGTAACAACAAATTCACTGCCAACGCCTATTTCTGATGCGACAGTGATCGTGCCCCCCATCAGATCGACCAACGTCTTAACGATGTACAAGCCAAGCCCAACGCCACCACGCTCCCGACCCCCGGCAAACTCATGAAAACGCGTAAATGCTTCAAAAATATCACCCAGCTTGTCTCCGGCGATGCCAAGCCCCGTATCTTTAACAGAGATCAAAAGACGACCCTTATCCCGAACAGGTTCTTGTGCCTGCCAATCGATCCGAACAGTCACCTCTCCGCTATCAGTATATTTCACGGCATTACCAAGCAAATTGGTAACGATCTGGTTAAGCCTGATCTCGTCGCCTTTCAGACGAGGAATATGTTCGTCGATCAAACAGATCAGCCTCAAACCTTTATCCGCTATGTCGATCTGGGCCATCTCAACGATATCCCGCACGCTCTTTTTCGGGTCGAAAGCCGTTGACCTTAATTTCACCCGGCCCTTCTCAAGCCTCGAGGCATCCAGGAGGTCTTCAACCAGAAGCAAAAGATCTTTACTCTTTTCATTAATAATTTTCGCGTACTTCTTTTGCCGCTCCGTCAACTGCTCTGATCGGAAGAACTCGCTAAACCCCATGATCGCCTGCATTGGCGTACGAAAATCATGGGCGATATTGTTCAAGAACTCGCTTTTGGCTTTATTAGCCGTCTCGGCCTCCTCCTTCGCCTTGCGCAACAGCTCCTCCGCCATCTTACGCTTAGTGATGTCCCAAAACACCCCCAATATACCCGTCACTTGACGCGCCTCATCCACAAGAGGCGTTTTAATGGTCTGCACACAGTAACTCTGACCGTCTTTGATATGCTCTTCTTCAATCTCTTCTCCCCGACCGGATTCCATTATCCTTTTGTCATCCGCCCGATATTTATCGGCCATCTCCTTTGGATAGTAATCATAGTCGGTCTTCCCGCGCATCTCCTCCGGACGCACCCCAAGATCCATTGCATAGCTGGGGTTGCACTCCACATAAACCGAATGCCGGTCTTTGATGAACACCTTCACGGGAAGATTCTCAACAAGCGTCCTGAAACGTCCTTCACTTTCCCGAAGCGAAGTCTCGATCAATTTCCGTTCCGCGATCTCCTCTTGAAGCTGCCGGGTCCGCTCCTGAATGCGGCCTTCGAGCTGAGACTGGAACAGCTTATTCTGCTGACGCTGACGCCGCTCCTCCAATATCACTGCCAGCATGAAGCAGAAGTTCTTCAAGTAATCCAGATACGGCGCGAAGGCATCCGGATCTGTAAGCGTGAACCACAATTCTCCTCGAGAGATCTCACCGATCAGCAGCGGGATCCTGATACTGGCTTTATCCGTCTGTTCCTGGGAAGCATCAACGTAACGCACTTCAGAGACGCCCGGCAGATCCCGAAGGCCCCGGCAAACAAAGCTGAACATGCTCTTCTCATCAGGAAGGCTGATCACAATACTTTGCATGAGCAATAATTGCCCAAGGGCTTGCGCGTTTAGCATGCAGACCTTCTCCCGAATGGGCGCTAATCAATAGGACAGAAATTCTTCAGGTTTAATGAAAAACGGATTATGGACCACGGAGCCCCTGACCACCATCAGAGGATGGACCTTAAGCACATCCAGAATAACTGCCCCGTCAAAAGACCGGGCATCATACTGGCAGACTGCGGTAACGGGGCGGTCGCGCAAAAGAAGGCTGACTTTGGATTCATACTCCATAAGCCGACTTCCCCCGTCAATATGCTGGATCGTCGGCGTCATCTCACCAATGACTCGAGCCGCAGGATAGCCCTGCGCTACCGAGTCATCGTAGTACTGGCTCAGCACGCCCAGCATTCGTTCGGGATCAAAACGACCATCTTTAAAGTATATATCTCTTGTTTCCGCTAATGTAAACGCGCCGGAATCCCTGGCCTCTTTTACGGAAATCCCGTAATTGCCGAGGAATTCCCCCACCGCCTTCTCTGTTGCCTTGTCGGAAAAACAGGTGGTGCGCTCTTTAGCCTGAAGGCCGCTGAGAATGAACTTCAGGAGCGATTCCTGCCGCTCATCGTCACTGCTGAATATCTGGCAAATATGAACCCCGGGCGGGAACTGCTGACTGGTGAACCCAAGTGAGCTTGTATGATGATTATGGGGCATGGGAACATCTCCTTGCTGGAAAACAATTTAATGACCCATTTAAATTATACCCCTCCCCATAAATATAAGCTATTAGTTAAAACAACGGTGCTGTCCCGAACAACACACCTGCGCAATAGTTCCAGCGCTGACTTTCTGACGATCTTTCGAGGAATGGCGGCGGCCTCGTCGGGGACTGGGCCTGCCCCAACGAGCTCCGGAAATGGCGGGGCATTTCCGGTGGACCCTGTCTCGGACGGGGCCTCGACGGGGTCCACCATTCTTTCTCTAATAAAAGCAAAAAAACCTCCTCCCTTTCGGGTAAGAGGTTTTTTGCGATAAGGAAAGAATGGTGGACCCGACTGCGACCAATTCGAACCGCGGCCGAAATCCAAGCCAAGTTTATCATAGAGCCTGAAATACTGGTTCCGGTTTACCAAAGACTGTCCGTTAAGGTCAAAGAATTATTTATTTTGGGAATGCCAATTCAGGAAATAGCCAAAAGTTTAAAGATCGATCCGAAGACGGCTTGGAAGGCTTACCGGCATTAAACATGCCAAATAATGTCCTTTTTGTCCGATATAAATACGCGCGCTTATGTGCAAGTCGTTCTACTGCAACGACTTGCACATAAGCACACATATTCACTAGGACATTTCCCCGTCCTGCCTTTCTTTACGCTCTTTTTCCGCCTGCTCCTCAGCGGCGATACGTGCATTCCTGCGATCCCGCTCATCTATCATCCCTTGAGCCTTTTTCATTACTTCTTCTTCCATTTCATGTAACCGTCTTATTTCTAAGTCAATTAGTTCATCACGCTCAATGGGCATTAACTGTATCATCGCCTTGTCCAGCGGCGAAACCATCTTCTTTTTTTTCGCTTCTTCCTTTCTCTTCTGCTTCTCTTCCTCTGCCTGTCGGACATCCCGCTCCGTGACATGTCGACCAATATACCCAAGATCCAAAAGCAATTGAAGCCCGTTCTTCTGAACCTGATGAGCCGCGAGAATCGCCCTCATCCGGTCCCCGGAAGAAAGTTCGGCTGAGTATGATAACTTAATCAGCCTGCTGTGCTGTGCCTCCCAGCTTCTATGAATTTCCGACACCAACTGCTTCTGGAACCCTGGAAAAATAACAAACTTTTTATCATCATCTTTTAAGCCCTTTACGGCTCGGTAAGCCCATTTTCTATGTACTTTCAATTCCTCCGCTATCATGGCAGTCGTATATCCCCTGCCACGCATACCTTCAACACACATCAATTTCTGATCATTGGACAGCGTTTTCGGATCAAGCGTGCCGTTCTCGATCTGTTTTATAAGCTCAAAAACTGACACTTCCAGCGGGGTCTTCTCTGACCCAGTGACAATTTCCGAATCAGAATGCGGCTTATCGTCTTCAGAAAATGTACCGGTAATAATCGTATCCATATAAAACCTCCTTGAGAAAGAACAAAATAAGAATAAATTCCAGTCGCATGTGTACGACGGGAAAGCCAAAACGACGCCTGTCGCCTCTGGTTACAATCTGTGCCTGCCAAGAAATCTGCCGCAAGCAGTTAAGCTAGCGATTGTTCATGTAGCAACAGACTTACCGCCCAAATAACATAGCTTGAGTCCGATGCCTTGTAATACCACTCCCGTACTGCCAGAGGAAATCCTCGAAACTTAAGGACAAAGGTTTGCTTCTTGGCACACACCGCATCCATTGTCTGAATACCACGACTTGCCAAATAGTCGTAAACGTCACCAATTTTGTCAAAATTCTTCCACTCCTTCCTCGAGCCAACCGAAACATAGAAAAATTTGTAGTCCATACTGCTTCTCCTTTTTAGGATGAAATAACAATCGATTCCGTTGCATCATGCAACGGGTCACCAAGGCGACCCCAGTCACCATGGCCTGCGCCTACATGTATCGGCGATTGCGTGCCGGACCGCTTTAAGCTTTCTCTCTGGAAGTGCCAAAGGACGGTTAGCTATTGACCGGGGAGGTTCCGCTCCACAAAAAAACCTGGACCCACAGGCGCTTTACAAAACATGTAAAGCATCCTGCATATCCAGGTTCCGTACCTCATATTGAGGGCCACATCAACGAGAAGTGCTCGTCATGTGGAACACAGCCCAATTGAGATACATCGTTTCCCACAGCAGCGAGAAGTGCTCGGCACCATGTGGAACGATATAATTATTTATCAGAAATAAAACTAATGCAATAAAATAGTAATTTAACAATCCCCGTCGTCAATCCAATGAATTTTCAAAAATTTTCAGCAATTGGTCGAGTTTTAAGAATTAATTTCCCATCGGTGCTCGTTTCGTCACTGCTGACAGATAATCAGTCGCTATTTCTGTGCAAACTCCTGTAAGCGATCTTTCAAAACCACCATCGCAAGACAGTCATCCTCGTTATAATCTAGAATCCTCTGTAAAACCTTTCCGTCCTTTGTATCACACCACTGATTAAACCATTGAATCGAAGCAGCACCGGACGGATTATCATCCCGCCACCTAAAACCCAAATGCTGGGCTAATGTTTTAACTGAATAGTTATACGTTGGCCAATCCGTATGTCGATAAACAACATCATAGTAAAGGTCGATCGTGCGCACCGGATCAAAAAGCCATGCTACATCTTCCTGAGTAGCAACATCCGGATAACGTTCAGCCAAAAGCCGATACTGCGTACGCTCATATTTGCTGTAGTAGTACATTGCCCAATCATCCTTTGGGAGCGCGCGAATGTACGCCCAGAACTCAGCCCAGGCCCGGCGCTCTTCTTCACGTGAGACGTCACGTGCGACAAAGGCATGAAACACTTTATTCTCTTGCCCTTGCCTGTGCTCAACAACCCCGTGTAAATAGACGATGTCCTGCGTCGGATCTGTTTCAATATCAAAATAGAGCTCAATCGGGCGCTCAGGTAAGGTAAAGGAGCTCAACAACACCGGATCCTTCTGTCCGGACGACAGCAATCTCGCCCGACGGTTAACCTTCTCAAAACTCTTCTCGGCAAAACCCTTAATACCCAATGTTTTCTTGGCCGCAAGAAACGATTTCATATCAACCTTAGCTAAGTCTTTCACCGTTGTGGCCAGTTTTCGAAGCGCCTCTTTTCGGGAGCGCCCAATTTCTGGAATTAAGGTCGAACAATTTGACCGCACACACTGCTCTTTACAATTGGTGTACCACTCACAAAGCTTGCACTCACTGCCCAACGCGGGTTCAGTCGTAATCCGTTTCTCATAAAGCGCTTTAACCCGTCCTAATACTTCAAGATAAAGGTCCCACCAAGTCTGCGGAGTCTTCACCCCCTGCGGAGTGTTTAGATCATAATCAACGAGCGTCCCCCGACTATCAAGAATCCGACCAAAATTCTGTTTAAGAAATCCCAACCTGATCAACGCATCAACATAAAGACCGAGCTGGACCGCATAATCTTTCTTTAATTTCCCGTCCTCGTCCTCTTCAACAGAATCTGATCCTTCCAGCCCCATCCCCGACTTGATATCAATAGGGATATACTCCCCACTAGGCTGCAGCTCCAACAGATCCGGCTTCCCGACGAGTTCATCAACCTCAAGAGATCCCTGGTAAATATACGGGACCTTGTTGCGCATGGCCTCAAGGGTTTTTTCAAACCGATCAGCCCTCGAAACTGAAGACAAGTCCAGGATCTCGACCTCGCCCTTTTGTCGTGCAATGACTTCACGCTCATGCGTTGTTCCCTTTTCCCAAAGCAACTGGACGAACTCGTTGGGCAGATCCTTGAGCGACTGATCGTCAAAGGCATCCCGCCAAACCCTGTGAGGGCACTTGATGTATGAATAAAGGTCTGTCGCCGTTATCTTCATATCTTGCCCTACCAAATGCCTTGCCTCTGCTTAAGTTCTTCAAGCATCATTTGTTCCCAATAAAATAGCCTTGCCTTCCGGTACATTGCATGCCCAATGAATTCATATGGGCACGTAAACTCGCATTATTCGACGATTTCGTGAATTTCTTCATACACATACCGCATTGGAAAACATATTTCATGCCGTACGGATTAACTCTGGCCCTGCTTGCCGATCTCTGCGGGCGCGCATAGCTTCCAATGGATGCTGATCCGCTTTTCCGCTCAGTGGGCTTGGCATGAATTCCACCAGTGGCCCCAAATTCAATTTCAAACCGGGGCTTAAAGGTTCTTGTTGTCACTTTAATACTTTCAATACGATCGACCCGGTAACCTCTTGGCTCTCCAGTATCAGCTTTTATCGCATGCAAAATAAGTTTCCCTTCCTTTGTCCGTCTCAACGAATATGGCTCGATCAATCTAACGCTGCGATCATAGCCCAATTCAATACAAAGGTGATTAACCGCGGCGAAACGAACCGATTCAAGCGGGACCCCTAACCCCCACTGCCACACCATCGGAGGAGGCGACCATGCCGAATCTTCATCTTTATCAAATTTCATTGCGGAAATGGTCGCAGGAACAGCCACGCCATTAAGCCAGTCAAAAATATTCGGCAATTCTTCCCAAAACTGCTCGAAAGGCGGTAATGCCTGAAGCTGATGCCCAAGCATATTCTCCCATTCCGATACAAGTTCTGCCTTGGTTGATGCATTGCGAATCGAATCCAGCGTCGGAACAGGAACGCCCTTTGACAGACACTTTTCTTTCAAAACATCATTGATCAACTTTGGTTCTGCTCGCAGATCCGGTCGTCTGAAAAGGTGAACAATATCATATAAATCTCGCGGACGACCGCGCTCTCCCATGGCGCGCAATTTCTCGGCAAACACTTCTTCAAACGCGTAACACCGAACCCTTGCCGGTTCTGGTAATGCATCACTATACGGATGAGAAATCTCACGAAACACCGAAGGCCGGGCGATCTTTTCCGACCCACTGATATCCAGTTTTATGCTCGCGGCTGACGGTGCATTGCGTGGGCCACGATAATAAATGCGCCCCTCGGTATAAAGGTATTTATCCGCATGCTTAAAGACCGGCGGCTTAATCGAAAAGTCGATACCTGACTCATCATGGACGCGCGCGAGCACTCTTTGAATGATCGGCTCAATGACCTCAGGCTTATCAGGCCCACCGGGGATAATTGTAAAATCCAGATCTTCCGAAAAGCGCCACGTTTCAACAAAACACTTCTTCAAAGAAGTTCCACCTTTGAATGCCCAGTGCACGCTCAAGTCCGGATCAGAGCCAATACCCCACAATATCCATCCTATGACATAATCTTTCTCAACGACGTCATCACGCAGGCCCCACTCAGTAACCAGGTTCTTAATTTCCTGAGTTGTAATCATTACCTATCCTCACGTTAATCCGTAAATTCCACCTGCTCTTAAAAGAGCCTTTGGCTTCAATGGCGGGATCAAGAAGGGAATATCCGACGCTGATACTCTTTTCACATGCTTCTTTTAGCTTCACGGCATCAATGCCCAGCGCTTCAATCAAATATCCCAGCCTCTTATAAATCGTCCTGTTATTGCGGCATTCAATATACTTAATGATCGCGTCATCGTCTCTATGTGAGGATTTAAAATATTCCTGCAGGATATCGGCAACATTGCGCATGCCCCCACCTATCGCAGGATCATCCAAAATATCAACGATAGTCTGAACAGGATCCGATATCTGGACTTTAGTATTGCCGATCCAAACCTGCCTGGTTTGGCCGAAATATTTTTTATTTATAAACTTGAGAACAAAATCTGTTCCCTGAACCTGCAAGGCCTTCTTCCGATACCTGCGAAGCGTAAAGACCACAACACTGTTGAAAATTTGATCCGTAAGCTCCCAATGCTCTGCGGCACTCCACCCACCAACATAACAAGGTGCAAAGACCCTGTTAGCGACAACAAGTGGATTCTCCTTATATTCCCGGGGATTAACCGTTCCCAGAGGCACAGTAATATAAAGCCCCCTGCGAACTCGCGATAACCAACCCTTAGCCGTGAAATACGTCAAAATACTACTCGCCTTATCAAAAGGCAAACCGGTCGCAGTGGCAGCTTCTTTCGACGAAAACGGCCCCTTTTGCGTTCTATTAAGCTCATCGAGTATTATTCTAAATTTCTCTGAAATCCCTGAAACCATCGCAGACCTCATAATAGATATGTTGTAAATGTTCCCTTAGTCAATCTTCGACATATCAAATATAACATATGGTTAAAATTCTGCAAGTTAATTTATAACAAATACGCACTTACTAATTCCCCTGCCTAGTTAGTACACATACAATATACTTTAATCACTTGGACAAGGACTGATCGGCAGAAAATTTTAATCACCAGGATAGAAAATAGCTGCAGACTTATTTAGAGTTTGATAACAAAACGATTCCGAAAAAGATGCATATAACAGTAAGAACGGCCTTCTTTTTATCTTCAGATTGCTTCAAATCTGAGCCAATCTTATGCACCTTATCAATTGCTTCCTTTAAATTCTTTTCATCAATTGGGTCAAATGTAAAATAATCAGTGATGTAACTGATCATTAAGGGCACATCAACCCCATTTTCCCGAAAGACATAAACCGGCTTCTTCAAATGATACGCCGCCGAAATTTCCCAATTGACAACATCCCGCGTTTGCTGAATATCTAT
Organism: Candidatus Omnitrophota bacterium; assembly: GCA_002753465.1. Taxonomy (GTDB): domain Bacteria; phylum Omnitrophota; class Gorgyraeia; order Zapsychrales; family Fredricksoniimonadaceae; genus Fredricksoniimonas. The sequence goes on from PEAF01000043.1 coordinate 14,271, forward strand.
AACATTCTTTGTCAAGACA
>PEAF01000134.1 GCA_002753465.1 Candidatus Omnitrophota bacterium
CGGTGGCTTATAGATCCCGAAAAAACAAAACGGAAAGTCATCGCCCTTTAGATGCCCCAGCGCAGGCTCAAGGGCATACCCCGCTTCATACGACAAGTATCCTGCCGCGTAGTAGCCATCCGCCAGAGCGCACTCGACCCTGTCAAAACACGCCATCAACGCCGATGGAGTACGGCAAACGATAACCTCAATGAGGTCGGTGAATAAAAGCGGTTGTTGTTCAAATTCAAAAAGTGCGCGCATGGACTCACCCCGGAAAGGCCTGGGTGTCCTGCGCCAAAGGCGGGACTATTTCATAACCTTGTTGTCAGTAATCTACTAGTAATATTTTGCGGGGACGCCGAAGGCAAGGCTCCTATTGCCGTTTGGGTAGGGTCCCAAATGGCAATGGGATGCCGCAGGCGGCAGGACCCGCAAAATATTATCACTCTATTGTTACTTGCCAATACAGAACTTCTCGAAAATATGTTCGATCACATCATCATCGACATAACGCCCCGTGATGGCATCCAGCTCATTGACGGCCGCCTTAATATCTTCGGCCGCGAATTCAAGCGAAGCCTCCGCCGAAACGCGCGCCAGGGCCTCATCCGCCCGGCGCAATGACTCGGCATGGCGCATATCATTGATCACCAGCCCGCGTCCGTCAAACCCCTGCGCCCCCAAAGCCATCTTGAGCATGGCCTGCCTTAACTCATCTAACCCTGATCGTGTTAACGCCGATACATTCACCGCCGCTACATCAAACTTATTTTCGACGATCACCGGTAAATCGGCTTTATTGAGCACAATGATCGTGTGCGGATTCTTGATCAAAGCCAGAAGGTCCCGGTCCGTATTCTCCAAAGGCCTGCTTTGATCCAGGACCAGAAGGACTATGTCCGCGCTGTCAACGGAGGCGCGTGAACGCCGCACAGCCTCCTCTTCGATCTTATCGCGCGGGGTCAAAATGCCCGCCGTATCTACAAGGTTAACGGGAATGCCGTCAATATTCGCCATCTCTTCGAGCACATCACGCGTCGTCCCCGCCACATCCGTTACGATCGCGCGGGGCGCACGCAACAATGCATTTAAAAGCGATGACTTGCCCACATTGGGTTTACCGCAAATAACGACCTTAATGCCTTCTTTAAGGATGCGCCCGCTCTGTACGGTCGCTAAAAGCGCGGTCAGACGTTCACGCACCCTTCGAATATTGCCGGTCAGCCGCTCGGCCTGAAGGCTTTGCGTATCATCCTCCGGAAAATTCAATACAGCCTCTATATCCGCCAGCACCGTTAAAAGCTGGGCACGCAACTGCTCAAGCTCGACGGACAGATCGCCTTTTAATTGCCGCTCGCACGCACGCAAGGCAGCATCGGTCCGGGCACTGATCACGTCCAGGACCGCCTCGGCCTGCGCGAGGTCGATGCGTCCGTTTAAAAAGGCGCGCTTCGTGAACTCGCCGGGTTGCGCCAAACGTGCGCCATTGACCAGGCAAAGCTCAAGCAAGGCCCGCACGGCCGCCGGTCCGCCGTGACCGCTGATCTCGATCACATCTTCACAGGTATAACTTTTAGGTGCACGCATCAGGGTCACGAGGACCTCATCGAGTACATCCCCCGAAGCCGTCTTGACCCAGCCATGATGAACGCTGAACGTTTTCCACGTCTTAGGACTTGCACCGGAACGGCCAAAGAAAATACGCTCAAGGATCACAAAGCTATCCTTGCCGCTCAAACGCACAACGCCCACCCCACCCATACCCACCGGCGTGATGATCGCGGCGATCGTATCTTCCAGACCTTTATATTGATACATATGACGCCTCCGCGCACACAAAAACAGACCCAGTCACAAGGATGATACCATCATCACCGGCGATTGTCCTGGCCTTGTGTAGCGCCTCGGATACGCGGGGTTCAAGCACAACATCAACACCCGGCAGCTTTTCCTTGATCCCTGCCACAGAGAAATCCATGGCCCTGGGATGATCCGCTTTAGTCAAAACCATCGTCTGTGTCACCGGCGCCAAAGTCTGAACAAAGCTAGTAACATCTTTATCCATGCTCATACCCAAAACAATAACAGCCTTGCGCGCCGGATAAGCCGCCTGAAAAGTATCCGCCAAGGCCTTGGCCGATTCTGCCGTGTGCGCACAGTCAAGGATCACTATCGGCTTCTCACCGACCTTCTCAAAACGGGCCGGCCAGACAACCTCCGCAATGCCACGGCGGACGACGTCTTCATTAATAACATACCCGAACGTTTCAAGGTCCTCGGCCATGGCAATGGCCAGCGCAGCATTCTCGGCCTGATGCGCTCCGGGCAACGGTGAAAAAAGTTCCTCGTAACGCCGCCGCCCTTCGACCTCGAAGAAAACACCCTGCGGCAGAACTTCATGGACCGTGCACGGGACGTCGCAGCCAACGATCATGGGCTGAATATAGAACTCAGCGCAACGCTCCTGTAAAATACGTAACGCCGCCACCGGCTGTGGCGCTAAAGCCACGCGCTGACCGGCTAATTTAATAATCCCTGCTTTCTCGGCTGCGATAGCTTCGATCGTATTTCCTAAAATATTCATATGATCAAAACCGATCGGGGTAATGCCGCACACGGAGGTATCAAATACATTCGTCGCGTCCAGCCGGCCACCCAGGCCCGTCTCAAGCACGACAATATCCACTTTCTGCGACGCAAAGTAATGCACGGCCACCGCGGTGATCAATTCGTAGAATGTGATCTCGACACCCGACGTGCGCAGCTTCTCTATATCATCATGATAATAACGCAGGATGTCTTCAAACGCCTGCCAGGGGATCGCACCCTCAAATACTACGGGCATCAATGGGAGCCCTTCGGCACTCTTTCGTTCGCGTGGGTCCCTACCCACGGCGAACGAAAAAGAACTCGCCGAAGGGCTCCCATTGATGCCTGAAACTTTATCCGGAACAACATCCGCATTACTAGCACATACAGTGGGATCTTGCTTTGACGGGAGGTCTGCGCCGAGTGCTTTCCCAGTCGCTGTGGGCAGGGACCGACACGACTGGGAGAGTGGCGCAGACCAGGACCCGTCAAAGATAGACGTATCACGCGGTTCCAAAATCCGGATCCGTTCACATACCGAATATAAATGCGGCGATGTATAAAGCCCGACGCGATAGCCGGCGGCGCGCAGGATCGACGCCAAAAAAGCGCAGGTCGATCCTTTACCCTTGGTGCCGGCCACATGCGC
>PEAF01000135.1 GCA_002753465.1 Candidatus Omnitrophota bacterium
GACTTTAGACGCAACCTGCAGCAGGCCGGCACTGGTACGGTAAATTCCTCAAGGATTATTTTCCGGTTGACTGGTGAGGCGTTGGATAGCGCTTGGTCACGGACGATGGATATTTAGTTTTTATTGTTGTACGTATCGGTGCTTAGCAGTATTCTGCCTAAAAGGATAAAAGCAATGCCCATCAAACGATCAAAACGTGCCGTATTTCCCATCGTAGGTGTCGGGGCGTCGGCTGGCGGGCTGGAAGCGTTCAAGGAATTATTCAAAGCCATACCATCTGATACGGGTATGGCTTTTGTGGTTGTTCAGCATCTGGATCCCACACATAAAAGCATGCTGGTCGAGATCATCGGGCGCATCACTCCTATGCCGACCCTGGAGGTCAAAGACGGCATGCTGATCAAGCCCAATCACGTGTATATAACTCCGTCTAATAAGCATATGACGCTTTTCGCCGGGCGCTTTCACCTTGTCCGCCGGATGAAGCGTTCAGCCCACCCGCTATCGATCGACACTTTCTTTTCATCTTTGGCTAAAGAAATGGGCGACCTTGCGATCGGTATTATCCTTTCCGGGGTCGGTTCTGACGGTGTTGCCGGGTTGGGGCAGATCAAATCGCAGGGAGGCGTCACCTTCAGCCAGGATCCAGCTTTTGCGGCGCATGATGGTATGCCTAAAAGCGCCATTGCCGCATCGTGTGTGGACCATGTGATGCGCCCGCGGGCCATCGCACTCAAGCTCGTTCATTTGAGCCGCCGTGCGGCATCGTTCGGCGTTAAGACCGCAGGGATCGAAATGGCGTTGTCGGAGGCGAAGGGTGATCTCGAAAAAATATTTATCCTGCTTAAATATTATGCCGGCGTTGATTTCACGCATTATAAAAAGACGACCGTTGAGCGTCGTATCAAGCGGCGTATGGTTCTGGCACAAAAAACCGGCCTTAAAGATTATTTGAAATATTTGCGCAGTAAGCCCAAAGAAATCGAGCTTCTTTTCCAGGACCTGCTCATTAATGTTACGAGCTTCTTCAGGGATCCGAAGCTGTTCAAGATCCTGGATAAGAAAGTATTCCCGGTGATACTCAAGCAAGGGTTGCGCGGTCAACCTGTCAGGGTATGGGTGCCGGCGTGTTCGACCGGCGAGGAGGCCTATTCCGTGGCCATTGGTTTGCTGGAGAGTTCAGGCAAAAAGGATATGGACCGTACTATCCAGATATTTGCTTCTGATGTTAATGCTACGGTCATTGAGAAGGCGCGTAAAGGTTGGTATCCGGAAAGCATCAAAGCCGATGTCCCTGCCGACATTCTCCGGCGTTATTTTGTGAAAGAGCAGGAAGGTTACAGGATCGCCAAGTCCGTGCGTGATATGTGTGTCTTTGCCCAGCAGGACCTGACGCGTGACCCGCCGTTCTCTAAACTCGATCTGATCAGTTGCCGTAATATGCTGATCTATATGGACCAGGAATTGCAGAAGAAGGTCATGCCTGTTTTTTATTATGCCCTGAAGCCGGAGGGTTTCCTTGTCCTGGGTTCGGCGGAGTCGGTGAGTAATTTCTCCGGCTTTTTCAGCCCGGTGGACAAGGCGTTCAGGGTTTATTCCCGCAAGGAATCGTCATCACGCTCTCCGATGCGTTTTGAGCTTAGTCCGTACGCATCCGGCCCGGGCACGCAGGGGAAGATGCTGTCAGGCCCCCTTAAGAAGCGGGGCCGTGTTTTGGGCGCGCAGGATGAAAGCGCTCAGGCGCGGGATGAAGAGTTGCGTTCGGCCCTTGAAGAGCTTCAAAGCACCAACGAGGAGCTGCAGAGTTCCAATGAAGAGCTTGAGACGTCCAAGGAGGAACTGCAGGCGACCAATGAGGAGCTTGCGACCGTCAATGACGAATTGGTCGGGCGTAATACCGAGTTGTCGAAAATAACCGGCGACATGGTCAATCTTTTTAACAGCACGCGCATGCCGGTCATTATGGTCGGGAGGGATCTGTGCATCAGCCGTTTTACACCTATGGCGCAGAAAGTATGGAATATTATCCCCTCAGATATCGGGCGCAAGCTGGCGGATATCAACCCCAACGTCAAAGTGCCGCATCTGGAGGCCATGCTCCTTGGCGCTGTCGAGCATTTGGAAATGACGGAGCAGGAAGTTCAGGATAAAGAGGGGCGTTGGTATTCCATGACGGTGGGGCCGTATAAAACGCTGGAGAACAAGATCGACGGGGCTGTGATCGCACTGGCGGACATACACTCCATTAAGGTGGCCCAGGAAAAGGTCACGTGGCTGTCTTCGTTCCCGGAGCTTAACCCGAACCCTATTTATGAGATCGAGGCTGACGGAGCGATCCGCTATGCGAACCAGGCGGCGTTAAAGTTACGGGGCGATGCGGCTGGTTCTTTTCTTGAGGGGACGTTGAAAGAGTTGCGGGCTCTTTTGGCACATCATGGCAAAAACGAGATGGTCCGTCAGGTTCAGGCCGGTGACCGCTGGTTTTTACAGAGTATCTATAAGGTGCCGGATTCGGAGGCGGTGAGGGTATATCACATCGATATAACGTCCCGCCGTGAGATCGAGAAAGATCTAAAGGAGAGCCGGCAAAGGCTTGCCTCCTTGTTCGCCTCTAGTATTGAAGGGATCTGTTTGCATGAGCTTATCCTTGATGGTCATGGCCGCGCGGTCGATTACCGCATCATTGATATCAACCCCGCGTTTGAAAAGCTCACAGGCTTGACGCGTGAAAAGGCTGTGGGTGCGCTGGCGTCGGAATTATACGGTACAGGTGCGGCGCCGTATCTGGATATATATGCCAAGGTCGCTCAAACGGGAGATGCGCTCTCCTTTGAAACGTACCATGAGCCGATGGGGAAATATTTCCTTATTTCGGTATTTTCGCCGACGAAGGGGCAGTTCGCGACGCTGTTCATGGATATTACAGCGCGGCATAAGGTTGAGATGATGCTTAAGCAGGCCAAGGAAGATGCCGAGGCGGCCGCCAAGGCCAAGAGCGACTTCCTGAATAATATTGCGCATGATTTCCGTACGCCCATGCATGTCATTATGGGCTTCAGCGCGCTGCTCCAGTCTGAAGAGTTGACGGAGAAACAAAAGAAGTTTACGGACATTATTAATGAACGCGGCAAGAATCTGCTGCGGCTGGTTGAAGACCTTCTGGATGTTTCAAGGCTT
>PEAF01000136.1 GCA_002753465.1 Candidatus Omnitrophota bacterium
CGAAGCGCCCGCGCACGCAACTCCGCCACCGTGAACGTCGACAACGTCGTCCCTTGCCTGCTTAAAAGTGCCATGCCCTTAAAAACATCCGCTATCCACATCTCGGGATTCTTGGAAGGGCCAAAACCATCCAAAAACCATGCATCCGCCCCTTGCGGCGCCAAACCGTCATCCTTGATGCGCTTAAGTGCTACAACAACATCGTCGAATGCAATAGATAGCCTCACCCGGCCGCCATCGAAAGAATACCGCCCAACCTCGCCTGACGAGGGAGCATACTGCACCGCCAAGGCCTCTTTATAACGAGAAATCGTCGGCCAATGGCTCAGCGCACGGCTGATCTGTTCAGCGCTTAAAGGGTATAATTCAAGGGATACAAAATTCAGCGTCCAGGAAGGCGGTGCGCATCCATCCCACATTTGCCACGCGCAGCAAAAATCAAGCCCTGTTCCAAAGCCTGTTTCAATGATCGTAAAAACACCGTTAACATTCTTGTCCAGGGCCGCAAAACGATTTTCCAGGTCATTGCCGTCACACCCGACATAAATAGCCTCAGCATAACCATGCTCACGGCAGAAATATTTATCATCGAATGTAACAGAATACGGCACGCCGTTCTCATCCCAGCGCAGGACCTCTTCCTTACTTACCATTGATATCCGACCAATTTGAAGAAAAGCTCGGGGATCGGCGCCTCAAACAGCATACGCTCGCCGGTGGCGGGATGGATGAATGAAATGGAGCGTGCGTGCAGGGCCAGATACGGATTACGGCGGTCGGGCCGGCCGTATTTCTGGTCTCCGACCAGAGGATGCCCTTCGCCGGACAAATGGACCCTGATCTGATTCTTGCGGCCTGTCAACAGGTCGATCTCAAGCAAACTGAACCTGTCAGTTTCCTTGATGACTTTATAAGCCGTATGCGAAAGCTTGCCGTCACCGCCCTCGTCCATGGAATGCATCCGGTATTTATCATCCTCAACAAGATAGCTGGATATGGTGCCGGCCTTCTTGGCCATGCGCCCGTGCACCACCGCGTAATAGATCTTGTGCGTCACTTTCCAGTGGTCCTTGAGGAATTCCTGAGCACGCGGGTCCTTGGCAAAAATAAGGACGCCCGACGTTTCGCGGTCAAGGCGATGCACCACGAACACCACATGGCGTGAACGGGAATTTCCCTTGCGCACATACTCATTAAGATACTGATGGACCGTACGCTCACGCTCATACGGCGCCGCAACGGTTAAGATACCCGCTGACTTATAGCCGACGATGATATGGTCGTCCTCATGGACGATCTCAAAGCCCTTGGGCTGATACTTACGGGGGATCTTTCTGGAAACGGAAGAGTGAGATCTCATTCGGGCAGGTTATCCTCAAACATGCCCTTCACAGGGATCCTGACAATGACGGACGTGCCTTCATTCACCTTGCTGTCGACGCCGATATCACCGCCGTGTTTTCTGACGATACCATAAACGATCGAAAGACCGAGACCCATGCCCTGCCCGACCTCCTTGGTCGTAAAGAACGGATCAAAGATCCTGGGGAGAATGTCCTCACTGATGCCGCATCCGGTATCGCGCACTTCAACGATAACAAAATCATCCTTATGATATGTCTTGAGGGTGATCGTCCCCCTCTCGACCATGGCCTGGGCCGCATTGGTGACAAGGTTGATGAATACCTGTTCCATTTGCTGGGGATGGCACAGGATCATCGGCACATCGGTAAACTCAGTGACAATATCAGCCTTGTCCCATATCTTGCTGGACATGATGCTCAGCACGAACTTCAGGATGTCATTGACATTTGCCTCCTCGGGCATGCCCTGGCCGGAACGCGCAAAGGCCCGCAGCTCCTGCACGATCTTCTTCACACGGCCAACCCCGTCATTCGTCTCGAAGATCAGCTGACGGAAATCAGCGAGCATATCTTCATAAGAGGATTTTTCCTTGAGCGCCGCCAGATACCGCAAAGGCTCTTCAGCCTTGGGCGAAGGCGTTTCTTTCAGGATCTCTTCCAGTTGGCCGTAAACCTCCATCATCTCCTCGACCGACCTGGCATACCCATCCAACGTCGACAGATTGTTGGTGATATACCCCAAAGGATTATTTATCTCGTGGGCAACCCCGGCCGCCAATTGACCCAATGATGCCAGCTTCTCGGCCTGCAGCAACTGCGCCTGCGCCAGTTTTAACGCTTTATTTGCTTCTTCCAGCGACTTTTTCTCGGTCAAAACCTGCTCATGCGTCCTGGCAAGATCGGCTGTGCGACGTGACACCTCATCCTCAAGGTGCTCACGGTAAAGGCGCAGCTCTTCCTCGATCGACTTACGCGCTGTAATATCCTGAATAGTCCCGAACATCGACACGACAACGCCGTTGTGATCGACCTTCAATTTGCCCATACCATGGACCCAGCGCACCTGCCCGTCATTGATGCGCCGGATACGGTATTCATTGTCAAAAGACTTGCGTTTGGCCAACACATGCTGCATAAAATAATTCTGCATACGCTCTCTATCGTCCGAGTGGATCAAGCTCATCCATCCATCCAGCGAATGCACATACTGCTTATCAATGCCAAAAATATGGTCAAGCATGGCTGACGCCGTCCAGGTATTAGCCTTGACATCAAAAACATAATACCCGAGCCCTGCCACCGCCTGCGACTCATTAAGGCGCGCTTCATTAAGCATTAAAGCCTCTTCCATGCGCTTGCGCTCCGTGATATCAGACGCAATACCTCCTACGCCATAGATCTTGCCATCCTGATCAAACAGCGGGAATTTAACTGAAACATAGGTGCGACGGACACCGGCACTTTCATGCTCCTCCTCAACAACTAACGTTTCGCCGCCCCTGATGACGTTTTTGTCATTGGCCACATGCTGATCCGCAAATTCACGGGGGACAACGTCATGCGTAGTCTTGCCGATAACATTGTTCATCGGCAGATCGAACACGTCACAGATCGCCTTATTAGCCACGATAAAACGACCCTCGATATCCTTGACAAAAATAAGGGCAGGTGACGCATCCAGAAGGTCCTGCAACAACTTCCGATTCTCACTGAACGCCCGGACTGAAGCAGATAGCTCATACGTTTTCGCGCGCACTTGCCGGCGCAAAAGAATACTGAAGGAAAGCAGAATCAGGAACAAAACGGCACCGA
>PEAF01000044.1 GCA_002753465.1 Candidatus Omnitrophota bacterium
GTCTTTCAGGCGTGCGTGGATGGCCTGCAAGGATATCGCCATGGCCTCGCGCGTCAAACTGCTGGGGCGCACCATAGAGCGTAATCCGCTGCGTCATTACGCCGGGCGTATTTTTGCCACCGCCGCATCCTTGATCCTTGACCTGCCGGTTTATGATACGCAGTGCGGCGCGAAACTGTTCCGCGTCAATGACAGGCTCAAGCTGGTCTTTAACAAACCCTTCACGGTTAAATGGATATTCGATGTCGAACTCCTGGCGCGGTTGATCATCACCGAGAAAGCCGGACATCCCGCCGTCAAAGATATCTGCGTGGAATATCCCCTGCATGCCTGGATCGATAAAAAAGGCTCGAAGCTGCGCGCCATGGACTTTGTCACGAGTATCGGGGATCTGCTTAAGGTTTGGGGGCTGATGCGGGCACGGCGCTGGTAGCGTGGAACATGGACTTGGGTAATTCGAAACGTTCAATGACCCCCTGATTGACCCCGCCGCGTCGGGCAAAAATGATCGTATACGCATCCACAAAGACCGGCGCCCACGCCGGATCATCCACCCGCTGAAGCAAGAACGGCTGCGCCCACGTTGTCTGATCATGCCGGTAGAAATAGATCACCTGAAAACCGTACTTGCGATCCACCTCCTGCCAGACGGCCGGCTTTTCCTGCATCGGGCCATACACCTGGCTGAAGAATTCATTCGGATAGGCTTCGGGACGATTGTCGACAAAAGGCCTCTCCTGCGGGAACAGGTGATAAATAAGATACCCGCCAATATCGTAATTATTAAAGACCGGGCCTTTCAATCCGCTGGTCTTGAAAAATGCAGCCGACCCATTGACATCGGGCGCCAGGTCCCCCCAAACAGCCGGATGCGCCAGCGTCATAAGGAGGCTACGCTGATACGCCGGCGGCTCAGCGGCCAGGAAAAGCTTTGAGGGCTGCAGCGGTGAGAAAAAGAAGGCGGGCACCAAAGACGCGAGCAGGATCAGACTGATCGCCGCGGACTTTACGCCACGCGCCATCCACATCCCCGGAACTTTTCCGGCCAGGAAAATAACGTGATACATCTGGAACGCGCACAGCGGTACGAAAAGAAGGCCGAACATGGCTATCGTACGCACTGCTTTGATCGCCAACACACCGAAAAAAAGCAGCACGAGCGCCTCGAGGACGATCGTTCTCCACTTACGCTCCAGCGCAAAGCGCGCCAACAGGAGACCGATGGCAAGCGTGAACAGGGCAAGAAAATATCCGTAGATCACATTGCCCGGGAAGCGGTTCATCATAAAGAAAACACTTTGGTTCTCGGCGAGTGCGTAGCCGTAAACCTTAAGGATGTTGAACGGCGTCAGGAAACCCTGAAGCCCGAAGGGATTGATCAGCGAAAGACCTGCCGCCACAGCACCGATGAACGCGATCGTTTTCCATACGGCGCGATCGACGCTGTTGATGAAAGCATCGATCAGAAAAAATGTCATGAGCACAAAGCCGGAGATAAAAAGGATGTGGGTATTGATCCACACAAGCTGAATGACCGGGATCGCCCAAAGCCACCGGACTGAGAACCGGCGCGCGCGGTAGGCCCAAAGGATCAAAAACTCAATCCCCAGGAATAATGTCGTCAGTCCCTCAGGGCGGATCTCGACACGGTACGCAAGTAAAGGCAAGGCCAGCATTCCCGTCAAAAGCGCGGGCCACAAGCCTGCCCAACGCCAGGCCACGGCCATGAATAAGCCGCCCGTTATGGTCAATAGCGCCGTATAAAAGACCGACAGGCCCATGAACCCGCCCATCTGATGCACCCAGTAAAAAAGCACGCCCGTGCCCCAGTGATGGCAGATGACCGGGAAATCCGTGTGCACATACGCGTAGAAATTGGTGGAAATGACCTGGTGGGTTTTAACGAAGACTTCGCCGTTACGGATATGCCGGCCGAGGTCCGCCGTAATAAAATTGATCTTCGATGAACAGTGCAGCCACATTAAAACAAAAAAGAGCCCCAAGAGCAAACCGCGGCCCAGCCATGCCCAGACAGGATGCACGCTACGGTCATTCACCGTCAGAACCCATCTTCTGTAAAGCCGCCTCAATATCTTTAAGGCGTAACATATTCAAAAGTTCTCCGGCATGTGCGGCCGCCTGCTGCATGTCCAGCGCCGCGATCCTGCTTTGGACCTTGGGGATATAGCGCGCATCCAGGCTGAATTTACGTATCCCGATGCCGATAAGGAAAGGCATGTACTTCGGTTCATGCGCCATATCACCGCAAACCGACAGGTCGCAGCCGTGACGGCCCGCCGCGTCAGCCACTTGTTTTAACGCCCGCAAGACAGAAGGATGGTGCGGCGTGTAAAGATCCGCCACTTTCTCATTCGTCCGGTCAACCGCCAGCGTATATTGAATAAGGTCATTGGTGCCGATAGAAAAAAACTTCGCCTCCATGGCCAGTGCATCGATCATAGGCAGCACAGACGGCAGCTCGATCATCATCCCCAGCGTCGGAACATCCTGGCACGGGATCTGATTCGCTTTCAGTTCCGCCACACAATCCGTTACCACGGCCCTGGCTTCCAGCCATTCATCCATCGACGATATCATAGGGAACATGATGCGCACGCCCCGGCCGACATCCCCGGCCGCCGCGCGCAGGATCGCGCGTATTTGCTGGGCGAAAATATCCTTGTGCCGCAATGAAAACCGGATGGAACGCAACCCCAGGAAAGGATTGGCCTCTTTACTGTGATCGTAATACGAAAGGATCTTATCGCCGCCGATATCCAGCGTTCGGAATGTCACTTCACGGCCTTTCATCATTTCAACCAGCCGCCTGTAAATAACATACTGTTCTTCTTCAGCCGGAAAATCGCTGCGCACAATGAAAGGGAATTCAGTCCGGTAAAGCCCGACGCCTTCGGCCGCATAATCTTCCGCCACCGCCGCATCACCCAAAAGGTTGATGTTAGCCATGAGATGCACACGCGTCCCGTCCTGCGTCAGGGTCTGCGGACGGACCAGCAGCCTGGTCTCACCGGCTTTGGCGCGCAACTGCTCTTTCTCCGCAAACCGCGCGACAACATCCTTGTCAGGATCAATGAAGATGTTCCCAAGATCAGCGTCGATCAAAATACGCGTGTCCGCGGGCACATCGAGCAGAGAAGGCGTATCGGTAATGACCAGCGGGATATCAAGCGAACGCGCCAGGACAGCCACATGCGACGTCACACCGCCCGAAAGCAGAATGATGCCCGCCACATTCTGGGAACTTAACTTCAAAACCTCCGACGGTAAAAGCTCTTGGGCGATGACCACTTTACCGGCCAGCTGGCCGGCCGCATAAGAAACGCCCGTCAAATGATCCAGCACCCGGCGGCCCACATCCATGACGTCATACTTTTTCTCACGCATAAAATCATTGGACATGCTGGCAAAGCGCGCCACATACGCCTGCACCACATCCTTGACCGCGGTCACCGGATGCACACCGGTACGAACACGTTCTTCCATGGCGCCGATAAAAGCTTTGTCTTTAAGCATCATGATCTGCGCGGCGAAAATAAGCGCGGCCACATCAAATAATTTGGCCTCGATCTGGCCCTGCATGGCCTCAAGGTCTTTCTCAGCCGATGCCGCAGCAGCCCGCAGGTCCTCAAGGGTCATGGGCGCTTCCAGGGCGGAAGCCTTGAACATTTCCAAGGACGGTGCCGTAACGAAGGCACTCTTGCCGTCCGCAAAGCCCTGTGCCCCAACGCGCCCTTTAATAAACTTGAGCGAGAGGTCTTTAACGACAGGTACTGTCTCGGTGCGCTGCGGTGTATCCAAAGAGATCAGAAGCTTGGCCATTTCGATGGTCGTCGCCAGCTGCGATGTGATGGCACGGAACACATTCACATCTTCGGGCGTAAAATAATTCTTCTTCTTGCTCTGCAGGGTCATAGCGCCAATGCGCGTCTGGCCGCGCAAAATAGGTACGGCCAGAAAGGAAGCGTACTTCTCCTCACCGATACCACTGAAATGTTTGTAGTGGGGGTTCTGCGCTACGTCGCCGTCAATGACAGGGCGCAGCTCCTTGAACGCCAAGCCTGTCAGCCCCTCGCCCGGCTTTAACGTCACGCGGCCAATAGATGACGGCAAAAGACCCTTGGTCGCTCGAATGACAAGCTCATCGCGGTCCTCGTAAAAAAGATAGATCGAACACACATCCGCTTCCATGTGCAGGGCGATCATTTCAACTATATTTTGAAGAAGTCCATCAAGGTTGGATGTGTCCGTGAATAACGCGGTGAGTTCACCGATATCGCAGATGAGTTTGGAATGGTCGCGTTTCATAGGGGGTAGTATAGCAAAAAATGACCGACACACAAGCAGCTAACTGAATGGTGTCGATCACGATTGTGCATCTAAAAAATGGTCGGGAAGCAGGGATTCGAATTGAAAGGATTCTTTCAATTCGTCCCAGGCCAACCTGGCGAGCTACAGCGAGCCGGTGGCGTGGGACTTCCTTTTTAAACCTCAAACATCGTTGTACCCAAATAATGGTCGGGAAGCAGGGATTCGAACCCTGGACCCCTTGCTCCCAAAGCAAGTGCGCTAGCCAGCTGCGCCACTTCCCGACAAAAATAAAAAGAACAGAACTTATAATATACAGGCTGGCTACGCCAGGCATGTGTCCGGAGGACACATGCACTTCCTCGGACATTTCGTCCTCGGTCGCTGCAGCCACTTCCCGACAAAAACAAAAGAACAAATTAGCAAAAAGAAACTCAAAACCTCAAAACGAAGCCCCTTTATACCAGACTTATTTCGAATTGTCGAGCAAGATTTAACGACACACACCACGACGCATTTATAATTGTCTATATATTAAAAATGCGATGGAGGAAGGTCCAGAGGAAGTTCACTTAAAGCCCGATCAGTTCTCCCGACCCATTTAATGAGCATCTCCATCAATACATCATGGTCGAAAGGTTTACGCAGATAATCATTCATCCCGCTTTCCCAGCATTTTTCCTCAACGGCCGCCATCACATGCGCTGTCAATGCAATGATCGGCAGGTCTTTATGGGTCTTGCGGATCTCCGCCGCCGCCTCATACCCTTTCATCACCGGCATACGCACATCCATCAGGACGATATCAAACTTTCCAGCCCGAACCATGTCGACGGCTTCCTGCCCGTTCAGGGCAAACGCCAACGTACAGCCCGTATCTTCAAACATGATCTCAAGCAATTGCCGGCAAGGCGCATCATCATCGACAACAAGAATATGTTTTCCAACAAAAGCGCTAGTATCCATGTTCAACTCCCTTGATGCCGGCTTGCTTGAAGAACCAGCTCATATTTTATACTTTCGATATAATTCACAACGGACCGGACATTGGCAAATGCTGTGCCGCCCGAAAGGCAATGAATAATAACATCCTGAACGTATCTTGTCTTCCAGCGGCCTAACCAAAATCTGCGTCGGTGTCACGGCCTTTTCGAAGTCACATCCCGCGCATTTACCTGTGATCAAACATGCAAAATCGTCCGTGCACTTTATTGTTTGATCAAGGATCTCTTTATCAACAAAAAAGACCATTACCCCCTCCCCCGTATTCTTTAACACATTTAAAGGATACCGAATAAATAGACTCGCCGTATATGGGACAAATGTCCCACACGCACAAAAAGCTCTCTATTAGGGAATAAAGCAAATGCTACAGCACTTGCAAAGAAGAATGGACTATGCCGACCGTTTGGAGGGCCCGCACAAGATCAGCAACTGAAGTTACCTGCATTTTCTTCATGACACAGCCGCGATGCTTGCGAATGGTTTTTTCCGCCGCGCCCAAGGTCGTTGCGATCTGTTTGTTCAACTTCCCGGTAATGACCTCATGCATGACCTCATTTTCACGGGGTGTCAAAGACCCTATGCGGGCCAGGATCATACCGCGCTGTGCCGCGTCCATGACATTTTGTGTATCTCGCCCCAAAGCAGCCGCGATAGACGAACGTAAATCTTTGGAATTAAATGGCTTAAGAAGAAAATTCTCCGCCCCCTGCTTGATAGCCTTAACGCTCATGGGCACATCACCATGGCCGGTAATAAAAATGATTGGAATATTGACATCTCGGCGCAAAAGGTCATTCTGCAGGGAAAATCCATCCAAACCTGGCAGATAAACATCCAAAAGAAGGCATGCTGGACGCAGAACCGGGTAATGTTTTAGGAAATCTTCAGCAGAAGCAAAACCACTCACCTGATACCCCATCAAAGAAACTAATTCTTCCAGGCTTTTCCGAAAACTATTATCATCATCAATAATGTAGACTCTTTGGGAATGAAAACTCATTTACTACCCCCATCTTCCAATAAAGGCAGATCAAAAGAAACAGTTACCCCTTCATCCGCATTATTATCCACTGACAGTTTTCCACCATGCGCCTGAATGATGGAACGGCAAATAAAAAGCCCCACGCCAAAACCATGCTTCTTGGTTGTTTTGAATGGTTTGAACATCTGAGCCATAATGGCGGCGCTTATTTTAGGACCATTATTAAAGACACTAACGGTCAACTGACCGGGCTGAAGGACCCTCATCTTGATCACGATCTTTTTGAGAGAGACTTCATTCAACGCTTCAAACGCATTGGCCAGCAAATTCAGTAACACCTGCTGCAACTGAATCTTGTTACCGAAGAACATCCTCTCGTCTGCTTGAATATCCAGAACAAGGTTAACGCCCTTCGTTGTAAAGCGATTACTGATAAGCTTCACGGTCTCCTGAATAAGCGCTTGCATGTCCACCCTGACATGCTCGCCCGCCTCTTTCCTGACAAGATCACGGATGCCTCGAATAATGCTACCCGCCCGCTCATCTTCAGCAATGATATGCTCAAGGATCTCCTGAACTTTGCGGATATCCGGATCTTTTGACGTCAGGATCATGTGCGCCGCCGATGCGCTGTTTAAAATAGTGCCCAGAGGCTGGTTGATCTCATGGGCGAGCGCGGCCGACAACTGTCCCAGCACGGCGACGCGTCCCATATGCGTCAATTCCGCATACATTTCCTGGATCTTCATGCTCTGGTCGGTTATTTGCTGTGTACGTTCATTGACCCGCTGTTCAAGATTTTCATTCAACGACTTTAATGTATCCTCCGCCTGCTTACGCTCAGTAACATCATGATAAAAACCATAGATCCTGCGTGCGGCGAGATCAGCTTTACCAATAATATGAACGATGCGGTGATTTCCTTTCCCTGTAATAACAGGGACTTCCAGATCACACGCCTCACCAAAAGCTATAGCCCGCTGTACAGCGTTCTCGATCACCGGCCTCGTAACGGCTGAGTAAAACTCCAATCCTTTTTCAACCGTCGGACCAAAATCAAAAGGCACCTCCAGGATCCGGTACATTTCATCCGTCCATTTCTGCCTGCCTGTATCAATATCAAACTCCCAACCGCCAACTTTTCCCATACTCGCTGTTTCAGCGTACAAAAGCCGGCTTTGTATCAGCTCCGCCTTCATCTGCTTACGTGCCGTGATATCAAAGATAATAGAATGCAGAAGACTACGATCCCCAAACTGAATACGGCTGGAGGACACTTCCACGTCCCGCAGCGCACCATCAGCTAAACGATGCTGGAACTGGAATTGGCGCCCTTTTTCTTCGGGCACTTCTGACATCGCGTGCTGAACTGCAGACAAAGGAAGGGCGTTGATATCGCTGATCCTCATCTCCAACAAGCGCGCACGACTATAGCCGTAGAATTTGATCGCGGCTTCATTGGCGTCAATGATCTTTCCGTCCGTCGGATCGATCAACAGCATGACCGCAGCATTCTTGGAGAATTGTTCGCGATATGAACGCTCAGATGCCCTCAGAACCTCCTCGGCCCTGATGCGCGCCGTGACGTCAAAGTCAGCGCCGCGATACCCCAGAAGATCGCCCTGATCATTGAGGATCGGCGTACCGCTCGTTTCAAGGACCACACGGCGCCCGTCCTTATGCACATTCGCATTAACGAATCCCTTAAAGGGCTCTTTACAGGCAAACCCTTCAAGGGCGGCCTTCTTGAGTTCATTCCTTATTTCAGGAACAAAAAGATCATAAAAATACTTTTTGCCAATGACCTCTTCCGGTTTATAACCTAATATCTTTTCGAGAACAGGGCTAGCGTACGTGTATAAACCTGCCGCATCAACCTCCCATATCCATTCTTCGGCGTTGGCAGCGATCTGCTGAAAACGCTCTTCGCTTTTACGAAGTGCCTCCACCAGCTTGCGCTCACGCCCGAGTGCGGTCGACTTACCTGCGGCCTCTGGAGCCGATCTAATTTTCTTCTTTAATGGTTTTTTATTCTTCATTGACTCAGATTACCATAAGGTGGTTCGTCTCCTTAAATAAAAAGGCTCTGTCCTTATCGAACAGAGCCTTGATCCGCCCACCGAGATACCTTCATACGCACGCTGATCAGGCCGCTATGCCGAACTTGGTCATGAAAAGCTGCTTGTTGATCGCCTTCATAAAAGCATCTTCCTTCGTGACACAGCCTTTTTTCACAAGCTCGCCCAGGGCGTCGTCCATGAGGATCATCCCCATGGCGCGATTGGTCTGGATCTCAGAAACAAGCTTTGAACTGTCCCCGTCAATAATGATCGAGCCCAGCGCCATGCTGCGCAGGAGGACCTCATTGGCCGCCCAGCGGCGCTTGCCGTCCGCGCTTTTTAAAAGCTGCTGCGCCACAACACCCTGCAAGGTGTTGGACAAGATCATGCGCACCTGATTTTTCTGGTCCATCGGAAAAACGTCAATGATGCGGTCGATCGTCTTCGCCGCTGAATTCGTATGCAGCGTACCAAAGACCAGGATGCCCATCTGGGCCGCGGTGAGTGCCAGCATGGTCGTCTCACGGTCGCGCATTTCACCGACCATGATGATCTCCGCGTCGCTTTTGATGGCACTGGTCAACCCGCACGAGAACGAAGCCGTATCCAGGCCAACCTCACGATGGATGACAATGCTTTTCTGATTGGAGTGCATGAACTCAACAGGTTCCTCGATCGTCACGATCTTCTTGAACTTCGTGGCATTGATATAATCGAGCAGTCCGGCCAGCGTCGTTGATTTTCCGCTGCCCGTCGGACCCGTCACCAGAACCAGGCCTGAGTTAAGCTCAGCCAGCGTTTTTAAGGCGGGTGGCATATCCAGTTTATCCAAAGAGATAACTTGCGACGGAATAAGGCGGAAAACAGCCCCCAGCCCGAAGAACTGACGGTAATAATTGGCGCGAAAACGGGCCGCCTGGCCGAGGGCGTAGGCAAAGTCCAGATCCCCGCCCTGCTCGAATTTTGCCCAGCGCTCCGGCGGGGCGATCTCGATCAAAAGGCCGCGCAATTCTTCCTGAGTCAATACGGTCGTACCTTCCACTTCAACCAGGGAGCCATGCACGCGCATCTTGGGCCTTTGCCCCTGAGCCATGTGAAGATCCGAGGCCTTTAGCGCGATCATCTGTTCAAAGATACGGTCTATTTTAGGCATACGGCACCCCCTGAGTGGGGCGAGCCGGTGCGGCAGGGGCAACGGGTGCCGCCGGCGTTGCATACTGGGCGAACATCTTAGGATCGATGGCCCGGCGCAGCGCATCCTGCCCGGAGATAACGCCCTTATTCACCATGTCCATCATGGAATAATCCAAGAGGACCATGCCGCTGCTTTTACCGGTGGCAATAACATTGTTCAACTGGCGTGAACGGCCGCTCTTGATGAGCGCCGATACCGCTGATGTCACGATCAGGACTTCAAACGCGGCCACAAGGCCTTTGCCGTCTTTACGCGGGATAAGCTGCTGGCAAATGACGCCGCGCAGGGATTCCGCGACCATATTACGCACGATCGGCTGTTCATCGGGTGAAAAAGAATTAATGAGCGAGGTGACGGTCTGTGAAGCGTCATTGGTATTCATCGTCCCGAAAACCAAGTGCCCCGTCTCGGCGGCGGAAACCGCCAGCTGTATCATTTCAAGGTCACGGAGCTCACTGACCACGATAATATCCGGGTCTTCACGTAAAGCCGCCCGCAAGGCATTCGCCGGCGACAACGTGTGTGTGCCGATACCGCGCTGGGTGATCTGCGCTTTCTTGGGCGTATAAACGACCTCGATCGGGCTTTCGATCGTGATGATGTGCTCGTCGCGTTCCTTATTGACATGCTCGATCAACGTGGCCAGCGTGCTTGTTTTACCGCAACCCGCCGGCCCTGCAACGAGAACAAGCCCCTGCGCCCATTTGGTAAGGCCCAGGCAAGACGCCGGCATGCCGCACTCTTCGAATGAGCGGATATCCGTGTCGATGAGGCGTGCGGCCATATCCCAACCTTCCCGCTGGCGCGTGATGACCATGCGAAAGCGCCCGCCGCCGGGGATCACATAAACAAATTCCAGATCACCGGTACGCTTAGCCTCGGCCCATTTCGCGGCAGGGATAGTTTTCTGCAGCATCGCGGCGACCTGATCGCCGGTCAAACGGCCTTCGAGCATGACCTTAAAAGATCCGTTCAAACGGAACATGACCGGCGCACCGGTGCATAAATGCACGTCAGAAGCTTTTTCCATGCGGGCAAAAAGAAGGATCTGGTCCAGCGATGCTGATGGCGTTAACTGTTCGGGGCAGGGAATATCGCGTGCGCCACCGCCCGTTTCTTCGAGGAAATCTGCGGGCAGGACATGCTGTTCGTTTAACATACCGTGTGGCCTTCCATTCAAAAGACATTAGAACGTTGCCAATAGAAACTTAACGTTAAATATACCCTAGATTCTACGGGTAGGCAATAATATCCCTAAAATCAAAAAAGCCCTGCTGGCGCCAGATAGACCGGCATCAACAGGGCTCTGCCCAACAACCTTGTCTATTTGAACAGCTTACTTCCCAAAGAACTCCTCAAGACCTTTCTGACTCGGCTTCATCGCCTTATCGCCCTTATGCCAGTTGGCCGGGCACACTTCGCCATTGTTCTCAAAAAACTGCAACGCATCGACCATGCGTAACGCCTCTTCAACGCTGCGGCCCAAGGGCAGGTCATTGACCACCTGATGACGCACGACACCCTCTTTATCGATCAGGAAAAGTCCGCGGTAGGCTATACCCCGGCCTTCGGCCAGTACATCATAGTCTGCAGAAATAGTCTTATTCAGATCCGAAACAATGGGATAATGGACCCCTTCAATACCGCCGCGTACCTTGGGCGTGGCCAGCCATGCCAAATGGCTGAAATGGGAATCAACACTGACGGCAATGACTTCTGTATTGCGCTTCTTGAACTCCGCGAGATTGGCCGCAAACGCATGCAGCTCTGTCGGGCAGACAAAGGTAAAATCCAGCGGATAAAAGAAAAGAACAACATGCTTGCCCTTGAACTGGCTGAGGGTGAAATTTTCAATGATCTTATGCTCCTGCACAGCGACTGCCTTAAAATCCGGGGCTTGTTTTCCTACTAAAACTGACATGACCTTCCTCCTTATAGTGTATTGAACCGGCCGCCACCTGGCAGGCCTTAATAAAACGTTGGTCGATCGAACCCTTGCTGAATTACAGAAAATAAGTTATGTTAGTACAACTTTATATATGAAAAATCCACTTAACCGCACCACGTCCAGAATAGCACTCATCTTTGCCGTCATCTTCTTTATTTTCTCGGCCGGATTATTTTACGTCAACAAGATCTTCCTCCCCATTCAGGTCAGGGAAATTGTCATCAAGTCCGCTCAGGACGCGCTCAAACGCCACGTCACCTTTGATACGCTTCAGTATAGCCCTTTGCGTGGATTTGTCATCAGCGACCTGGCCATCGCACAAAAAGATGCGCCGGACAAGCCCTTTTTCAAGGCCAAAAGCATTTCAGCCCAGATCGTTTTCTTCGCCCTGCTGCAAAAAAAGGTGATCATCCCGGCGCTGCAGATCGACATGCCGGAAGTCTTTATCACGCGCCTGACGCCGCAAACATGGGACTTCAGCGATCTTTTAACACTGGCACAACCTGCGGCGCCATCGGCACCCAAAGGGCCGGATGTGATCATCAGCGGCTTTACCATTAACGGCGGTCGCATCCACCTGAAAGATCTCAGCCTTGAGGAACCCTTCGACGAAACGTTAAGCCTGGCCCTCATTAAAGGCTCTTTATCAATGGGCGGCACCTTCAATATCAATGGTGACATCGCGCTGACATCAACCAACGGCATCCTTAAATTCGACACCCGCATCGGTTTGAACGACAGCTCTTTCAAGGGCACCTTTACCGCCAGCAACATTGTGCTCAGCCGCTATCTGCGTTTCTCTCCGACACCGCTGCCTTTATCGATCCAGCACCTGGCCATTACAGATACAACGCTGCAGATATTATCTCAACCGGCATCAACGACCATTTCCGGCGACATTAATCTTCCCGCGATCAGCCTCACGCTGAATGACGGAACGCAGTGCCAGGGCGATATCGCCCTGACCAGGTTCTCCGCCACCCAGAAGAAGAACGACCTGAATATGCAGGGCGTCCTGCTGGGCAATAAACTCAATTTACTCTTACCTTCCGGTATGCACGCCAATCTGGGGGCCTTACGCCTGCCCAACGCCCAGGCCAGCCTCAAAGGGGGCCTCCTGAATATAACGGGTGATGTCACGGCTAAAGAGCTCAGCGTGCAATTGAACAAACAGCAAAGCGTCAGCAGCGATCTGGATATCCGTAATTTCTCCGTCATCCAAAACAATAAAGGCTATGCGATCGCCGCGAATATCGACGCCCAGAATATTGCCATGGCGCTGAATGAGGCGCAGCATTTAACAGGACATGTCCTGCTCAACCGCATCGCGGCCAGCATCGCCGGCAATGCCATGGAGCTCAAGGCTGACGTGGATATCAAGAACGCAGCTTTTGCCATGCCGGGGACATCGGTGACCGCCAGCATCACAGCGCCGGGAACATCAATCGCCTGGCGTGACGGCGAACTTAAATCCAGCCTTGAAGCTTCTTTCCATGAATTCATCGTCAAGGCCCAGAATATGACAGCCGCCGGATCGCCTCAATTATCCGCCCATATGACGTTCAACGCGAGGAACACGGTGCCTTTGACCTATGACGGTACGCTGGAGGTACCGTCCCTGACCGTGACCGGATTGCCCACGGTCGGCTCCATCAACAATATCCACGGCAATATCACCTTTGACACCAACCACGCCCAAACCAAGAGCATCATCCTTACCGCGTTCAACACGCCCGTTACGATAGCCGGTGAACTGACCCATTTTGAAGCGCCGCAACTCGATGTCACCGCCAGCGCCAAAAACGTTAATCTCAACATCATCGAAAAGATCCTGCCCGCGCTCATCAAGGAGCAGGGCCTGAACATCGGTGGCACAGCCGCTGTGGATATTCATTTCCAGGGAGCCCTCGCTGATCCTCAGGCCGGCAAGATCAATGCGCTGGTAGACCTCAGCAATACCCGGATCGAAAGCAAAAAACTTGGCCAAACCATATCTGAGCTGAACGGGCATTTTGAATACAACGCACCCTCGCTCACCTGGCAGGACCTTACGTTGACCCATCAAGGCAAGGTCTGGAACTCCCACGGATCGCTGCAGAACCTGGCGGCGCCGGAGCTCAATGCTTTCATCAAAACTGAAGACCTGAGCGCGAACATCGACGCCCAGAAGAAAGGTGACACCATCACCCTTAACGCCATTCAAGGCACCTGGTTCGATTCGACCTTTGCGCTTAAAGGTTCTGTCCTGGCCATGCCCGGTAAAGACCCGGTCATGAAAATAAGCAGCGATATAAAATTAACTTTACGCGACCTGCCCAAGATGCTGCCGCCTGCCACCGCCAAACAGATCGACGCCTTAAAGCTCGCCGGCATCCTCAGGATCAAGAGCGATGTCGAGGGCGTACCCCAGCAATGGCAGGACCTCGTTTCCACAACATCCATCGAAACGCCAGCCTTCTACATGATGGGCTATCAGATCTCTGACCTGGCCATTAATGCCCGGCAGAAAAACGGCAATGTGGACCCTTTAAGCCTGACCGGGACCCTTTACGGCGGCACGCTGAAG
>PEAF01000045.1 GCA_002753465.1 Candidatus Omnitrophota bacterium
ACTCAATCATTGAACTAAGCAAACGAAAATCTTTTCCCCAAGAATATTCTCCTTCTGTAAATCTTTCTCCAAATTTAAAATTTAAATCCGCGAAAGCCTTTAAACCATCTTTAACTGGCTGAAGATAACGCTCAGTTTCAGTAGCTGTCAACTCCAACCCGTTCCCCGGAAGCTCTTCCGGTGCCTTAACAATATTTCCCTGAGGTCCTTTTTTCGCCGCCTCTAAGATTCTTTTGTCCAGATCAACAAATCTCTTATACTGCTGGTCCCAATTTGCCAACTGTTGTTCGAAGCTGACAATCATTGCCTCTATCGAAGCCCTCTTTTCCTTATTTTCCTCCCCCTTAAGAGAAGATAATTGTTTCATTAAACGATTCTTTTCCTTTTTTGCTATACGTTCCTGCACAACTGCGGTAGAAATACTTTTTTGTAAACTCTCATATAAACCCATGGTTCCATTCACAGGAGCAATTGCGCTCCACGCTTCGTAAACAGCTTCAGATTCTTTTCTTAAGAACTCCAACTTCTCTATGTCACCAGTCTTTTTCGCCAAGGAAATCTGTGCATCCAGCATCGCTCCTTCACCTTTCAACCAGTCAACAGCCCATTCCAACCCCTGCTGTGTAACCATAGACTCTTTATCCGTATGCGACCTGACTGATGAAACATCCAATTTGCCTTCGGATAAAACAGCATCTGCTTTTATCGTTGCTTCAGTAACTTCACTTGACTTTTCTGACGATGGTTGCGAAACATCAACGACGTCATCTTCTTGCCATTCATCATCAGCAAATGCTGACGGTGCCCCTATTGATAAAGCAACGCTAACCAACAAAGCTAATCCCAACTTTTTAACATAAGAGGGCACTTTATCAGTAATCGTCATAGCTTTGTCCATTGCAAATGAACATCCACCTGAGAAGTACTTCCTTGAAATAACTTCTTGCGATGCAGGCTCAATTTCTTCTTTAATTAAGTTATAAGCTCCCTTCCTAAACGCCTCAACGTACTGCAACCAGATTTTCTCTTTTTCGTTCTTATCCGCAATGTCAATACCACCCGTCTTCTGCTTATCAACATACGCCTGCCCCATGACACTTGCCTTGACCTTACGCTTATACCATGTAGCCAAGATAAGCGAGTGATAAACTTGACGAAGAGGGGCAAAGCTTTCACCATCATTAACTTCTTTCTCGAGAATAGGGATAACTACTTCACGAATGATCTCAGAACCGAGCTTATTTGTGTCTTTAGCAGCATCCGCCTTAATCTCTGTATTCTTTTCTAACGCCAGATAGTCTTCCTCAAGCATGACCTTTAATTTGCTTTCAACAACAAAGGCGGCGTCCATATTCTCATAAACGGTAGCTTTCTCAGGGATAATCCAAACCTTGTTAAAGGTGTCAACAGGTATGTCGGTCGTTCCGTAACGCTTCAAGGCTTCGGCATAAACTTTATCCCAAAACTCTTTGCCTACCTTACCCTCAGGATAAATAACAGAGGCGGTTATCTGCTTTAGAATGTAATCCTGTGCCAGGAGGTCACGCCCCATTTCTGTCTGACCAAATGCTTCCGGCACAATGCGGTCTTTTTCATACGGTGATAAGTTAACCCATAGGTCTTTCTCGGGAACGGTTAAAGAGGCAAGGAAATACTTAATCAAACGGGTGGAGTCAGTTTTTAACTGTTCATTCGTGGCAGTGGCATCACCCTTATCAAGGATAAAATCGAAGCGGAAAGGGTCATTACGGTAAACCTTAATGCCTTTAAGCAGTGAAGGGGCAAAGGTGGGGCTTAAAGCCAAACGTATACCGGGAGCAGGAAGCTGAATCACCCCTTGAGCATAAACACGTACATCTGATACCAGAAACGCCAGTATCAGCATGCTTGCCAGAAATTTGTTTATAACCCCGGCTATCTTCAATTCCACACCCCTATTTTAACAGACGCCATCCACCTCTAAAGTAAAAGATAGCATATATAACTTTAATGTGCGATGTGGGGGCATAAAAAAAGTGAGGATGACTTTAAAGCTTTGAAAAGGCGTTTAAGCGACAGAAAGGTAGAGTCGGGGTGCCAGCTCTCCAAAAACTCTTATGATCAGCGTACAAACAGCTGCTTGAACACCGCCATATAAATGTCACCAGAAGCTGTCGAAAGCCCCTGGAAGAAATGCACGAAAGAAAACCCTTTGCCGACCAGGCTCATGAGCAGCGCCATAAAGAATACATCAACGATAAAAATAAGGCTCATGGCGAAGAAATAATTCGGCTTCCCAGCCAAAGAATCCTTTGTATACAGATCCTGCGCCGTTAAAACAACATGCATCGCAAATGTGAAGGCGATGACTGCAACGAACATGCCGGCGTACGCTTCCATATTGCCCATCAGGTGCACGATGGCATACGCCACAATAGCGATGATCGTGTAGATCGGGATCACATACGGCGCAAAGTTCATCACCGGCTTAAGGAACTGGAAACATGCCCCGACAATGCTCTGTCCGAACTTGTATACCGCATCAAAATCATAAACAAAGAACTTCATTAAAACGTAGGCCAGTGTACCTGAAATGATCGCCTCTTGCAACTTTGGGTCAAAACGCGCGATCTCGGTCTGCAATGCAAAGACCGTTGCCATGACCAGCGGTAACAATAATACCGCGAACACAAACTTGAGGATGATCATGATACGTTCTGCCATAAGACCTACTTTCGAATCTCTTTTAAGCCGTGCATATATGGTTGAAGCACCTCAGGAACGGCAATAGAGCCATCCGCCTGCTGGTAGTTCTCGATGATCGCGACCACCGTCCTTGGCGTAGCCACGCCAGAGCCATTGAGCGTATGCACAAAAGCCGGCTTCTTCATGTCCTTGCCCTTATAACGGATATTCGCCCGACGTGCCTGAAAATCCTCAAAATTGGAACAGCTCGACGCCTCAAGCCATTTATCAAGACCCGGCGCGTAAACCTCAAGGTCATAGCACTTCGCCGCGGAAAAACTGATATCACCCGAAGCCAGCTCGAGCACGCGATAAGGAAGCTTTAACAAGTGAAAAACCTTCTCAGCATTGCCAACAAGCGCTTCGAGTTCCTGATACGACGTTTCGGGTTTAACAAACTTGACCAGCTCAACCTTGTTGAACTGATGCACGCGCATAAGCCCGCGCGTATCTTTTCCATAAGAACCTGCTTCCCGGCGGAAACACGCTGAATAGGCGGTATGATAAATAGGCAGCTGCGTTTCGTCAAGGATCTCATCGCGGTAAATATTCGTGACCGGCACTTCAGCCGTCGGGATCAGATAAAGGTCATCCCCGTCTTTATCCAGGTGGTACATGTCATCTTTCATCTTAGGCAATTGGCCTGTGCCCGTCATAGAGGCGGCATTCACCAAAACCGGTGGAAAAACCTCGGCATACCCATGCTCACGGGTATGCAGGTCTAACATAAAATTAATGAGCGCCCGCTCGAGCAGCGCCCCGGCCTTTTTATACAGAATAAAATTTGACCCGCTGATCTTGGTTGCACGTTTGAAATCAATGATATCCAAAGCTTCAACCAGTTCAATATGGTCCTTGGGCTTGAAATCAAACTTACGCTTCTCACCCCATGTCCGCACTTCCCTGTTCTTGTCAGGGCCACCCACGGGGATAGAAGGATGCGGGATGTTCGGAATAAAAAGAAGGATCTGTGTGATCTTCTCTTCAAATTCTTTAAGCGGCACTTCAAGGGCATCGATCTCCTGCGCAACGGATTTCATGGCCGCAATAGCTTCTTTAGGGTCTTTCTTTTCCTTAATGAGTGCCGTGATCTGATCATTGGCCGCATTCTTTTTGGCGCGTAACTCATCCACCTTAAAACCCAGCTTGCGGCGGTCCTCATCCAGTGCCAAAAGCTCATCGAGGCGCCCAGCCGCATTCTTGGCCGCTAAGCCCTTGCGGGCAAGATCAACATTCTCACGGATAAATTTCATGTCCAACATCGAATGAACCTTTCCATTAAGCGCGCTGTTTGATCCTTAAAGCAACTTCACCTTTAAGATCACGCACATTGACCGGTTTAGTCAGGTAGGCATCCGCCCCCTGCTCGAGACCGTTAATAAATGACCTGGGTGCATCCATGCTCGTCAGAAAAATAACAGGGATGTCCTTGGTCCGTGCGTCATTCCTGAGCACGCCGCAAACCTGAGGTCCGTTCATATCCTGCATCATATAATCAAGAATGATCAAATCCGGTGCTAGCGCATAGGCCGTCTCAATACCCGCCTTGCCGGAATCTGCCGAAATTACCTGGTACCTGGCATCCAAAGCCTTGATCACAACGGTCCTGTCGATCAGCGAATCATCGATGACCAGAACCTTTAATGTCGTCTTGGGAGGAACAAAAAAATCCTTCACTATTTTACAAATGCATTCCATAGACCCCCATTATACCGATGAAACATTCTTTTTCAATATTTGCTCATGAATCTTTCGCTTTGGCGCCACGAACCATAAGGATCGGTACGCACGTCTTATGCCGTAGACCGTCAGCAACACTGCCCATCACCCAATCCATCACTCCTTCATGCCCGTGCGTTGCCATGGCAATAAGGTCACAGCCTTCCTGCTTGAGCAGGCGCACAATGCTGTCAACCGGATCGCCTTTAAGAAGGTAATGCTTAACATTAAAGCCGTTTTGCTTGAATTGACCTGCGACTGACTCTAAATAAGCACGGTCATTAACGATCTCCTCAGAATCAGCTAAGTTAAGCTGCTCCTGCAGTCGCGCCGCAAAGCCATCCGCCACATGGACCAGGACGATCTCGGCCTCACATAGACGCGCCAGCGGCTTGATGTGCGTCAGGATCGCTTCATCCGTCAGGGAATTATCCAGCGGGATCAGAATTTTCTTGTACATAAAGCAACCACCTGTCCAATAAGTAAAAGGTTTAATCCGATGATCAAGATCGCCGCCAACCAGCCTGAAACTTTAAGCCAAATGCAATTCGTAAATCGTCCCATAAATCTTTTATCACTGGTAAAAACAACAAGCGGTACAACTGCAAACGCCAGTTGAAAAGAAAGAATGACCTGTGTCAGGACCAAAAGCTGCCCAAGCCCCTTAGCCCCCACCCACGCCGCCACACCTACCGCCGGGATCACAGCCACCAACCGCGTAATGATGCGCCTGACCCATGGTCTGATACGCAAGTCCAGAAACCCTTCCATAACGATCTGCCCGGCCAAAGTGCCCGTTAATGTTGAACTTTGTCCTGATGCCAGAAGTGCCACAGCAAAAAGCATGCTGGCCATCGAAGCCCCCAGAATGGGCGTTAACAAATGATAGGCATCATTGATGTCCGCCACATTCTGATTTCCTGTCCCATGAAAAGCGGCCGCACTCAAAACCAGGATCGCGGCATTGATAAAAAAGGCAATGGTCAAGGCTGAGACGACATCAATGGTCGCATATTTGACCGCCATGGACTTGCCCGCATCGTCGCGATCGAACGCCCGTGTCTGAACTATACTTGAGTGAAGATAAAGATTATGCGGCATTACCGTAGCGCCAATAATACCGATGGCAACATACAACATACCGGGATCAACAATAACCTTCGGGGTTGGAATAAATCCTGCCGCCACGCCCAACCACTGCGGATGCGCCGCCAGGATCTCATAAACAAATGCCGCACCGATGACGAACATAAGGCCAGCCACTAAAGCTTCCAGGTAACGAAAGCCTTTGGACTGAACGGCAAGGATAACAATAACATCCAGCGCCGTGATCATAACACCGACAATAAGAGGCATCCCGAACAGCAGATTAAGGGCGATCGCCGAACCGATCACCTCGGCAAGATCGCAGGCAATGATGGCCACCTCACATAAAAGCCACAGGAAAATGACAACAGGCTTCGAATACCTGTCGCGGCACGCCTGCGCAAGATCACGTCCGGAGGCAATGCCCAGTTTCAACGATAAGTACTGAAACAACATGGCCAAAAAGTTCGAAAGGAGGACAATGAAAAGCAGCTGATAGCCGTACTTAGCGCCGGCAGATATGTCGGTAGCCCAATTACCCGGATCAATGTAACCCACAGCAATGAGAAGTCCCGGCCCCATAAAAGCAAAAAGCTTGCGCCAGAAGCCAGCACCGGCAGGTATATGAATACTTGCCTTACTATTCAACCCTCAAGCCTTCCACTTGATCGAACAACCCATGGAGGGGTACTGCTTAGCAGCAATGGGCAAACCAGCTGCCATGTTATTCATGGCTTCTTTCAGTTCTTCACGCGTGACAGCATCTTCATCTTTCCAATTATCATCCACACGGCCATGATAAACCAGGGCCTGGTCCTTATCAAAAAGATAAACGTCCGGCGTACACTGCGCCCTGAAAGCCCTTGCCACGGATTGGTCCGCATCAACCAGATACGGGAACGGGATTTTCAATTCAGCTATCTTTGAGACCATCTTTTCTGGCGCGTCATCCGGAAAATCAGGATTGATATTAGGATTGATCGCCACCGCACCGACACGCATACCCCTGGCATATTGCCCCAAATGCACCAGCCGTGGCCAGAGGGCATTGGCATAAGGACAATGATTACAGGTGAAAACGACCAGCAAGCCACGCTCACCCATAAGATCCTGACCGGAATAAGACTTGCCCGTCGGATCATTTAAAGTGAACACCGGCATCTTAGTGCCTAAGGGGATCTTTACTGATTCAAGTAATGCCATACAAACCTCCTAACCGAAATAATCTATAAACTTATTCTTGTCATCGCACGCGAGAAACTGATTGGACTTCATGACCTGCGCCAGAGACCCGTGTGTCAATCGCCCGTAATGATGCCCGGGCCACACCTCAGTCTTGGCAGGTAGTCGTTTGATGCGTTCCAAACTTTCAAACATGACGCCGGCGTCACCACCCGGAAAATCCGTACGCCCGACAGCATCCATAAAAAGCGTATCGCCTGTAAAGAGGTTTCCCTCGATCAGAAAGCACTGACAACCCGGCGTATGCCCGGGGGTATGGATGCATTCGATCATAAATCGACCTATCGGGAATTTCTCCCTGTCCGCATTACGTACAAAATTCTTGGCATGCGGTGTATAAAACTCTGCTTCATCTTCAGAAAGATATACGGGTACACTTGCTTTATCCACCCCGACCACATGATCATAATGCCCATGTGTCAGGAAAATACCTTTAAGCTCAAGTGCGTTCTCTTTGAGCGCCAATGAAATATCTGCCCAGGATCCTGACGGGTCAATGACCATCGCTTCAGCAGAGGCTTGATCAGCAACGATGTATGTAAAATTCTCAAGCTCACCGAGCAGCAATTGTTTAATGAACAATTCACTGGCCATATTACGTCCTCTCAAAAATAATGAGTGTTTCCAAATGCCGCGTACGCGGAAAGAAATCAAAAGGCCTTATCGTTTTTACCACCCATCCCCCGGCGATAAGATCCTTTAAGTTGGATGCCAGGCTCGCAGGATCACAGGAAAGATAGATCAGGTATTTGGCCCGCTTGAGCTGATTCAAAAGGGTAACAGCCTCAGCACTGAGCCCCGCCCGTGGCGGATCGACCATAATAATATTGCTGTCAGAGGATGTTTTATCAAGCATGCCAGGTAGAACATCCTCGACTCGGCCTTCATGCGCCTCTACATTTCTCATCCCGTTCGAAGAAATATTATATTTTGCCATGCGGGCGGCATGCACATTCGATTCAATATTAACAGCCTTGATCACCAGATCGTTAACACATAAACTGAACAGCCCTACGCCGCCGTAAAGATCAAAGAAAACAGCATCCTTTGACCAGATATCCTGCGAGCGTATAAAATCGATCAAGGCCGGCAATATGGAAAGATTAGCCTGGAAGAATGTATCAAGCCCGTAATAGATCCTGCACCCAAGGATGTCGGTATAGAAATAATCACGTGCTTCAAGCCGTAATGAATTATGCCCGATACCACCCCAGCGCACACCCTCGCCTTCGCCGCAACGTACGGTCAGATTGGCCATGCGGTATTCTTTAGGGATCTTAAGGGTCGCCAGCTGACGGAGTTCAGGAATAAAGTCAGATATGGCTTTCATCGCGATCGGACACGCCGTGATCTCAATGACAGGCCCGCGATCTATAGGGGAAAAACCAATATGAACATCGCCATTACGACGGTGTGTTAATTTCAGATCCAGGCGATTACGGTAATGATACACCTCGGGGGAAGGGACCGCCGGCTGAAAACAAGCGTCTTTCAAAACAACCTGCGCCGTGATCAGGGCCCTCAACTGCTCCTGTTTAAGCGCCAACTCTTGCGGATAAGGCAGATCCTGATACTGACAGCCGCCGCACGAACCGAATACCGGGCACTGAACCAATGCCGGATCTTTAACCTGATCGATTACAGTCAATATTTCACCTTCATCGTCAGGGCCACAAGATCCAACATCGGACTATCCTTGGAAAACCTGTCAAAGGCGCCCAAGTAAAGCATATTATAACCCATGTCCTCAATCGTAAATACATACAATACGATCAACAGTTGCACTTTAGAGGTCGCACGAAAAACCATCTTGTACCCCTTTTTCCCGGCCACAGGGAAAACACTCTTTTGAACAAGTTTCAGATCATTAAAAGTCGCCGCCATCTGTTGAACAATTTTATCCGCATAGGCATCGGTTGATTGCAATTCAGGCTCTTTAGCCATGTCATATTTAGAAAAATTATAGTTCTCCAGAAATGGATCTAAAGCTGTCTCTTTGGGGGAAACAAAAGCAACGACAACATCCTTATTAGGATGCGCCCTTACCACCCAATTTCTGGGGTGAAGGATCTGTAATCCGTCTTTAGGGCTGCTGAATGTCGTAAACGTCGCAAAAAACCAGATCACCCAAGAAAGAATGATCAACCCGATAAGCCCTCCGATGATCGCCAAACCGATCATCAGCCATTTCCTGGGATCAAACGGTGCTTGCTTCCTTGGCGCTGGTCTTGTATAACTTTCCATATCGACTCCGTTTCCATACATAAGTAGATCAAGGTAGAACTAACGGCTCGTTCATCGAGCCAGGTGATCATTTTTTCTATAATATCTAACCGCACATCCTTAGCATAGCGCAACTTACCATCTTCAGCGGTAAATAACTCAGCATCTAGGATTTTATTCTTCGGGAAGCGGTTTTCAATAGTTTTTTTCTGCTGGCGCGTCATGCGTAGTGTCCCGACGCTGATCCAGGCAATACTTTGTGCAGGGACCGCATTGAACATGCGTTCTACCACATCCGCATAGGCCGCATCCCACCCAGGACTATAAACAACAGGGTCAAAATGGAACGCCACCCGGTAACCATGTGCCGCACAACGATGCGCGGCATCGAGCCGCTGCGCAAGGCTGGCGGTAAAATACTCCTCGCGATCAATGATATCCTGCGGATTAAGCGACCACCCCACAACAATATTCGGTGAAGCATCAATACTTAAAAGCCCATGAATATTATCACTCTTGGTCTTGAACTCAAAGGTACTTTGCGGATATGAACGGAAAAATTCAACGATGCGCGCGGCATACCCCGTCAAATCATCATAAACCAAGGAATCCGTCGTCTCGCCTGATCCGACGCGGATATTGGGCTTGTAAGACTTAAAAGCCTCAAGAAAATCATCCAAATTAGCAGGTAAAACAATACCGGGGGCATTTGTATAATTCTGCAGGAAACAATACGAACACTCAAACGGACAACCAAACCCTAAATTCACATTGTGATAGCCGCACGGCACAACTCCTGGCGAACAGGGGCAGGCCTTGAAATGATCATGCTTCTCATGAACGATATAGAGATCATCTGTACGTCGATTGTAAGATGGAATGTCGAAGGCGGAACGTGAGCTGAATTCCTTATAGCTAGAAATTATCTGTGTCGTCGCTGAAGCAAACTTCTGCCGCAAGCGCATCGCAAGTTCGGAACCTTCGGCCGCTGACTCAATGAAGATCCTTTTAGGCGCAGGGACCTTTGACAGACGCATAAGGGAAACAGCATGTGTCGCATCGATCTCAAAGGAAGAAAATACCTCAGAGATCTTATCCCCCCGCGCTGAAGCTTCTGGGAACCGGCGTTTAAGAAGATGATCCTTAACCGCAGGATAGGCTTTACAGCCGACGGGTATCTGCGTCAGAATCCCATCGACCGCGCCATCTTCGCGCTTGGAGATCTCACTTACAAGGCGACCGATCTCCTGGCACTTATTAGTGCCAAAAGCCGGGAACCTCGAAGCAATCTTCTTCTGAATACTGATCATACCCAATAAGGGTTCGTTCACTTCACATCCTGGAACAGCCAGGTGGAAAGATACCGCTCGCCGGTATCGCAGATGACCGTAACGATCTTCTTGCCTTTTGACTCAGGCCGCTTCGCCACTTCAAGCGCGGCCCAAACATTAGCTCCCGCTGAGATCCCTCCAAGAATTCCTTCAAGCTTCGCCAATTTGCGGGCTGTTTCGCCAGCATCCTCAGCCTTGACCTGAATGATCTCATCAATGATCTTGGTATTCAGCGCCGCAGGTACAAATCCTGCACCAATCCCCTGGATCTTATGCGGCCCAGGCTTACCACCGGAAAGGACCGGAGAATCTACCGGCTCTACCGCGATCGCCTTAAAGGACGGCCGGCGCTGCTTGATAACCTCGGCTATACCCGTGATCGTGCCTCCGGTACCAACACCCGCCACCAGAATGTCAACTTCACCGTCAGTGTCATTCCATATTTCTTCCGCCGTCGTCTTGCGATGGATCTCGGGATTGGCCGGATTGGCGAACTGCTGCAACATGATCGCATTCGGCGTCGTCGCTGTCAGTTCCTCAGCCTTCTTGATCGCACCCTTCATACCCTCCGCTCCGGGCGTCAGGACCAGCTGAGCGCCGAAGATCGCCAGAAGCTGACGGCGCTCAATCGACATGGTCTCAGGCATGGTCAGGATCAGCTTATAGCCTTTTGACGCCGCAACGAACGCCAGCGCTATGCCCGTATTACCGCTCGTCGGCTCAATGATCACGGAATCTTTCTTAATGAGCCCGCGTTTCTCAGCGTCCTCGATCATGGCCAGCCCGATACGGTCTTTCACACTGGAGAGCGGATTGAACGACTCGACCTTGACGTAAACTTCCGCCACAGCCCCCTCGGTGATACGGTTCAGACGGACTAATGGCGTCCGTCCGATCGTTTTTGTGATGTCTGCATATATATTTGCCATATAGCCTCCTATTAAGCCAATGCCTGATCAATATCCGCGATAATATCTTCAACATTCTCAATGCCGATCGACAGGCGGATAAAATCCGGGGTCACTCCCGTCGCCAACTGTTCTTCGGATGAAAGCTGCTGATGCGTGGTTGATGCCGGATGGATCGCCAGTGTTTTGGCATCCCCCACATTCGCTAAGTGTGAGATCAGCTGCAGTGAGTCGATGAACTTACTGGCTGATTCAAGCCCGCCCTTGATACCAAAACCCAGAATGGCGCCAGCACCGATCGGCAGATATTTCTTCACGCGATCTTTCTGAAGGCTATCCTCGAGACCAGGATAATTCACCCAGGCCACCTTTGGATGCTTCTTCAAATATTTAGCTACCGCCAAAGCATTCTCGGCATGACGCGGCATGCGTAAATGCAATGTTTCAATGCCCTGCAAGAAGAGGAATGAATTGAACGGCGATACGGCCGGACCGAGATCACGTAACAGAACCACCCGCGCCTTGATGATATACGCAATGTTCCCCATAGGCTTTAATGCCTCGACGAAATCAATGCCATGATAACTGGCATCAGGCCCTTTGATCAAAGGAAACTTGCCGCTCGTCCAATCAAACTTCCCTGAATCAACGATCAAACCGCCCAAAGACGTACCATGCCCCCCGATGAATTTGGTCGCGGAATAGACAATGATATCAACCCCGTGATCGAAAGGCTTGAGCAGGAATGGAGATACCGTATTATCCAGGATAAACGGCAGACCATGCTTATGTGCAACCTTAGAAATACCCTCAAGATCAGCGACGTCCAGTTTGGGATTACCGATCGACTCCGCATAAACAGCCTTTGTTTTTGGCGTGATCGCCTTTTCGATCGCCGCCAGATCATTCGACTTCACGAAATTAACCTTGATGCCGAATTTAGGCAGCGTGTAATGGAATAGGTTATACGTACCACCGTAAAGATTATCGGCAGAAACGATCTCATCACCGCTCTGGGCAATATTCAAGATCGCAAGCGTGATCGCCGAAGACCCACTGGCCACAGCCAAAGCCCCTACACCGCCTTCAAGGGCCGCGATGCGTTTTTCAAACACATCGGTCGTCGGATTCATGAGGCGCGTATAAATATTGCCAAACTCCTTTAAACCAAAAAGATTAGCCGCATGCTCCGTACTCTTGAACTGATATGATGTGGTCTGATAGATCGGTACCGCGCGTGAACCCGTCGTCGGATCAGCGTCCTGTCCGGCGTGAAGCGCCAGTGTTTCTCTTCTTAAATTTTTTTTGAAATCCGCGTTAGCCATGATCGTTCTCCTGTTGTATTAATTAAATTTTAACTGTTAAATTGCTTTAAAGAATCTTAAAACTTATATTCCTCCCCCTGCCTCATGGACCATCCAAACATCATCAAAACGACTCTTTCTTGAAACCTCAATTTGTGTAATCTTATCATTATGGACCGTGATTGTCACTGTTCCATAACTTAAGCCATGTATCGAATCACTGATATCCTTGATGATCGCATCATTCACTATATTCTTCTGAAGTACTGTTGACATCGTATGCCTCCTTAATTCGGATAAAAAAACAAGCCGCTTGTTCTGGAAGCGGCTTTGGATCGAACCGGAACAATAAAGTTCACATCCATCCGCCTCCCGTAAGGGTCAAGGGACACATACACATCGAACAGATCCTGTTATTACAATTCTTCTTGAACATATCTTCCTTATATAGCGTAGTTATCAACGCCCTGTTTTTTCTTCTGTTCCTGCACAAGCTGATCTAGCGTGTAACCGTCAAATATCTGTATGATCTTGCGGGTCGCTTCATCCCAAACATCCCTGGCCGCACAGTCCGCAGATTTCTTGCATGATGCCTTATCATCCACACAATCAACCAGACAAATAGGACCCTCAACAGCCGAGATAATATCCTTAAGCGTCACTTCCCTGGGGTCGCGAAGTAAGGTGAACCCACCCTTTGCTCCGCGTGTCGCGCTGATCAATCCTGCGTTCTTTAAAAGAGGTACCAGATGTCCCAGATACTTCTCGGAGATCTGCTGACGTCTTGCGACATCTTTAAGCAAGACAAAGCCTTGCGTACCATTTGTCGCCAGATCGATCATCAAACGAACGCTGTAACGACCTTTAGTTGATATCTTCATATTTTTAAACACCACAATTACTACCGACTTTGTAGTAAATATACCATCCCATTAAACTTTGTCAAGCAGAAATCTTCACTTTATTTATCTTCTCAAACTCATCCGTCGACAAGTCCCAATCAACCGCTGCCATATTTTCTTTGACTTGACGCATATCACGGCAGCCCGCCAGCACCGTCATCACCCCGGGCTGTTGACGCACCCAATTCAACACCAATTGATTAAGCGGCTTACCCAGCGCCTTCAGTTCATTGAGCGCCTCTTTGGTTTTCTCAAAATTCTCGCCCTCGTAAAACGTATAGAACATTTTTCGCGCATCGCTTTTTTTAAGCGTTGGCGGCTTCACGTATTTCCCCGTCAATATGCCACCACCCATGGCCCC
>PEAF01000137.1 GCA_002753465.1 Candidatus Omnitrophota bacterium
GAAGGTTTTTTTTTTTCTTTTACATCTCTTATTCAGACGTCTGGTCGCGCGGCGCGTAATGTCAACGGCATGGTCATCATGTACGCTGATACGATGAGCCGTGCCATGAAGGCCACTATTAGTGAGTGTGACCGGCGGCGAAAGGTGCAGCTGATGTTTAATCAGGAACATCATTTGACGCCCAAAACCGTGCAGAAGGCGATTAAGGTCGGGATCGAGGCTTGGGCGGATGTAGAACAATTTGTGCGCGAAGTCGCAGGACAGGATAAAGAGGAATATGATCTGGGGCAGGAGATCGCTGCTCTTGAGCGTCATATGGAGCTGGCGGCGCGCAATCTTGAGTTTGAGAAGGCGGCCAAGCTTAGGGATCGTATTCAGCAGCTTCAGGGGCAGGATTTGAAAGCTCGCCCATCATCTGTGAAGGCAAAAAGAGCAAGTAAGGTTTCTTGATATGAGATTGTTCCAAGGTGTGTTGATCCTTTCTTTGATGATAAGCGCTTCAGGCTGTGCGGTCCTTGAGGCTACGGGTGAGGCTGTGGGGGTTGTCGGGAAGGCTGCCTGGGCTGGTACCAAGGCTGTCGGGGGCATTGTATATACAGGGGCGTCTATGGGGGGTCAGACGGCCAATCAGACCAATAAGACACTCATTCGCAATTCTTCAGGCGTTGCTGTTTCGACCACAAGTATGAGCAGGGATCGTGTTGTTGTCCCGCTTGAACGTGAGGGTAAAAGTTTTTTCGTTCGATTAAAGCTTAACAATAAAGTGTCAGCCAGATTCTTATTAGATACGGGTGCCAGCGCGGTGCAGATATCGCGTGCCATGGCCACGAAGTTAAAATTAAAAGCCGAAAAAGCCAGGACCGTTCCTGTTATGCTGGCGGGCGGTGGGTACGTCAGAGGCCGGGTTGTAGATATCAGTGAAGTAGCGATCGGCGAAGCGAAGGTAAGGAATGTGAAGGCGATCGTTCTGGATCAGGATAATTTGAGTGTCGGTGACGGGTTGCTGGGGATGTCCTTTCTTGAGAATTTTGTTTTTTCCATGGATACGAAGAAAGGGGAGCTGATCCTTGAAAGGCGTAAATAAGGTCAAGGCTGTCGGGCTTTTGTCTGGCGGGCTTGATAGTGCTATCGCTGCCAAGCTGATCCTGGATCAAGGCATAGAGGTGCATGCCGTGAATATTTCCATGCCCTGGGGTTGCGGGCGCCCATCACGCGTCGTGCGTCTTGCGGAGAAATTAGGGTTATGCCTTAAGACTATTCCTTTGGGTGATGATTACATGCCGCTTTTGACCGCGCCAAAGTATGGTTTCGGCTCAGCACATAATCCGTGCATTGACTGTCATATTTATATGGTGAAGAAAGCGGCTGAATACATGCGTGAGATAGGGGCTGCATTTGTTTTTACCGGTGAGGTCCTTGGGCAGCGCCCCATGTCGCAGCATCGCAAAAGTTTGAATTGTGTTGAGCATGACGCTGGCGTGACGGGGCGCCTTGTGCGGCCGCTATCGGCGAAATTGATGCCGGTCACTATCCCAGAGCAGGAGGGTGTCCTTGATCGGGAAAAACTTTTGGACCTTTCCGGGCGCTCCCGTTCACCACAGCTCAAGTTAGCTAAAGAATTCGGTATTGAGGATTTCTCAACGCCAGGTGGAGGGTGTTTGCTGACGGAAAAGTTGTTTGGTGAGCGTCTTAAGGACGTACTTAAGGGGGGCTGTCCGGATATCGCTTCAACGGCTATTTTGGGAGTTGGGCGTTATTTCCGTCTGGATGATTCAAGTTATGTTATTGTGGCGCGTAATAATAGTGAGAACGAGAAACTTATGAAATACGCGATGCCGGCCGATATTATTGTCCGTCCGACCACATTTCCTGGTCCTGTGGCGCTCTTGCGTTCAGGTGCGGTTACGGAGGAAAAGATCGCTTTTACCGCTGGCTTAGCCCAATTCTATTCAAAATCTCGCGCTCAAGGGTCAATGCCGTTAACCTGTTGGATGGCAGGTGAGCCGTCAAAGATCCGTAATGTTCTGGCGGGCGTGGTCAATGAGGCGGATATCAGGAAAATGATCCTGTAAGGCGTTATCATGGACAGTTCATCTCTTCAGGCTTTTTACCGCGGTTTTTACGTTGAGGCTCCTCGGGGTAACAACGCCTTTTCTTTTGAACAGCGTTCCCATAAAAAGATATTTGTTCCGCAGTTTATAAACGGCACTGTCGGTGGCCTGGCTGTCGGCGAAGAGGTCGTATTTTCAGATATTATCGACGGCGTTGAAGTTAATGCGCGCGGTCTTAAGCAATTTGTTCACATCGAACGTCCGGGCCAGGACATTTTTATTTTTGATAATCATAATCATGCTTTTTCCTGTTGGGCTTTGGGTCTGGGGTTGGGACGGGTTCTTTCAGGTTCAACCTTAGTGCATGTGGATCAGCACAAGGATACACGAGAGTCTTTAGCAGATTGCTTTCAGGCTTTCGGCATTCCTTGCGCCGAACGCTTGTCTCGCCCCAGCGGGCTTGACTGCGCTCGGAAGTCTCGCTCGCTCGTCTCGCCTGACGGCTCGACACCGTGCCCGCTCGCTCAACTTAACGTCGACTTCAGGAATGCCTTAAGCCTGAGGCAATCTGCGTTTAATTGTGTCAACGCTGTTTTTAACGTCGGTAATTTTATCTCTCCTGCCGTAAAGTTGGGCTGGTTTAATGAAGTTATTCAGGTTGGCAGTGCCGAGGCGTTTGCCGGGGAATTGCCTGAGTCGTTCGTCTTGGATATCGATATGGACATATTTGCGCCGGTCATGGATTATATCCCTGAAGCGCTTAAGATCGCCCGCTTGCGTGAATGGGTCAGTCGCGCATCATTTATTACGATCGCTACAAGTCCTTTCTTTATGGATCAAAAGAACGCGATTGATCTTGTGCGTCAGCTTTTGCTGGTTGAAACAACTTAATATCCGTGATATTGTTCCATTATGATCATTGCCATTGATATCGGAAATTCGACCATGGGATTCGGCTTTCTTCACGACGGGCGGGTGACCCATGTTGCCAGGGTCGAGAATATGCCCGATAGTGAGTTGGTCATGGCTAAGCTAGATAATTTT
>PEAF01000138.1 GCA_002753465.1 Candidatus Omnitrophota bacterium
GTTTGCAGGGACATGTGACGTTAAAGACCCCCGGCGTTGAGTTCAATACAGGTTCGCTCGGGCATGGTCTTTCTTATGCTAACGGCGTGGCCATGGCCGCCAAGCTTAAGGGTAAGGATTTCAAGACTTACTGCATCATGGGCGACGGCGAGATCCAGGAAGGCTCTGTCTGGGAAGCGGCGATGAGCGCGGCGCATTTCAAGCTGGATAATGTCTGCGCGATCGTGGACTTCAACAAGGTCCAGGAGAATGGTTTGGTCAGTGATATCAAGGGGCTTGAGCCTCTGGTTGATAAATGGAAGACGTTTGGCTGGAATGTGATTAATATCGACGGGAATGACATTGCACAGGTGATCAACGCATTTGAAGAATTCAAAGCGACCACGGGTAAGCCTACGGTCGTTATTGCCAATACATTAAAGGGTAAGGGCGTGCCGTTCATGGAGTTGAAGAGTGCATGGCATGGTAAGGCTCCTAATAAAGAACAACTCGCCGAAGCATTAAAGGTTTTATATTAATATGACAATGAAGCCCACCCCCACACGTGACGGTTTTGGTGAAGAACTGGCCGCCGTCGGTAAAGTGAATAAGAAGATCGTGGTTGTTACCGCTGACCTTGAAGATGCTACACGTGCTGAATATTTTAAAAAGGAGTCTGCCGACAGATTTTTCTCGGTAGGTATTGCCGAGCAGGATATGATCGGTATGGCCGCGGGGCTCGCCAGTGAAGGTTTTGTGGCGGTGACCAATTCGTTTGCGGCTTTCTTGACGAACAGGGCGTATGATCAGATCCGCATGGATGTGTGTTATAACAATTTGAATGTCAAGCTGATGGCATCCCACGCCGGCGTTACTGTCGGCGAAGATGGTGCCAGCGCCCAGTGCCTGGAAGATTTTGCGATCATGCGCGTCCTGCCGAACATGAAGGTGGTTTGTCCGGTGGATTATATTGAAGCCAGGAAAGCGACACGTGCCATTCTCGAAGAGGAAGGCCCGTTCTATGCCCGTTTCTCACGTGCGCCGTTGCCTGTCGTTACGGATGAGAACTCTCCTTTTATCATTGGCAAGGCTAATATCCTGCGTGAAGGCAAGGATGTGACGGTCATTGCCTGCGGGGTCATGGTCGCCGAGGCACTGAATGCTGCCGATGAGTTGGCTAAAGATGATATCAGCGTGCGTGTGGTGAACATGCATACCATTAAGCCTTTGGATGTGAATATGATCGTTAAATGCGCCCAGGATACAGGGGCCATTGTGACGGCGGAGGAACATCAGCTCGCCGGTGGGTTAGGCAGTGCTATTGCCGAAGTGTTGGTCCAGAATACCCCGGTTCCGGTCGAGATGGTCGGGGTGCATAATAGTTTTGGTCAGACGGGAACGCCGGAGCAGTTGCTGTCACATTATAAATTAAAAGCCGTGGATATCGTTGCGGCGGTAAAGATGGTGGTCAAGCGTAAGAAAGCTTAACGTTTGCAGATATCTTTGATGGTCTTACAAGCCTGGCTGACACCGTTAGCCAGGCTTTTCTTATTGTTATCGGAAAGCTTGAAGCAGATATTCTCATCACCGACGATATCCGAGATGACCAAAAGTGCCGAGGATATGCGCCCGATATGCTTCGCGGCAAGGAAGAAGGCGGAACATTCCATTTCGACCACATCTGCGCCCAATTGTCTGAAGGTATGGGTGTGTTTTGACTCTTCATGGATCGAGGCGAAGCTGATGCAGCCCGCTATGGGGACTTTGCCTTTGACAAAAGACATGTCCGTGTGGACCAACATGGGTGTTTTAAGGGTGCCGGTAATGATCTCGCTGAAACTTTCAAAGGCATGGATCGGTCCCGGGGTGATCACCGTGCCGATATCAAGGCCGGGTTTTCGCTCGATCAGGCCGCAGGTGCCGAGGAAAAGGATCTTGGTGCAAGGCGTGTCCTTGAGGCGAAGGACGCAGTCACCGACGAATCCCGCACTCATGCCTGAGCGGATGAGTGTGAACCCGTGGCCCTGTCCGCAGGCGAAAAGTTTGCCGTTGGTCATGTGAAGGATGCCTAATTGCCCTGCAACTTTGGGGATGTCAAAAGGCATGATGACGACGGTCTGCTGGATCTCAGCAGGTGAAATGCCGTAGAGTATTTTAAAGATGTTGTTCATATGGGCAATATTGTATATTATTTCATTTAAGTTTAAGTAAATTTTTATAACAAAACTTTTGCCGTGGCCATACAACGAGGCACGTCATTCGCTCACTTCGGCCATCTATTTCTAATAATGATGGTAAGATGGCCTCAATGTTCGCTTCATGACATGCCTCATTGTCTTGACGCCACGGCCTGTGTTGTTAACACAAGAAAGATCATTAATGATGAAATATACGGATTTTCCGGGTACAAAGGAAAAAGTATCTGTGCTTGGGTTAGGCACTTGGGTTTTTGGCGGTGAGAATTGGGGTGGGGCGGATGATGAAGCGTGCATCGGAGCGGTGCATGAGGCCATGGCACTTGGTGTGAATTTTATTGATACGGCGCCGTTCTATACAGACGGCAAGGCTGAACAGTTGGTGGGGCAGGCGATAAGAGGACGTCGGGATAAGGTTTTTATTGCGACGAAGTGCGGGCTGGTTCGCGAGAATGGGCGTGTGCGCCATGATCTTTCGCCGGCATCTATCCGGCATGAGGTTGGTCTATCCCTGAGGCGGCTGCAGTGTGATGTGATCGATCTTTATATGTGCCATTGGCCTGATCCAGGTATTGCCATCGAGAAGACTATGGAGACCCTGATCGAATTGCGTGACACGGGCAAGATCCGGCATATTGGCGTATCAAATTTTGATCTTGGACTTTTAAGGCGCGCGTGTGCTGTTGCTCCTGTGGCAACATTGCAGGTGCCGTATTCATTATTAGACCGCGGGATCGAAAATGGGTTGTTGGCTTTTTGCCGTGAACAGGGGATCGGTATCATTGCCTATGGGGCCATGGGTGGTGGCATATTGACGGGGAAATACGTGAAGCCGCCAACGCTTAAAAAAAGCGATGCGCGAAAAATGTTCTATACGTTTTACGAGGGCGAGAATTTTGAGAAAACCAAAG
>PEAF01000139.1 GCA_002753465.1 Candidatus Omnitrophota bacterium
CTGGCCTGCCCAGATTCCATAACAACCTTCAGCGCTTCATCAAAGATCTCATCCTTCTCATCATTGTTGCCTGCAGTGGCCACTGGGCGCGTTGTTACAGAATCATCATACTTGGGTTTTGCCTGATTACGGATAAAATCCATCACCCTATGGATCTCTTCATCCGAAAGATAGCTGCACTGGCCGCGCAAAGGCTTAGGGTCGCCCGGACGGATAAAAAGCATGTCCCCCTTACCCAGCAGATCTTCAGCACCTTTTTCATCCAGGATCGTGCGTGAATCGATCTGTGACGCCACCTTGAAGGCAATGCGTGCGGGTAAATTAGCCTTGATCGTACCGGTAATGACATTCACCGACGGACGCTGCGTCGCCAGGATCAAGTGGATACCGACCGCGCGCGCCAACTGAGCCAGCCGCGTGATAGCGCTCTCAATGACCTTGCCGGATGTCTGCATAAGATCTGCAAATTCATCCACAACAACCACAATATAGGGCATCTCAAACCCTTTAGCGTGATAAGCCTTGATGTTCTTGACCTGATGCTTTTGCAGCGTTTTATAACGCGTTTCCATTTCAGTGATCACCCAGCCTAAGGCAGACGCGACTTTCTTATGGTCCGTGATCGCCGGGCAAAGCATATGCGGGATATCATTATACTGATTCAGCTCGACCATCTTCGGGTCGATCATGATGAACTTGACTTCATTCGGCGAGGCATTATAAAGAATGGACATGATGATGACATTTAAACAGACAGACTTGCCCGCCCCAGTCGATCCGGCGACCAGTAAATGCGGCATGTCAGACAGATCCGCTATGATCGCTTTACCGGCGGTATCTTTACCTAAAGCCAGCGTGATCTTGGATTTTGAATTACGGATATCCCCGTTGATCAGAACATCTTTAAGCACGACCGCAGCCGACAAACCATTGGGCACTTCGATACCCACGCGGTTCTTACCAGGGATCGGCGCCTGGATACGGACCGATGCTGCCTGCATGGCCAGCGCGATATCGTCAGCCAGCGCATTAATGCTTTGCACGCGCACGCCCGGCGCCGGCTCGAGTTCATAGCGCGTGATCACAGGGCCACGTTCAATATCAGCCACACGGCAGACCACATCAAAAC
This sequence comes from Candidatus Omnitrophota bacterium, assembly GCA_002753465.1. GTDB lineage: Bacteria > Omnitrophota > Gorgyraeia > Zapsychrales > Fredricksoniimonadaceae > Fredricksoniimonas. The sequence goes on from PEAF01000139.1 coordinate 1,130, forward strand.
TCGCCAGCGTCTGCTCAAGGGTCTTGGCCCCGCTGACAAGAAGTTCCTGCACATTGCTCTCCGTGCTCTTGGGTGGATCATTCAAAAGATCGAACGGCGGCAACTGATAATCACCGACAACCAAGGGCTTATCCTCACGCTCCTTGGGTTGCTCGACCTTGGGCTGAACGATGCGGATATTAGGCACCTGTGGTTTAGGCGGCTCTACGGGCTTAACAGGTTTTACAGGGATTTTTTCCGGCTGTTTTTCCTCAACAGGCTTCTCTACCTTCGGCTTGACCTTCAGCTTGGGCTTGGCCTCAACTTCATCCCCGGCCGGCTGATCCTTCTTCACACCAAACTTTGGCCACTCGAAAACAGGTAAACCCGCACGCGCTTTTTCAAATGCACTGATCAAGGCGCGCGTCGCGCGCACGATCAAAGGAGATACCAGAAAATCCGCTGTCACGACCAGGCACAAACACGCCAGCGCAAAAAGGATAATATAGGCGCCGATAGGTCCAATGTTCTTGAAAAGAAAATCAGAAAAAAGCAACCCCGTCAAACCGCCACGCTGAAACCTGTTAGCCGTCACGGGTGATCCCGTCAAACTGAAAAGCCCGCTCATGACGGACATAAGAACGATGAGGCTTAAACCGCGCGCAACGCTGAATGCCGTCTCACGGGAAGTAAAGATATTCCAGCTCCAGAACATCAGAAAAACAATGATGAGATAAGCGCTGTGCCCTACCAGGAAGAATAAAGTCCCGGCAGTATACGCCCCCGTCATACGGATCAGATTGTGAGCAGGTTCATTCGGGTGTGATGTGTACCAGATAAGATCATCCGGCACAAAAGAGCCAAGGCTGGCCAAAAGAATAAGGGCCAACGCAAGAATAATGATCCCCTTAATTTCATTAAGGTGTTCAGTTCGCATGGCCCTGGATGTCGGAGATGTTGATAAAAAACCCGCTTCCGGTTTGACCCGAAAGCGGGTTGTCTGTAGCTTACTTCTTCTCAGCCTTTTTGCGGCTCAGGTTATAACGGCCCATCTTGTCGATCTCCATGAGGATGACCGGGAATGAATCGCCGACCTTCACGAGTTCATTCGGGTCCTTCACGAACTTATCTGACAATTCAGAAACATGCACCAAGCCATCGCGACCGGGCATAAACTCGCAGAATGCGCCGAAGTTCATGATCTTGACAACTGTAGCGTTGTATATCTTGCCGACTTCCGGCAATTCGAGCATGGAGCGCAGATATTCCATGACACAATCCAGCGATTCCTGGTTTGGTGCGGAAATAAACGCTTTGCCTTCATCATCGATATCAATGGATGTGGCGCCCGTGCTTTCAATGATCTTACGGATCGTTTTGCCGCCCGGTCCAATGACCTCGCCGATCTTGTCGGTCGGGATCTGGATGATCGAAATACGCGGTGCGAACGGTGAAAGTGTCTTGCGCGGTTCAGGGATCGCGGCTGTCATGGTCTCGAGGATCTTCAGACGGGCTTCGCGTGCCTGATCGATCGCCTGGCCTAAAAGCTCAACCGTAATATGACGGATCTTAAGATCCAACTGGATCGCTGTAATACCCTGTGTTGTACCGGAAACCTTGAAATCCATATCGCCGAAATGATCTTCCAGACCCTGGATATCCGTGATAAGGACCGAACGCTTTTCATCAGAGATCAAACCAACAGAAATGCCTGCTACCGGTGCTTTCAGCGGAACGCCTGCATCCATGAGCGCCAATGTGCTCGCGCACACGGTTGCCATACTGGATGAACCATTCGACTCAAGGATCTCGGAAACAACGCGGATCGTATAAGGGAACTCTTCCGCCGTAGGAATAACAGCTTCCAGCGAACGGTGCGCCAGCGCGCCATGACCGATCTCGCGACGGCCAGGACCACGCATCGGTTTTGTTTCGCCAACGCTAAAAG
>PEAF01000004.1 GCA_002753465.1 Candidatus Omnitrophota bacterium
TTATGGTAACGGGCAGCAGACGCGTTCGTTCTGTTATGTGACGGATGAGGCTGACGGTATCCTCAGGCTGCTTTTTTCCAAAGAATCCGGCCCTATCAATATTGGTAATCCCCATGAATTTACGATGAATGAGTTTGCGAAGATCGTCCTGGAATTGACGGGCAGTAAAAGCAAGGTTACCTTCGCCCCGCTACCGCAGGATGACCCGAAGCAGCGTCAGCCGGACATTACCCTGGCGCGTACGAAGTTAGGTTGGGAGCCCAAGGTGCCCTTACGTGAAGGTTTGAAAATGACCATCGACTGGTTTAAGGCCAATCCCCAATAAGCAATATGCTGACCAAAGAAGATCTTATCCAGTTTGAGAACGAGATCGCTGCTATTTTTGCTCAGGGGCTTATTAAAGCCCCTGTTCATTTACGCGCCGGGCGTGAACAGCAGCTCATTGATATCTTTCAGAAACATTCTATCGGCCCGGATGATTTTATTTATGGGTTCTGGGATTCCCATGAGCTTTGCCTCCTTAAAGGTGTTGCACGCGATGAAGTTAAAAAGGCCATTGTGGATGGCCGGAGCATTTCACTGTGTTTTCCGGAACATAATATTTATTGTTCCGGTATCGTGGGAAGCCTGATCGGTACAGCGACGGGGACTGCCTGGGCGCTCAAGCATCAGGGTAAAAAGGGGCGTGTATTCCTGTTCTGTGGTGACATGTCTTCTGAAACAGGTATTTTTCACGAGGCGGTGAAGTATGCCGTGAATTTCGATCTTCCGGCCGTCTTTGTCGTTTCTGACAATGGACTAAGTGTTATGACGGATACACGCGCTTCCTGGGGGTCGTCTGAGCCGTGGTTCAAAGGAACGCGCTTTGAGAGCAAGATAGAATATTTTAAGTACAAGAATGGCTGGCCGCATTCAGGGCTCGGAAAGTTGATCAAGTTTTAAAATGAAATACTTCGATGAACTCAAACGCACCATGGAATGGCTCGCCGGGAACCCGAAGGTGATCTTCGTGGGTCAGACGGCGGGCGTGCCGGGTACTTTCATGTATCAGACCTTGCGTGATGTTCCCAAGGAAAAAGCCATTGAATTTCCCGTTAATGAAAGTTTTCAGATGCAGTTCACGCTGGGGCTGGCATTGGGAGGATATATTCCCGTCAGCATTTATCCGCGGCAGAATTTCCTGCTTCTGGCAGCGGGGGATATGGCTAATATGGTTGACAAATTCAAGGACCTGACATGTGGCCAGGTCAGCCCGCGCATGATCATCCGTGTGGCCGTGGGACCGGATAAGCCGGTACATCCGGGGCATCAGCATATCGGTAACTATGCCGAGGCTTTTCGCGCCATGTTCCATGAGATCGAGGTCGTGGAACTCAATGAGCCGGGTGATATTTTTCCCGCGTATGAGCAGGCGCTCATGCGTCCTGACCCCAAACCCATGCTCCTTATTGAGCACGGCAATTATTATAACGACAAATAATGAAACTGACACCGCAGACAAAGATCGTAATCGTAGGCAACGGGGATATCAGTGAGGTTTCCCTGAGGCATCATTTTACGGCCAACGGCTTTCTGCAGGTTTATCCGGAAAAAGCATTTGATCCTTTGCATAGCGGTAGTACGCGGGATTTCTTTGAACGTGAGCGGCCTGACATTGTGATACTGACGTCCGTGCGATCGGGCGGAATCGGGGTCAATCAGGAAAAACCGGCCGAGTTCATTCATGACAATCTTATGGCGCAGATGAATGTTATCGATACTTCTTATCGTGCGGGCGTTAAGAAACTTTTATTCCTTGCTGCATCTTGCGTTTATCCCAAACAATGCCCGCAGCCGATCAAGGAAGAATATTTTTTGACAGGGGCTATGGAGTCTTCCAGTCTGGCTTACTCAACGGCCAAAGCGGCAGGCGTTGTGATGTGCCAGGCCTATCACCGTCAGTACGGGTTTAATGCGATCGTTGCCGTGCCGGCCACGGTCTATGGGCCCGGGGGACACGCCAACATTGAAGAAGCGCATGTGCTGGGGGCCTTGATCGGAAAATTTGACCGCGCCGTACGTGAAGGTGTTCCTGCTGTCGGGTTGTGGGGGACGGGTGAGCCTAAACGCGAATTCATTTTCGGGAATGATCTGGCCGCAGCATGTGTTTTTCTGCTGGAAGACTATGATGATGAGGGCATTATCAATATAGGCCGCAGTGAGGAAATATCGATCAAGGAATTAGCCAGGATCGTCGCGGATGCGGCCGGGTTTAAGGGTGATATTATCTGGGATGCCACCAAGCCTGACGGTACGATGCGCAAGCTTCTTGATACATCCCACCTGAGGTCCATGGGGTGGATGGCCAAAATGCCGTTAAGGGAAGGCATAGTCAAGACTTTTGCGGCGTTACGTCATGGCCGCTAGATCTTTTGAACCACGCCAGGAGAACGGGTGCTGCGTCTATTAAAATTTCTGCCATTTGTTCTTTTGATATTTTACTGGGCTTATCTTGTCCGAGCCACTCAACCCCTCGTTATTTATGATGCGATCGGGTATCAGGATGCCGGCCGTCTTTTAATGGAACAAGGATGGGGTGCTTATTTCAAGGGCCTTAACCGTGAACCGCTTTTTCCGTTGATGATCTCGATCGCAATGCGCCTTGAGCACAGTGTGGGCATTGGCTATACGTATATTCTTAAAACCTTTCTTTTGGTCGAACTGGCTTTGGCGATGACAGGGACTTACCATCTGGCGCGATCATTGGGCGCTCGACGGTTGTGGGCGGGTATGGGTGCATTTTATCTGGGGATGTCCCCGGCCATTCTTAACAGTACGCTGTGGTTGTGGTCGGAAGCAGCTATTTATCCCTTTGTTGTTTGGGGCGTTATCTGGATGATCCGTACCTGGCGTGAAATGAAACGTGCATGCCGGGTCGATCGCCTTGCCGGGCATGCGGCGCTGACAGCGACGTTGTTTATCCTGGCGGCGATGGTCAAGGCGCCGGTGGCTACCGTGTTTGTCGCGTTGCTCTTGCCGTTTTATGCGGCGGTTGTCCATGGCTTTTGGGTAAAGGATGGACGCGGTGCACTAAGGGCGGTTTTTGTCAGTGCGATTTGCCTTTTGATGATGGGCGCGTATGTTGAGAATTATAAATTCCTGAATTGGCGCGGTAATGGTCATTACGCGATCACCAACCGGGCTGATCTGGCGCTTTTTGGCAATACGGTGCGGCGGCTGGATCCGGAGGCGTTAAAAAGGATCCCCGAAGCGGTTTTGTCTGTTCCCAGGCTTGTGATATGTGAGCGTTATTACGGGCGCTCATGCGGTTATTGGGGGTATGCTACATCTGATAATATTAATGAGCAGTATGCTCAGAAATTGGCCGCCCGGGGATTTTCTGATATTCAGCGGCAAGAGTTCTTTTTCAGTACGGCATTCCGCCTGATGCGGGAACATCCTTTTCAGGAAGCCTTCTTTTCTGTCATTGAGGGCATGAAAATGTTCTTTTGGGAGAACAGGCTGTTTTTCGTGAAGTACCCCGATTGGCTGGTGCGGGTCTATTCTCATAATGTGTTGGTTTTAACGCTGTGTTTTTCGGGGGCTGTTTTGAGTTTGATCGCATTATGCCGCGCGATATTTCTGGCGGTGCGCCGGCGCTTGATGCCGCAGGTATTCGCTGTACTTTTTGTAGGCTGTTTTATAGGTTCATATGCTTTGTTTTTTGTTGATATCCGGTATGGGTTCCCGTTAGCGCCCGTCTTTATAGCCATGATCGCGGCCATAGGCGTCAGGGAACATAATGAAAAAGGGGAATGGGCATGAAGATATTAGTGACAGGGGGAGCAGGGTATTTGGGGTCAGTCATGGTGCCGCGTCTTTTAGAAGCCGGGCATGAGGTTGTCGTGATCGATAATTTTATGTATAACCAGACGCCTCTTTTGGAAGTTTGTCATCATGATAAGCTGACCATCATGCGCGGGGATGCACGCGATAAAGGTCTTGTGGGCAAGGTTTTAAAGAACATGGATGCGGTTTTCCCATTGGCATGTCTGACGGGGGCTCCGTTATGCGCGAAAGACCCTGTGGGCGCGCAGACGGTATTACTCGATGCCGTGAAAATGATCGTTGATATGTCTTCCAAGGATCAGCGTATCATATTCCCGACGACCAACAGCGGTTATGGGTTGGGGGAGAAGGGTAAATTCTGTACGGAGGAAACGCCCTTGCGGCCTATTTCTTTATACGGACGTCTTAAGGTCGATGCCGAGAAAGTCGTTCTGGACAGCGGGCACGGGATCACCTTGCGCCTGGCCACGGCTTTCGGTTCAAGCCCGCGCATGCGCCTTGACCTTCTGGTGAATGATTTTACGTACCGCGCGGTCAATGACCGCTTCATTGTCCTTTTTGAAGCGCATTTTAAACGGAACTTTATCCATACGCGTGATGTGGCCAAGGCCTTCATGTATAGTCTGGAGCATTTCGATCAAATGAAGAATGAGCCGTACAATGTGGGGCTTTCCGACGCTAATCTAAGCAAGATGGAGCTGTGCGAACAGATCAAGAAACATGTTCCTGATTTTTATTTTGTTGAGGCAGCCGTGGGCGAGGACCCGGACAAGCGTGATTACATTGTTTCAAATGAGAAGATCGAGCGCGCCGGCTATAAGCCTGATGTGTCTTTATCGGGCGGGATCAAAGAACTTGTGAAAGCGTATCAGATCCTTAAGCGTAATCAATTCGCTAATGTTTAACCGGGGTTAATTTCCTATGATCATCAGCCGAACACCGTTCCGTATTTCATTTTTCGGCGGCGGCACCGATTATCCGGCCTGGTTCAAGGATAATCCAGGTGCGGTCCTGGCGACCAGCATTGATAAGTACTGTTATATTACAGCGCGTTATCTGCCGCCTTTTTTCGATCATCGTTCACGCATCATTTATTCCAAAATGGAACATGTGCAGACGGTGGATGAGATCAATCATCCGGCGGTACGCGAAACACTGCGTTTTTTGAATATTCATCAGGGCATTGAGATCCATCATGACGGCGACCTCCCGGCGCGCACCGGGCTTGGGTCAAGCTCGGCGTTCACGGTAGGGCTTTTGAATTCTCTTTATGCGCTTAAAGGGATCATGCCCACCAAGGAGCAGTTGGCGCGTGAGGCGATCCATATTGAGCAGGATATGATCAGGGAGAATGTCGGGTGTCAGGACCAGGTCCTCGCGGCCCATGGCGGGTTCAATTACATTGAATTCGGCGGGGATGGGCATTTGAGTGTGCGTAAGATCACGGTAACGAAAGAGAATCTTGCTGTGCTGCACAGCCACATGATGCTTTTTTTCACCGGGTTCTCGCGTACGGCCTCCGAGATCGCGGTGCATCAGATCCAGAATATCCCCAAGCGCAAGAAGGAACTTACAGCCATGCAGGCAATGGTCATGGAGGCGGTCAGGGCCTTGAATGCCTGCGACTGGGAGAAGTTCGGTGAACTTTTGCATGAGAGCTGGCTGTTAAAGCGAACGCTGTCTGATAAGATCACGACGGGACATATTGACGGCATCTATGAACGCGCGCTGAAAGCAGGCGCTCTGGGGGGCAAGTTGCTGGGGGCTGGCGGCGGTGGCTTTGTATTGATCTATGCCAGGCCGGACCAGAAAGAAGCGGTACGTGCCGCCCTAAGTGATCTTCTGGAAATACCTTTCAAGTTTGAAACTCTGGGCAGCCAGATCATTTTTTATCAACCTAACAGCGGTGTGGTGGTTTAAATGAAAGCAGATTTTCTTATTCTTTGCGGCGGGCTTGGAACGCGCTTGCGTGCCGTGACGGGCGATACACCCAAGGTGATGGCTGAGGTGCAGGGCGAGCCATTCCTTGATTTTTTGTTACGTTATCTCATCAAACAGGGGGCCCAGCGTATTATTTTATGCGCTGGGTATAAGGCCGAATCGATCGCGGCGCATTACAAGGCCAAGTTCAGTCAGGTCGAGATCCATTTTTCGGTCGAGAATGAGCCGCTGGGCACGGGGGGTGCGCTTAAGAATGCGGCATCCTTCATTAAAAATGAGCATGTGTTCGCGCTCAACGGCGATTGTTTTACGCCGGTTAAATACGCCAAACTTCTGGCGTTCCATCAAAAACATCAGGCTCACGCCACTTTGACGGCCGTCCGTGTTGACGGCAATAAAGATTTCGGGACCATTGTCAGCAACGATAAGCTTGAGATCGTGGCGTTCAAAGAGAAATTCGTGACGGATGAAGTGCAGTACATCAATGCCGGCGTTTATTGTTTCAATAAAGATGTTTTTGATCTCATGCCGACAGGGAAGTTCTCGATCGAGTATAATTTCTTTCCGAAGATGATCGGTAAGAAGTTTATGTCCTATCAAGTGGACGCGCCTTTTATTGATATTGGGACGCCAGAACGTTTTGAGTGGGCCAAGGCGCATTTGAATGAGATGCTTGATTGATTCGCCAAGCTATAGCCCTTGTTCATGCCCTGTGGCTCAGACAGTCCTCGCGCATCCATTTTTGAAGAATGTTGAATGAGGAAGGAAAATGGATGGCTGCGGAACTCGCCCTTAGGGCATGAACGGCGGGCTGCTTGTCGAATCTTAAATGCAGGTTAAAATATGAAAATACAAGAAGGCCAGGAGTCAAAAAAGGCGGGGTACAGGGTTCCTTTCGGGACCGTGTCGATCACGCCCAAAGCGCGCAAACTTATTAACGAAGCCCTGGATACCGGTTGGGTGACCAAGGGGAAATATGTTAAAGAGTTCGAGGATAAGTTCGCGGCTCTTTTCGGTGTAAAACATGGCATTGCTGTTTCAAGCGGAACGGATGCCGATGCTTTGGCTTGTGCGGCTTTATATGATCTTGGCGCTCGGCGCGGCGATGAGGTCCTGGTGCCCTCGCTGTCTTTCATAGCGACGGGCAATTCTGTATTTCAGGCTGGCTTGACACCGGTCTTTGTGGATGTTGATCGCACAACGCTTAACATTGATCCACTTAAGATCGAGGCGAAGATCACACCCAGGACCCGCGCGATCATGCCGGTCCATTTGATGGGTAAACCTGCGGATATGAACGCCGTAAGGATGATCGCGAAAAAACATAATCTGCGCATTATTGAAGATGCCGCTGAGGCACATGGAGCAGAGTATCATGGCGAGAAAGTCGGGGCCATGGGGGATATGGCCTGTTTCAGCCTTTATGCCGCGCATATTGTTACGACCATTGAAGGCGGCATGATCCTGACGGATTCCGACAAGATCGCTGAGGTTCTTAAGTCACTACGCAATCACGGGATGACCGGAAAATTTACCTTTGAACGCATCGGGTTTTCGGCTAAAATGAACGAACTCGAAGCGGCTGTTGGGCTTGGGAACATTGATATTTTCAATGATATCCTTTCTAAACGTCGCAGGAACATGTTGTACCTGATCGAAAAGTTCAGAAAATTCAGCAAGTTTTTTATCACACTGACAGAAGACAGCCACGAAAAGCTCGGGCCGCATGCATTTTCGATCATTGTCCGTGAAGGTGCCGGCTTTAGTAAAGATGACCTCGTGGCGCATTTAGAAGCGAATGGGGTCGATTCGCGCAATCTGTTTTATTCCATGCCGACGCAATGTCCTAGTTATGCTTTTTTAGGGTATAAACTGGGGGATTTCCCCGAGGCTGAATTTTGCAGTGATCACGGGACCCATATCGGCATTCATCAGGATATCGGGATAGAGCAGTTGGATCATGTTGTAGTTGTAGTTGAGGGGTTTCTTAAGAAAAAAGGAGTTTCCTATTAAAGATTATTTAAGAATGATCTATCTGGCGCGCCGGAACTTCCAGTATCTTATCGGAGGTGTCGTGGCCATGCTGGTTTCCACGGTTTTTGAAGGGGCGCAGTTGGGAGCCATTGTTCCTTTGGCCGACCGTATTTTTAACAACAAACTTATCGTTCTTCCTAAAGGTATGCCGCCGTTTGTGATGGAGTGGGCGGAAAAGCTTAATGACCTTGACCGCAACCAGATCTTTTACGGCATTATCTTCATTATTCCGCTTTTTATTTTATTGAAGGGTGTTTGTTTTTATATTCAGGGCTACATGATGAATCAGGTGGCCCAGAAGTCCGTTGCTGATACGCGCGGCGATCTGTTCCGTAAATACCAGCAATTATCCCTGGATTTTTATAGCCAGAAGCGTCAGGGTGAACTCATGTCGCGCATCACGAATGATGCCGGGTTTATCGGCACCGCGATCTCGTATGGTTTGACGGATGTTGTCTATCAATCGTTCCTGGCTGTGATGTTCACTGTCATTGCGATCACGATCAGCTGGAAAATGGTGCTGATCGTGCTGGTTGTTTTTCCGCTGAATGCGCTGATGATCTATAGCATCGGCAAAACGATCAAAAAGCAGTCGTTGTACTCCCAGGAGTCGATGGCTGACCTTAACTCCATACTTGCAGAAACAAATCAGGGCGTATCGATCGTTAAGGCTTTTTCACGTGAAGAGCATGAGATCGGGCGTTTTGATGAGATCAATAAGCGTTATTACAAATCTGTCGTTAAAGGTATCCGCCGTAACTTATTAATGACGCCTGTCGCGGAACTGCTGGCCGCGATAGCGGTCGTTATCGTTTTCTGGGTGGGTGGAAAACAGGTCATGAAAGGCGATATGTCTTTTGGTGTTTTCCTGCTTTTCCTCACAGCCTTGATGAGCATTTTGCGTCCTATCAAAAAGTTGACCGCGGTGTATGGCATTATCCAGCAGGCGATTGCCTCAACGCAGCGGCTTTATGATATTTTCGACTGGAAGCCGTCTATCGTTGATTCACTGGCGGCAGTCGTGGCGCACCCTCCCGAGAAATATATCCGCTTTCATGATGTATCGTTCAAGTATGAGAAGAAGGAAGAACGCTGGATCATCAAGAATTTCTCGCATGATTTCGAGATCGGCAAGACCACGGCTTTGGTTGGTCCGACAGGTTGCGGTAAAACGACGATCATGAACATGATCTTGCGTTTCTATGATGCGGACAAGGGGGTCGTCCTTTTTGACGATCAGGATATCAAACAGGTCACGATCAATTCATTGCGCCAGCATGCCGGCCTGGTGACACAGGACATGATCCTTTTCAATGAGACCATCCGCGAGAATCTGCGTTATGGAAAACTGGATGCGACCGATCAGGAACTTCATGAGGCAGCCCGTCAGGCACTGGCGTCCGAGTTCATTGACCGTTTGCCTAATGGATTGGATACCGTCGTGGGTGATCGCGGGTTCAAACTTTCCGGCGGACAGAAACAGCGCTTATGTATTGCGCGCGCTATTTTAAAGAATCCCAAGATCCTTCTTCTGGATGAAGCCACTTCAGCGCTGGATGCTGAAAGTGAATATTTCGTTCAGCAGGCGCTGGATAATCTGATGAAGAACCGCACGGTCATTGTGATCGCGCACCGGCTTTCGACCATTCGCCACGCATCATGCATCATTGTGATGGATCAGGGGCGTGTGGTGCAAAAAGGCGAGCATGATGATCTTATGAAATCTTCGGAGCTTTACGCACGCCTGGCGAGTTATCATTTCAATCAATGAAAAAGATCCTGGCCTTTAGAAATGATCGTTTCGGCGAGTTTTTGCTGAATATTCCGGCGTTCCGCGCGATCAAAGAAATTTATCCCGAGATCGAATTGCATGTTGTGGTGGCGCCTTCGGTTGAGGGGATTGCCGGATCCGTGCCGTTCATTGATAAAGTTTTGGTGCGACCATCAGGTCCTTGTCCGTGGTGGGAAGATATGGCCCTCATCGGCGGCTTGAGGCGTGAAAAATATGACGCGGCGGTAGTCCTTAATCCTTCCCGTGAGGCCCATCAGATCATTTTCTGGGCCCGCATACCCGTTCGTGTTGGATACTCCCGCAAACATCATTTTCTGCTTACTAAGACGCTGGAAGACCATAAGCATCTGGGTTTACATCATGAAGTGGATAATAATTTGGACCTAGTGAAGTTGCTGGGCGCATCGACAGCAGATAAAACATTACAGTTAAATATTCCGGCGGATGTCAAAGCGGCTGTTGTTAAGAAGTTCAGCCTTGATCCGCATGAGGCTATGGTGGCCGTGCATCCATGGACAAGTGATCCTGTAAAACAATGGCCGCTGGAAAGATTCAAAGAGTTGGTTGATGGTCTGGCTAAAGACTTTCCGGGGAAGATCCTGATCATTGGAAAACCTGAGCCCTGGCATGATGAGTCTGCATTCCCCTCCCCCTTGTGGGGAGGGGTTGGGGAGGGGGGATGTTCGCGTATCATCGATTTGCGCGGAAAAACTTCTTTGCTTGAGGCCGCGGCTGCGTTGAGTTTTTGCCGTTGCCTGGCTTCCTGTGACAGCGGGCCGATGCATCTGGCCAGCGCGGTCGGCACGCCGGTTGTGGCCTTGTTCAGGAATGATATGCCAGGCAAGAACCCCAAGCGTTGGGGACCGTGGGGTGAAGGGCATATCGTTATCCAGCAGGCATCCATGGATGCGATCACGGTTGACAATGTTCTTCTTGTACTCAAAAGTAAACTCGGTTAATTGTCGGAAATAAAGATAGAGGTTATGGCTAAGCAGAATCATCTTTTAGAAAAGATCGTCAGCGTCATCGCGGGCCAGAAAAAAGGTAAAGTCCTGGATATGGGCTGTGGCGACGGCAAGACAGGCAAGCGTCTGCTGGACCTCGGTTTTGACGTCGAAGCTTGTGATATGGACAGCGAGCGGTTTGAATTCAAGGGAATTATTCCGTTTACGGCCGGGAACCTTGATCATCCCCTGCCTTATGCTGACGGGACGTTTGATTATGTGATATTCATGGAGGTCATAGAGCATATTTATAATCCCGGGTTTGTGATCTCTGAGATCAGCCGCATTCTGCGCCCTGGAGGACAGATCTTGCTCTCAACGCCCAACATCCTCAATATTGCTTCACGGTTTCGTTTTCTCTTGGAAGGAAGTTTTGATTTCTTCCGCGAGCCGACATTGGATTATGCCAAGTGTTTTCCTGTCGCTTTGCAGAATATGCATGTTGTCCCTTGGAGATATCAGGAACTTGAATATCTGCTTTATCAGTATGATTTGGTTACGCACGATTTTCATATCGATCAAAAGAAGGTTAATTTATATCTTCCGTTACTTTTGATGAGGCCATTTTTATGGTTGCAGGCTAAGACGAAGGAATGGAATGCCAAGAAGAAGGGTAGCGTTGATTTTGCGCGGATGAACAAGATCCTGCTGTCAGATGACATGCTTTTAGGAAAACATTTGATCATGAGAGCCGTGAAGGCATAAGGGCATGGATAAGATCGCTGCGGTCATTATTACTAAGAATGAAGCAACGCGTATTCGTAAGGCTTTGACGTCAGTTCGGCCGCTTGTCGACGAGATCATTGTGGTCGACGATATGTCAACGGATGACACGTGCAAAATTGCAGCTGAAGAATTTGGAGCTAAGGTTTACAGGCGTGATCTGAACGGTGATTTTGCGGCCCAGCGGAATTTTGGAGCGGATCAGTCCGGGTGTGAATGGATCATGTGGATGGATGCGGATGAAGAGCTGCCGGTAGAGACTGTTTCAAAGATACGGCAGGCGTTGGCGGTGTCTAAAGATGAGGTCGGATTTCAGCTACGCCGGCTCAATCATTTGTTGGGGCAGCCTATTCGGCATGCGGGGGCCTACGAGTACGTTTGGCGTATTTATCGTAGCGATAAAGTGAGATTTCAGAAGCCAATCCATGAATGCCTGGGTATTCAGGGGGTGACCGGTCGTATTGATGCGGATATCCTGCACTATCCTTTTGAGGCCATGACACCCATGCTCATGAAAGCTGTGACCTATGGTGAGCAGGAGGCTGAACTTTATTGCCAGCAGCATGCGACCGTCAGCGAAAAAGAGATCCGTTATCGCCTGATGTGGAAATCGGTGAAACTGTTCTGGAAGATGTATTTTAAGAAACAAGGGTTCAAGGATGGTATGCCAGGCCTGGTCTGGTGTATTTGTAATATAATCGGGCCGCAGATCAAGTGGATCAAGATCTGGGAGAAAGCTAAGATCAAAAGGACCTTGGTACCGTGAGAGGAAAAATGATTAATAATATCAGTGCATTCACGATCAATAATCCTGTTTTTGTCAGGATCAAGAAGAAGTTCAATTGGGCTAAATTGACCTATGAGCAGTCTGTGAAAGCCGTTTATATCAATGAGCGTATCATTGAGCTTCCTTTTGTCATTCAGGGGCTTGCCGGATTGAAGCGTGGGGGCAAGGTTTTGGATGTGGGGTGTTCGGAGAGCATCCTGCCGATGCAGTTGGCTGGCCTGGGCTATGCGGTCACGGGATTGGATTTCCGTTATTATCCTTTTCATTTTCCCGGGCTGGGATCCTGCCAGTCTGATGCGACAAAGATGCCTTTTGAGAACGGGTCTTTTGATGCGGTGACATGTGTGTCCATGCTTGAGCATGTCGGGATCGGTCATTATGATGATCCTTGGCATGATGACTCGGGGGATACCAAGGTCATGGGGGAGATCGCACGGGTCCTTCAAAAGGATGGTTTGATTTTATTGACAGTGCCTTTCGGTGTTCCGACACAAGGCTCGCTGCAGCGGACATATGATCCTAAGCGTCTTGAAAAGATCTTGAGTGGCTGGCGTGTTGAAGAGAAAAGATATTTTATCAATGCCCAGGATAAAGGGGCGTTGAACGATCATTGGCAGGAATGTGATGAGGCCAAAGCGGCAACGATGAATTCGGTCGATAAGACTGTTTGTGTTTGCTTGCTCAAAGCCAGAAGGTCTTAGATCCGGTTAATTACCCAGAGGATCCTGTATGAAAGATGCTAGAGAATCGTATCGCGATTATTATAAAGAGCAGGCCACGGCCATAGGCGGGGATGAGCGTTTTACCTGGGTCATGCAGGAGATCCTTAAAGACGTTTCCGGCAAGAAGGTCCTTGATGTCGGGTGTGGTGAGGGGACTTTACTGAGGATGTTACGCGATGCCGGCAATGAAGTGCAGGGTGTTGATGCGGCCCAGACCGGCAAAGACCTGTGTGTCAGTAAGGGGTTGCCGTGTGAGGTTGTTGATATCAGCCGCGGGGCGTTTCCTTTGGCAGATGATGCGTTTGATGTGGTCCTTTGTTTAGAGACATTAGAACATTTGGAGAATCCGTATCACTGTATCAGCGAGATCAAGCGCGTCCTGAAAAAGGGCGGGATGTTTGTGGCGAGTATCCCGAATCCCAAGAGTTTGCACGGATATATTTATCCAGGGCTTTTTGAGTTTGATAATTTCGAAGCTTTCCTTGAGCTTAACGGATTTAAAGTCACGCGTCAGGCCTGGTGGGGGCAGAACACCATGTTCAATGGCCTGTCCCGTCGTCTGGCGGCGTGCGGGTGTACGTGGGGACAGGGGTTGGAACGGTTCATCTATTATTTGAGCCGTAAGCGCAATGCCTTTCTGCGCAATCATTGTTCAACACCCAGGGATTGGTGCTGGTCGTTGAATTTTGTATGTGTCAATGAGGTTAAACATACGGATGTTCTTCATGAGATCGCTGTAGAAACGACGCCCAGCGATAAAAGGCGTTCTTAAGCATTATTCATGTGTTGTAGAGGGATATGGGATGCGTATCGGATTTGATGCCAGGATATTGACAGTACCTAAATGCGGCGGAGTGGCTTATTTCGCGCGTTTGCTTAAGCATCTGCCTTTACTGGATGATAAGATCGAGCTGGTGCTTTTCCTGCCGCAAGCGATCCTGCCCGAGCATGAGCATTTCCTGCAGCATGAGCGTATCCGGCGCGTTATGGTCCCCGAAGGGGCCAAAGATCTCAGCCGTTGGCCGGCGAAGCATATGCCGCGCTTGCTGAGGGAACATAAGATCGATATTTATCATCAGCCGTTTAATGCGGATGGGGCTTTTTTCTGGTCACCGTGCCCGGTCATTGTTTCGATCCTTGATCTTATTCCATGGGTCATCCCCGGTATTTTTCGTAAGCCATTCAAGGCGCTGCGCTATAAGTTGAGAAATATTCTCTGGGCGCATACGTCAGCAAAAGTTTTGACGATCTCTGAAGCGAGTAAACGTGACATTGTGCGCCTTTGCCGTGCACAGGCCGATAAAGTTGTCGTTACCTTATTAGGTGCTGATGATATTTATAGCGGAGTTATACCTTCGACGGAAAAGGAAGGCATCTTGAAGCGCCTTGGCCTATTCGGCAAAAAGTATGTGGTGAATATGGGCGGGTTGAACCAGTTGCGCCGTAATCCGGATTTCATCCTGGAAGGGTTCGGTCAATACCGACGCGAGACTGGTGACGATTGTTATCTGGTTTTCACGGGCAGCATTCTTAAACAGGACGGGTTCTTTGAGCGTGTTCAGGCCAAGATGGAACAGTTGGGCATTACGGAACGGGTCATTATTACGGGGTTTTTGACAAACAAGGACCTTAAAGTCGTTCTTGCAGCGTCATGTGTTTCTGTCATCACATCGCTTTATGAAGGGTTTTGCTTGCCCATGACCGAATCGTTCTGCTGTGGGGTGGCGACTATTGCCAATGATCGCGGCTCTATTCCTGAAATTGCAGGCGATGCGGCCATTCTGGTCGATCCTACCCAGCCGCAAGTTCTGTCTCAGCAGCTTAAGGTCTTGATGACGGATGAGGGCAGGCGTGAGGAGTTAAAGCGTAAGGGTTTTGAGCGGGCTAAGCTTTTCCGCTGGGAGAATGCGGCGCAGGGAACCTTGGACGTGTATCGGGCCGTGCATGCCCGTAAGGCGGTAAGATGAAATATCTTGTGACAGGCATTTCAGGTTTTGTCGGGGCGTACCTTTTTGACCAGCTTTCTTCCAAGGGCCATGATGTCGTCGGTGTTGATGCGTATCCTTTGTCAATGCCGCTGGCTTTATCGCGCTTTTATCAGATGTCCCTTATGGACCAAAGCGGGATCCGTGGAGTGATCGAACAGGAAAAGCCGCAGCGCATCGTGCATCTGGCATCGGCGAGTTCCGTCGGATCAAGCTGGCAGCAACCCACGGATTGTTTTGTCAATAATACGAATATCTTTCTTAATTTGATTGAAGCCGTACGCTTGTCCGGTCTTAAATGCCGCATCCTTTCAGTGGGGTCATCGGAGGAGTACGGACCGGTAGCCGCGTCAGAAATGCCCCTTAAGGAAATACGTCCGGCCAATCCCATGAATCCTTATGCTGTAGCGCGCGTCGCCCAGGAGAACATGTCACGCGTGTTCGCTAAAGGGTACGGGATGGATATCGTTTGTACGCGTTCATTCAATCACATTGGGCCTGGGCAGACGGACCGTTTTGTTGTCAGTTCTTTTGTGCGCCAGGCTGTCGAAGTGTCTCGCGGCCAAAGGCCTAAGATCATTTGCGGGGATCTGGATGTGGTGCGTGATTTTGTTGATGTGCGTGATGTGATCGCGGCCTATGACTGTATTCTGGATAAAGGTATTTCCGGTGAGATCTATAATGTTTGCAGTGGTCAGGGTGTGACCCTGCGCAGCATCCTTGAACGTATTTGTTCTAAAGTCGGCATACCCGCTGATTTTCAGGTCGACCCGGCGCTTATCAGGCCGATCGACAACCCAGTGATCATCGGGGATAATACCAAGTTGTGCTCTTTAGGTTTTGCATTAGCGTATGAAGGATTAGATGCCGCGATCGATGGGATGGTCGTTTGGTGGCAGAAGAAATTAGACGAAGGGGGCAAAGGATGAGGATCGGCTTTGATGCGGCAAGCTTGACGCGGGAGCGTTCGGGTATAGCGAATTATCTGGTCAGATTGGTGCGCCGTCTGGTCGAGATCGATGGGGACTTGCAGGTTGTCCTGTTCGCTCCGGACAAGATCTGTGTGGATTATGATCTTTTCATCCATCATCCGCGCGTGAAGCGCGTGATCGTTGATCTGCCACGTGCCGAGCAAAAGAAATGGGTCAGGAAGTATCTTCCCAAACTGCTTAAGGAATACGATATTAATCTTTTTCATCAACCCGGTGGGCTGGACACGTCAGTTTTTCGTCCGTCATGTCCTTGCGTAGTGACAGCTCATGATATGGCGCCCTGGGTCCTTAATACGTTCAAGGATCTGCGCAAAGCTATCAGATATAAGGTGCGTACCACGCTCTGGGCGCATCAGGCCAAACGCATTGTGACGGGCGTTGATGTCAGCCGTAATGATATTGTGCGTTTATGCCGTGTGTCAGCGGATAAGGTCATTGTTTCGCCATACGGCGCTGAGCGTGTATATGAAGGGGATATCACGGCGGATGAAGAGAATGATATCCTGCGCAAGTACCGGTTGCAGGGTAAGCGTTACGTTATCAATTGTTCCGGCCTGAATTTCAAACGCCGCAATCTTGATCTGGTCCTGGACGGCTTCGCGCGTTTTCAACGGGAGGTTACCGGCGAAGTGACGCTTGTGTTCACGGGAGCGATCGCTAATGTTCAAGGCGCTTTTGACCGTGCCCAGCGCAAGATGGGCATGCTGGGCATACGCGAGCGCGTTGTAACGACGGGGTTTATGGCCGAGAAATCGCTGCAAGTACTTTTGAATAATGCCGAAGCGGTGATCATTACCTCTTTTTGCGAGGGGTTCCCTCAATCCATGGTCGAGGCGTTCGCCTCAGGGACAGCGGTTATTGCCACGGATCGCGGCGGTGTTCCCGAGGTCGCGGGTGAGGCGGCGGTTATTATTGACCCGTATGACCCTCAGGCATTGTCTGAGGCGCTTAAGCGTCTTACAGGCAATGAAGTCGAAAAGCATTTATATGCCGAAAAAGGCCACACACGCGCGCAGGATTTTACCTGGCAGCGTCATGCACAGGATGTAATTGCGGTTTACCGCAGTCTGGTGAAATGAAAAAGATCCTTATCGTTAATCCCTTCGGCATCGGGGATGTTCTGTTCTCTACGCCCCTTATCGCTGCCTTGAAGGCGCAGGATCCGTCTGTGTCTATCAGCTATATCGGCAATGCGCGTACGCTCCCATTCCTAAAGAATGATCCGCGTTTAGACCATGTTTTCTCTTATGAGCGTGATGAGTTTGTTGCCGTTTATAAGCAATCACCTTGGCAGTTTCTTTTAAAGTGGAAGAAATTTGTCGAGGACATCCGTGCCGAGGGGTTTGATACGGCATATGATCTTTCGAATGGTTCTCCGGTGAGCGTGGCGTTAATGTTAGCGGGTATCCCGCAGCGCATAGGGTTTGACTATAAAGGCCGCGGGCGCTGGCTGACACAAAAGATGCCGCTTAAAGGTTATGAAGGCCGTCATGTGGCGGAGTATATTCTGGACCTGATGCGTGTCGCAGGACAGGACCCAATGACGGAGCATGGGATGTCTTTATATGTGGGTAAGCCGGAAGAATTTTGGGCGCAGGATTTCATGAGAAGTCATGGCCTTCTGGCAAAAGGATTCATCATGCTGTTCCCTGGGGGCGGCGCCAGTTGGGGTAAGGGCGCTGATCTGAAGCGTTGGCCGGCGCAAGGCTATGCGAAATTGGCTGAGAAAATAATTGAAAGATCAAAGTGCCCCATTATACTGATGGGGGACAAGAGCGAAGAAGGCCTTTGTAAGGCTGTTATTCCGCAGGGAAATGCTTTGGTCATTATTCTGGCAGGACAGACCAGTGTGCTTCAATCGGCGGCGCTGATGCGTCAGGCAAGATGCGTTGTCGTTAATGACGGCGGTCCGCTGCACATGGCGGTTGCCTGCGGCGCTTCGACGGTATCGATCTTCGGGCCGGTTGATCCTGCGGTGTACGGGCCGTATCCGGCAAGCGATAAGCATAAAGTAGTTGTCAAAGGTTTGGCGTGCCAGCCGTGTTACAGGAAATTCAGGATGTCCGGGTGCGGGCATCAGCGTTGTTTAAAAGATCTAACTGTTGATGATGTTCTTGAAACCATGAAGGAGTTTTTGGTATGAGCGTGCCGTTTATTGATTTTACGGAGCAAAATAAACTTATCCGTGCCCAAGTTGACGCGGGCTTGAACAGCGTTATTGAAAAGGCATCCTTCATCATGGGGCCTGATGTTAAGAAATTTGAGGATGAGTTTGCGGCTTATTGCGGCGTCAAATACGCCGTGGGTGTGAATTCAGGGACCGATGCGCTTTATCTGGCGCTGGCCGGTTTAGGTGTCGGGCCAGGGGATGAAGTGATCCTTCCGACGTATACCTTCATTGCTACGGCGTTGTGCGCTTCCTATACAGGCGCTCAGGTCAAGTTTGTGGATATTGAAGAAGCTTCTTATAATATGGACCCCGCCAAACTGGAAAAAGTCATTACCAAGAAGACCAAGGTCATTATTCCAGTACATCTTTATGGCCAGATGGCCAACATGGATGAGATCCTTGCCGTCGCGAATAAACATGGCATTGCGGTCCTGGAAGACTCCTGTCAGGCGCATGGCACGCGCTATAAGGGGCACAGAAGCGGTTCCATGGGTATTGGCGGCTGTTTCAGTTTCTATCCGACCAAGGGCTTGGGCGGCTGGGGTGACGGCGGCATTGTGGTTACCAGTGATGAGAAATTAGCGCATATGGTGCAGATGTTGCGTGATTATGGACGTACGGATCGTTATGCCCATAAGTTCAAAGGTCATAATTCACGTCTGGACACGCTGCAAGCGGTTGTCTTGTCGGCTAAATTGCCCCACCTTGATAAGTGGAATGAAATGCGTAAGGTGGTCGCAGGTTTTTACGCCAAGCATTTGGCAGGGCTTCCGGTCATTCTGCCCAAAGGTCAGGCTGATCGTGAGCATGTTTATCAGACCTATGCTATCCGTCTTAAAGACCGCGCCCGTGTGATGGATAATCTTAAAGCCAAAGGTATTACGGCCCTTATTCATTATCCGATCCCGATCCATTTGCAGGAAGCCTATGTTGATGCCGGCTTTAAACAAGGCGATTTCCCGGTATCTGAAAAGATCTGCGACGAGATATTATCACTGCCGATGTTCCCTCACATGACCGAAGCACAGGTCATTGAAGTAGCGCAGGCCTTGAAGGAGTCTTTTTGATGGCCAGGATCCCCATTTCCGTTGTCATCATCGCCAAGAATGAAGAAGACAATATGGATGCGTGCATCCTTAGCGCTAAAGGTTGGGCTGACGAGATCGTTGTCGTCGATGATAATTCCACGGATGCCACCGTTGCGATCGCTGCGAAGCATGGCGCTGTGATCTACCGGCGCACGATGGATAATGAAGGCATCCATCGTAATTGGGCCGCAGCACAGGCGAAGAACGAATGGGTTCTTTATCTGGATGCGGATGAGCGCGTGACGCCTGAATTGCAACAGGAGATCGATGCGGTATTGCCTGCGACCACGCATGTGGCTTTTGCCATACCATTCCGCACATATATCGGTCATCATTTTGTTAATCATTCCGGATGGTATCCGGGATCTAAAACGCGTTTTGTACGTAAGAGCAAGTTTCATTATGAGGAGGTTGCCGTGCATCCGCGCGTGTTTCATGACGGGTCCTGCGGGCATCTTACCAAAGACATTATTCATTACGGTTATCCGGATATCGCGCATTTTCTGGCCAGCCTTAACCGGCAGACAACCCTCGAAGCGCATAAATGGGTGAATACCGGGCGTAAGATGACCATGCTCATAGGTTTCTGGCGCACCATTGACCGGTTCTTCCGTTCTTATATCGGCAAAGGTGGTTGGAAGGCCGGTTTCATGGGCTTTGTTATCGCTTATTTTGCGTCGCTGTATCAGATCATGAGTTACATCAAGTATTATGAAATTATTAACGGCATTAAAGAGAAGTCAAAGCCATGAAAGTTGTTTTTCTCGACCGAGACGGCGTCATCAATGAATTCCCGGGTAATGGCCTTTACGTGACTAAGGTCAAGGATTTTCATTTCATTCCCCGCGTTTTCGATGCGCTTAACATGCTGACCAATGCCGGGTATCACATTTTTATTATTTCCAATCAGGCGGGGGTCGGTAAGGGTGTTTACAGTTTGCGTAAGCTTGAGCTTATTACAGCGCATATGCTTAAGGGCATTAAAGATGCCGGTGCGCGCGTGACTGACGTCCTGTATTGTACCTGCAAATCTTCCGACGGTTGTAATTGCCGCAAGCCGCGTATCGGCAATGTGCTTAAAGCCCTGGAGTCGATCGATAAGACAGCGGCAGATGCCGGGCACACGTATTTTGTTGGTGACACCGAGACGGACATCAAGGCGGGAAAAAATGCCGGATGTCAGACGATTTTTGCGCTTTCCGGTCGGGAAGACCGTGATTATATGAAGCATTGGGATGTTAGGCCTGATTTCATTGTGGAGGACCTTTATGAAGCCGCAAAACTCATCATCGCCCAAGATCCTGGTGATCCACGCGACCGCCGGCGCCGGTCATCGAAAAGCCGCTGAAGCTATTCATCACGGCTTGATCGCCCGTCAGGTCGCAGGCGCAGCTATCATTGACGCGCTGGATTACACCTCGCCGTTTTTCCGTTTCGGTTACAGTAAAGGCTATGAGTTCATGGTCGGTGAAATGCCAACGTTCTGGGCGGCGTTCTTTGCGTTGACCGATCAGACGTGGTTCCTGCCTGTTTTCCGTACGGTGCGCCGCATTTATAATGGCGTTAATACCGCACCCCTTGAGAAGTTCCTTAAGCAGGAAAAGTTCGACCGCATTGTCATTACGCATTTTCTTTCGGCTGAGGTTTGCGGATATTTGAAGCGCACAGGACAGATCGCGTCAAAGCTTGTGGTTGTTGTGACAGATTTTGATGTGCACAAGATATGGCTTATCGATGGGGTTGATGAGTATTGTGTGGCCAGTGAGTATACGAAAAAGCGTTTGATGGCGCTGGGCGTTGAGGCCAGCCGCATTACGGTTACGGGCATTCCGCTCGATGAGAAATTTACCAAGGCGCGTGATAAAAAAGCAACGCGCAAGAAGCTGGGTCTGGACCCCGATGCGTTCACGGTCCTGATATCAACAAGCTCCTTCGGGTTCGGA
This sequence comes from Candidatus Omnitrophota bacterium, assembly GCA_002753465.1. GTDB lineage: Bacteria > Omnitrophota > Gorgyraeia > Zapsychrales > Fredricksoniimonadaceae > Fredricksoniimonas. The sequence goes on from PEAF01000004.1 coordinate 21,010, forward strand.
CCTATTGAACAATTGGCGGAATATCTACAGCAGCTGCAATTGATCGTTATTTGCGGCAATAACAGGGAATTGCGTCAGCGGATGGAAGCCAAGGCTAATCCCCGGCACAAGATCTGTGCGTTTGTTGATAATATGGAAGAAATGCTGACAGCCTCCGATGTGATGGTCACCAAGCCCGGCGGGCTTTCTGTTACCGAGGCGCTGGCTAATAATTTACCCATGGTCTTTTTCAGCGCTATCCCGGGGCAGGAAGCCGGTAATGTACGCGTTTTAGCGGCCAATGGTATCGGGTTAAGCGGTATGCCGCTCAGGGACCTTGCTTCTGAAGTGTTGGGACTTTCAGCCTCTCCAGCCGCGCTGAATGCCGCCCGTGAAAAGACCAAGGCACTGGCTAAGCCTAATTCTGTCGGGGATATTATTTCCCGTCTTGTGTGATGCCTGTATGAATCCTTCTATTGCCCAGGTTGTCGTCGGAGTTCCTGTCGACGGCCCGTTTGATTATCTTATCCCTGAAGATCTTCTGCCGCGGGCCGTGGCCGGGGCGCGCGTACTGGTCCGTTTCGCCGGTAAGAAGCGTGTCGGGATTATTGTCAAACTTTTGGATATGTCTGCACATCAGGGCGTTTTGAGCACTCTCATCAAGGTGCTCGATGACCGACCTGTTTTTTCACCAGCTTTCTTAAAACTCGCTGATTCTTTTGCGGCCCGGTTTGCCTGTACGGCGGGTGAGGCCTTAGAGCTTTTTTTACCCGCGTATTTAAGGGGTAATAAAAAGTTCGAGGCACCTGCCTTCGGATCTACCTTGAACCAGCCCAAATTTGAACTTATTTTCGATCGCGGGCAAAGTAAACGCTGGGATATCCTTCTGCCGCGCATTGCCAGGACGTTGAACGACGGTAAGGGCGTGCTGGTACTTTTGCCGGAAAGCTCCCGTTGCCATGATGTGCTGCCTAAATTAGGCCCGCTGATCAAGGCTAATGAGCGTGTTTTATTTTCACATGGGACGGATAAAGAAGAATATACGCGCTGGTTAAGCATTCGTTCCGGGGCGGTCAGGCTGGCGGTCGGGTTCATTTCAGCCGCTTTTGCACCTGTCAAAGATCTGGCGCTCATCGTTATTATGGACGAGGAGAGTTCTTTTTACCGGAACGATCAGTCGCCCTTTTACCATGCCCGCGAAGTTGCTTTTGAACGGGCGCGGCTGGAAGGGTGTGATGTGGTCTGTGTCTCAAGCGCGCCATCGGTGGAAATGTGGCAGCGGGTGCAGGATAAAGAGGTGGCGTTAATCTATTTGGAGGAGCCTCTCGCGGGTGTGAAGTTCCTCGATCTTTCTAATTTTAAAATGAAGAAAGGTACATTTGTTTCTTTGGGTCTGAGGCATCATATTGAAGCCATGATGAAAGAGAAACGCACAGTGTTGCTTTATATTCAGGCGGCGCGCGGGGTGGCTGGGGTTATGGATGAGGTCAAAAAGCATTTCCCCGGGGCTGTTGTGGCGGGATATGATAAAGCTTCATCGGCGCTGCCGGTTCATTTTGATGTTCTGGTGGCCACACAGGCGATCTTCAGATATCGCGCCACGTTAAAAGTTAATTTGACGGCGGTCCTGGATATCGACTGGGAACTTCATAAACATGATTACCAGGCGTCGCACAGCGCCTTTGCTTTTCTGGCGCATTTAAGGCAGATGACCCTGGAACATGTTCTATGCCAGACGCGCAATGCGGCCGATCCTTTATTGCATGTCCTGGCATCGGATAATGCCGATGATTTTTATCACCATGAGGCTGCGTTGAGGCGCGAGATGGGCTTGCCGCCGTTCCAGGCCTTGGTGAGCATTGTTGTGCGTTCCGCTGATCCCGAGCTGGCTTGCAACCAGGCTAAAAACTTGTATGATGTTTTGACATCAAAGGATTTGAAGGATGTGATCATCCTTGAGCCTCAAGAGGACCGTACGGCGATCATGCGCGGCAAGTTCCGTCACTGCGTTTCGTTGCACGGGCCTGACAGGGGGCTTTTGGTAAGCCAGGTTAAAGATGTTCTTAAGATGTTCCGACCCAAAAAGGACACGGTCGTTACCGTGAGCGTTGAATGAGGATCGTTTTTTTCGGTTGTGATGATTTTGCGGCGGTCAATCTGACGCATTTGATCGACCGGGGGCATCGGGTGGTGGGACTTGTGACACAGCCTGATAAACCCAAGGGCCGCGGCTTGCATTGCGGTTATTCGCCGACCAAGCAGATCGCCTTTGCGCACGGCATCGCCGTATTCCAGCCGGAAACATTGAAAGATCCCGTTCTGGTCGATAAATTGCGCTGGTTCCATGCCGATATTTTCGTGGTCATTGCCTACGGCAAGTTTTTGCCGCAGGAGGTTCTGGATTTGCCCAAACATTTTTGTATCAATGTGCATGCGTCGCTTCTTCCTAAATATAGAGGCGCGGCTCCGATCAACTGGGCCATTATTCACGGGGAAACCGAAACGGGCGTGACTATCATGAAGATGGACGCCGGTATGGATACAGGTGCTATTATTGCGCAGTGCGCCTGTCCTGTGCCGGATGAAATGACATCCGCTGAATTGCGGCGTGATCTGGCGGGTATGGGGGCAGATCTTTTATCCGATAGTCTGCGCCGGATCAAATCCGGTGATTTTACTGTTACGCCTCAGGATCATGCCTTGGCCAGCCGTGCGCCCAAAATGCACAAAGACCTCGGGCACATTCATTGGCAGACGACGGCGAAAGAGATCCATGATCTGGTACGCGGCGTCCAACCGTGGCCGGGGGCGTTCACTTTCTGGCGTGGTAATCGTCTGAAGGTATTGGAGGCGCAGGCATCTGAGGCCCAACTCAAGGGTAAGCCGGGTGAGATCGTAGAACTTCATAAAGACGGTTTTTATGTTCAAGCGGGAGATCGTGCTGTTTTGGTCAAGCGTGTGCTTCCTGCCAATTCCCACGCAATGGATGCCAGGGCTTTTCTGGCGGGGCATAAGCTGATGATAGGTGAAATCCTGGGTTGATCACCGGAAAGGATATTTATGCCTGTTTTTCTCATCATGATTTTTGTTGTATTATTTACGTTGGTAGCCATGGTCGCTGTGGCATCATCCCTACAGGCGCTTCAGGTAAGCGGCTCTTTTAAGGGGCTGTTTGGCTTCAGGGGTAATGTGCTGGGTTTTAATGACGGGATCATTGACGCGGACGGGAAGAGTGTCCAGCTTCAATATCATGCCGGCAGCAAAAATAATCCATCGCGTCTTCAGCTTTCATGGACAGGCGATTTTTTTGCCAATGCGCTCTTACGTCATGAAACAGCGGCCGATCGTTTCGGTAAAAACATAGGCCTTAATGATGAAGCACAGACGTATGACCCTTCTTTTGACAGCGAGGTTTATATCGAGTGCGAGGATCAGGATTTTGTCCGGCAATGCCTGATATCAAAAGATGTGAAAGACCAGCTGAAGACCCTGCTTCAGGATTTCACAACGCTGGAGATCAAGGGGAGCCAGTGCTGTCTGGTGAAAACGCCGTGCCCTAACGTGAATATTTTTACGCAGGACCGGCTGACCGCGGCCGCTAAAACGCTGGTTTTATTTGCCGCAGGGATCCCCCGGCCTCAACCCGGGCAGACATCATCTACACCTGTAACAGATCAAGTCCGCGCCTCATCAGGCTTCTTATCCGGAGCCGGTGTCCTGACGATCATCGTCGGCATTGGTTTGCTGATATGGGGACTTGTAGGTTTTGCGCCGATTTATCCGGGGAAGATATTGGTTCTTGCATTAAAACTAAGCCTTCCTCTTTTTTTGATCTTCATGTTCTATGTATATAGTCAGGTCAAAGGTTTTTCGAATGCTTTGACGGTTCTGACAGGCGCTTTCTTTTCTTCATTAATAGGGTTGCCGCTTTTGCTATGGGGCGGACTGACCGTGGTGAACGGGGCGCAGGATGTTTCAGCGCCGACTAAGCATGCCACATCCGTGGTCAGTAAATACATTTCCCATTCGAAGAACAGCACATCCTACAATATTACTGTGAGCGGGTGGGATGATAACCGCTCAACATATTCGTTCACTGTCCCAAGTTATGAATATAACCGTATTAACTTTGCGGATCCCTGCGTGATCACAACCAGAGACGGTTTGTTCAGTTTTACCTGGGTTTCAGCCAGGAAATGCGGGCGTTGATTTATTTAGTGGCGTTTTGGACGGTACGGGTGTAAAATTAGAGAAATTGGAGAAATAAATAACCAGGAGGCAAAGTATGAGGAAGATTTTGGCAGCAATGGTCGTTCTTCTTGTTGTTTTTGTGGGCGTTGCCCGCGCTGAAGTCAAGCCGATCCAGTTGTCGGTATTCGCTCCTACGCAGATGGTGCCGGAAGCTGATTCGATACGGGGGCTTCGTTTGAATTTGTTCTATACGGTTAACCAGGATATGACAGGCTTAAGCTGGAGTTTTTTGGGTGTGAACAGGACTAAGGGTAACGTTATGGGTGTTGAATTCGGTCTGGGCAACTGGACAGATGGCGACTTTTTCGGATGGCAGCCGGCTTTTGTCAGCCGTACGGGCAAGCGTTTCGTGGGTTGGCAGGGTGGTATTGTCGCTGTGACCGAGGGTGATTTTACCGGTCTTCAGTCAGGCATGGTCACGTGGACAGAAGGTTATTTTCATGGATGGCAGGATGGTTGGGTTAATTTTACCAGAGGGCGTTTTATCGGTTTTCAGAGCGGTCTGGTGAACGTTACTGAGGGTAAGGTCAGCGGTCTTCAGTTAGCCGCCGTTAATTGGTCTGAGGGTTCGGTTAAAGGTGTTCAGGCAGGTTTGTTCAATTACTCGGCCGAAGTGCATGGACTTCAGCTCGGCTTTGGTAACGTGACCAAATCGCTGGACGGTGTGCAGATCGGTTTGGGAAATTATAACGGTAAGAAAGAGCCGTTCGAATTTTTACCTTTTGTTAACTGGTCGTTCTAAGATAAACTGGTGTCGATCCTGACTCCTGCCGGATCAATCATGCTCCGGCAGGAGTTTATTTTTTGACTACATTATGATCCAAAACATTTTTCTTACGGCTTTATTATCACTGATCGCCCTTCGTCTGGGTATCTGGAAGCTTTTTCCGGCGATGGAGTTCTCGATCAAGGATGAATTTTCAAATATGATCATCGCCGGGTTGATCTTTGCCGTGGCCCTGGCTTTTTACGGTTTGAAGTGTATTCGCCGTGAAGCGTTGGGCCGCAGCGGGTTCGAAGGGCCGTTAGCACTTTTACTCATCGCCGCGGCCGTGTCTATGCCATGGACGGCGGATGTGTCATCCAGTGTCAGCGCGATGATCGTTTTGGTGGCGTACATACTGTTTTTTCATATGCTTTTTGAAACGCTGCTCTATGCACGATCAAGGCAGATATTCCTGTGGTTTTTTGCCGCATGTTCTCTTGTCGTCGCGCTCATTGGCATTAACGATATCATTTATTTGAGCAGTGTCCCGGCGCAGGAAATAGAGAATGCCCGGCTCACCAATGAAAGCCTTTATTATATTCTGATCAATAAACGTGCCTGCTCGCTTTTGGGTTGGCCTAATGTCCTGGCAGGATTCCTGATGCTGGGGATGCCTGTTGCGGCAGGGCTTTTTGTGATCGCAAGGCAGTGGGCGTTAAAGGTGTTGTGCATTATCAGTGCCGCCGTCATGTTGACCGCCTTTTTCTTTACCTACTCTTTTCTGGGCTGGAGTGTGTTCTTGTTCACGGCCACTATCATGGTTTTTATTCTATGGCGTTCCGGATTTTTAAGGATCCCCCCTAAAATGGGCCCATGGGTGATGGCAGGGATCTTTCTGTTGATGGTGTTATTCTCGGTCGTTGTGATCAGGAAGAATTTCGCCTCGTCGATCTCGCCGCGTAAAGAGTATGCGCGTGTTGTCGCATCCGTGATCACCGAGCACCCCTGGCGCGGCGTTGGTTTCGGGGCGTATCGTGCCGCTTCGCTTAAGTTTGTCGATAACCGCGAAGGCCTCACAGGTTTTGCGCATAACGCTTATCTTCAGATCTGGGCTGAGGCAGGGATCGCGGCCTTGATTGCCGTCATTTGGTTGCTTTTTTTGATGGCCAGGGGATCGTGGCGGGCATGGCTGGCTCCGGGGGAGCGTGATCACAAGCTCATGCTGGCGGTTGTCGTGTGGGGTATGCTGGCTTTTCTGATCGATAATCTGAACAGTTTTACCATGCTTAAACCTAACAGCTCATTCTTTTTCTGGACGTGGCTGGCGGTTGTTGCCAGCTTTATTTACCGTACGCCTCCGGTTTGTGCGCGTTGGCTGGCATTGGCTTTTCTGCCGGTTTGTATTGTCGGGATATTCTTGTCGGCACGCTGCGCAGGGTATTTAAATTGGTTGCAAAAAAGCGTTCAGGCGGTCAATGCCGGCCAGCTTAAGGAAGGGCGCGCGGCGATGGCACATGGCCAAGCGCTTAATCCGCTGGACGTCAGGGTATGGACAGCGCTGGGTATGTCATATTTGCAGGAATTTCAACGTACGCAAGAGAGGTCTGCCTTGGAAAGAGCGCAGGCTGCCTTTGAGCGGGCCGCGAAGATCGCACCGAATTTCTACCACAGTTTCTTGATCTTAAGCCGTATCCACGCATTTAAGGGGGATATGCTGCAGGCCTCAGCGTTGCAGCAGAGGGCCATAGCTATTTCTCCATATGAAACACAGCGTGACCTGTTATTGTCCCAGGGTGCACAGCGGTGATAAAATACGCGTAAAAATCCACTTGCGCGATAAGATTTTCTTGTTAATATAACTCGGATTTAGCGGTCATTCTGTATAAGAAAATCAAAGGAAAGTGTGTATGGAATACAACATCAGAGATAACAAGATCATCCTTAATATCCACGACCGTATTTGTGAGACGGAAGAGGAGATCCTTTCGAGCGAGCTTTTTGAAGGCGTGGTGACCTCAGCCATCAAGAAATTGACCAAACGCCGCTCGATCTTACTGGATGTTTTCGGTAAGAAGGATGTTGTTAAGGAGGATGTTGATCATTTGATCGAAACACTTAAAGTCCTTAAGAAAGTACCTGCGGCTCAGGCTGTAAAGATATTGCCAACGGCCAGTGTTCTTTTAAGTGATCCGGCGCGGTTCAATGATTTCATTGAATATCTTTATAATTACTGGCGCAGTTTTGACCGGTTCATTATTTCTGATTCCCAGGGGCGTTCATGGGACCGGATGCCATATCGCACGTTCAATGCCACCATCGGCCAATTGACCAATCTGGTGCGCAGCATGTACCGTGACATTCAGGAAAATGTGACGGGGCAGCATCCGCGCATTTACCGTCAGGTAGCGGCCGGGGCCGAGGTTTCGACCATCGCCGTCAGTAAGGACGTGCCGTTCAAGAGCCAGGAGTATATGGCGCTCAACAGCGTCCCCATGATGCGCCAGATGCTCATTTATCCGCCGCTCATCCTTAATCCTCCGATGAATAAGCGCGGCGGACGTTTCGAGCGCGTGATGGAAAATCCGCTGAAAGGCATCGAGTTCAACAAGCGTGAATGGTTGTGTTATCCGGCCAAGGTCGGGGAACTTATTATCCTCATTTATTTTCATCATAGTGTGGCGGAGCTTGGGCATGCGCTATGTAATCTTTTTGAAATGGCGGATGATGCCGATCTTGACCGCGCGCCGGATGCGGTGTACGCCTATGGTGTTCCAGAAGCAGCGTTGGAGCGTTTCGGTTCAAGCCAGATCTTTTTTGATGATGAAAAAGCCGGCATGCTGGTGGGTGCTGTGCCGCTGAAGCCGGAATTCGGTTATTTCGGGTATTTGAAGAAAATGGTCCTGACTTTGCATAATGTCATCATGATGAAACGCGGTGTTCTGCCATTCCATGGTGCTTTGGTGCGTATCATCCTTAAGGGGGACCTCGACCGTACTTTACTTTTTATCGGTGATACGGGCGCCGGAAAATCCGAGACGCTAGAAGCCTTGCGCTCTTTCGGTGAGGAGATCATTCAGGACCTTATTATTATCGCGGATGACATGGGCTCTATTCAAGTTAAGGATAAAACTGTTCTCGGGTATGGCACCGAGATCGGCGCTTTCTTGAGGCTGGATGATCTGCAACCCGGGTACGCGCTGGGTCAGATCGACCGTGCGATCATCATGAACGCGAATCAGGTCAATGCCCGTATTATCATCCCTGTGACAACATTTGATCAGGTTGTTAAAGGCGAAGAGATCGACTTTGTATTTTATGCGAACAATTACGATGCGATCGATGACGATCATCCCGTCATTCAGCGTTTTGCGGACGCCGAGAGCGCTTTGAACGTTTTCCGTGAGGGAACGTCCATGAGTAAGGGCACCACCACATCGACAGGCCTTACGCATTCCTATTTTGCTAACGTGTTTGGTCCCGCGCAATACAAGGATATGCACGAACCTTTGGCCAAGAAATATTTTGAGGATTTCTTCAAGCACGATGTCTTTGTGGGGCAGGTGCGTACACGCCTCGGGCTTGCCGGCTGGGAGCGTAAAGGGCCTGAAGAGGCGGCAAAAGAACTGCTCAGGGTCATTCAGCAGAAGGTGTAAGTTTTGAGACACTCCTATCGACAAAAATATTGGAAGGGTGTGATACTGTTCATACTTTTCCTTGTAATAGGAGGGTATATGTTACCCATAACGGATGTATTAGCCGCAGATATCAAGAAGGCGGTTTTCGCCGGCGGGTGTTTTTGGTGTATGCAGCCTTCTTTTGATCGAGTTCAGGGCGTGATGGCAACAACGGTCGGTTACACCGGCGGGCATGATGCTAATCCTACGTATGAAGAAGTTTCATCGGGCACTACCGGGCATGTTGAGGCGATAGAGGTTGTGTATGATCCTGCTAAGGTAACATACGAAAAATTGCTCGATACGTTCTGGAAAAGTATTGATCCTACGGATATTGACGGGCAGTTCGCTGATCAGGGCTCACAGTATAAATCAGTTATTTTTTATCAAAATGAAGATGAACGTCAGAAGGCGCAGTTATCCCGTGATGCTTTAGGCGCGTCGGGGCGTTTTGACATCCCCATTGTCACTCAGATCCTTCCTGCCAAACCATTTTATCCCGCTGAAGAGTATCACCAGCATTACTATTTGAAGAATGTCCTGCATTACAACACTTATAAGAAGGGCTCAGGGCGCGAAGGCTTCCTTGAACGTACGTGGGGAGCTGCAAAGTAGGTTCGTGCCGATGCGTCGGAATAAGCACTCATTTCTCGTTTTGTCTTGATAAAAACTTCTAATATTCTTATACTTGTTGAAGTTCCGGCAAAGGAGAAAACATGCATAATGAAATTCGCGATAAACTGAACGAACATTTTAATTTTAATTGGGAGAACTTTAATATGAATAAGGGTTCAGCTTTTTTTCTAGGGGCGATCATCATTGTCATGATGGCGTTCTGGATGTTCGTCGGGATCGTCGATATCAAGCCGACCGAAGTGGGCGTTGAAATTGATAAGGTTCAGGGCAAGGTCATGGAAATGCCGCGCGGCGTCGGTTATCACGTTTTTAATAAAGTTTCGACCGATATTGTTGTTTATAACGTAGCGGCCCGGGCTTTTCCGGGGGATGTGATGAAAAGCGAGAATAGCGATAATTACAGCCTTGACCTTAAGACGAATGACGGACAGAACATCCGCGTTGATCTGACGGTGCTTTATGCGTTGAAGCCTAATGAGGTGCCGGCGCTGCATCAGACGATCGGGTCAAATTACGAAGATCAGATCCTGTTGCCGCAGATCCGTTCGGAAGCACGCATTGCTATCGGTAGCTATGCGGCTGAAGAGATCTATAGCGGTAAGGTGCGTGATGCGATCCAGAAAGAGATCGCCACCCGTTTGCAGAACGCGGTAGCCAAGTTCCCGGCCATTCAGATCCAGGATGCGCTTATCCGTCATTTTGCATTCAGCGTTGAATTTGAACGTGCCATCGAGCAGAAAAAGCTGGCAGCGCAGCAGGTAGAAATTAACAAGAACCGGGCGATGGCGCAGGAAGAAGAATCCAAGCGTATGGAAGCTGAAGCGCGCGGCGGTAAGTTAAGGGCCATTCAGGATGCCGAAGGGCGTGCGCAGTCAGCCAAGATCGAGGCCGATGCCGAGCGTTATAAACTTGAGCAGGAAGCATTGGGTAAGCTGGCTAATTATAAAGCTGATGCCGAGGGTAAGAAGCTCCAGGCGGATGCTTTGGGCGGTGGACAAAATGTAGTCGCGCTCAAGTTTGCCGAGAATATTTCTGACAAGTTCCGCATTTTTGCTGTGCCAATCGGACAAAATTCGACAAGTTTGATGGACCTTAGCGGTATTATGAAGGGCATGTTCACGCAGGCGGCAAAAGAATAGGAGGCCGGTATGGTATCATTTCTAGAGACAGCGGTTTTATTGCAGGCGATCATCATCGGATTTCTTTTGTTCAAGGTTTTAGAAATACAGAAGAAAAAGGATGAAAAATAAGCGTTAATTTATTTGGGAAAGCCCTCTGAGGACCGATATCTTCAGGGGGCTTTTTTATGGGGACATGTACCATTAATCCGCGAAGCGAATTTGGCACGTGTCCCCATAACTATAGGACTATTTTATGTGGCTGGTTTTATCATTTCTCACAGCGATCTTTACTTCAGCTCAGGATATCATTTCCAAGCGTGTGTCCACACGCGTGAGCCCTTATGTGACAACCTGGGCGGTCAGTTTCTTCTCGATCCCTTTTTCCGCCGTACTGCTTTTCTGGGAGAAACCGGCGGTTCACGACCCGGTGTTCTGGGTAGCGCTGGCCGCAACGACCGTAACGCTGACCACAGCGTCAGTTTATTTCTTTAAAGCTATTGAAGCGTCTGATCTGACGTTAAGTATCCCGCTGCTCAGTTTTACGCCGCTCATGCTTTTAGTGACCTCACCGCTGATCGTGGGGGAGTTCCCCAAGCCTTTGGGAATCGTTGGCATGGTCCTGACCGTGCTGGGATGTTATATCCTGTTTTATCATCCCGATCAGGAGGACATTCTGGCGCCTTTCAGGCGCTTGATCAAGGCGCGCGGCAGCCGGTACATGCTCATTGTGGCCATTCTCTACAGCATAGGCGCCAATGTCGACAAGCTGGGTATGAAGGCGTCATCGCCTTTGTTGTGGAGCCTATCGCTGAACAGTGCCGTTTCTGTTGTCGCGGCCATCTTGATGCTGGTTAAGGTCAGGCAGCCGCTGCGCCAGATCAAGCCGGTGTGGGGGTGGCTGGTCCTTTTAGGCTTTTTCATGGCCCTGAGTTTCTTTGTTCAGATGCATGCTTTAAAGATCGCCATTGTGCCGTATGTGATCGCGGTCAAGCGTACGAGCATTATCCTGACAGCCCTCTGGGGCGTATGGTTCCTGAAAGAGAAGGGCGGGCGCGAAAGGCTTCTGGCCGTGCTCCTTATGGTGGCCGGCGTTTTCATCATATCTTTTGCGCATTAACCCGATAATTCCTTATTCTCGTATTGATATTTTCCGGGTACAGTTATACAATAAATCATGCTTTTACATCATGATAAAGATACGGCCTTGAAGCTAAAGAAATTGTTCGCCGTGGAATGGGTGATGTTCTGGCTTTTTGGGTTGTTCTGGGCGGCCGCGATGTTCCTTCCGCTTTTCTTGACAGGGTCATTTGAAAATAAACAGCAGATACCGCAAAGCCTGCTGATCATGTTCGGGCTTTATTTGATGTATTTGGTTGTGCGCTGTGTTCATTGGCTTGGCCAAAGTCTTTTTAAAGCCTATTTGCATTCTAATTTATTTTTCAAGAGCGAGTTCGAAAAGGTTGCCGCTGACGAATGGTTCAGGTTTGTAGTCCTGGCGATCTTTTGGTCCATGATCATGGCGTTCCCGATGTATGCGGCGGGGTTCTTTGTCGATCGTTTCGCATGGCCGGTGGCATTGGCGATACTTTTGGGACCGTATGCGGGGTATCTTTGCTTGCGGCTCGGGCTTTTTTTGATTCAATCGTTCTTTTGGGCTTTTGGTGAAGGGCTTAAGAAGTAAAATAAACGTTATACAAAGGGGGGAATATGGGTGGTTGGAATCAGATCGTGATCGTTCCGCTGACGAACATGCTCAATACAGTAGCGGTTTATTTGCCGTTTTTATTCGGCGCCATGATCATTTTGCTCATTGGATGGATCATTGCTAAAACGATTGCCAGCGTTGTTCAGCAGGTCTTAGAGAGACTTAAGTTCAATGAGCTCTCGGCGCAGATCGGACTGACGGACATCCTCAATAAAGGCGGCTTAAGCCTTTCTCCGGCAGCATTGCTCTCTTCATTTGTTTATTGGGTCCTTTTCATTGTAGTGCTCGCCACGACCATGCAGGCCATCGGCCTCGAAGTGGCGGCCAAGTTACTTGAGCGGGTGATGGGTTATGTACCTAACGTTGTTTCCGCTGTTTTCGTGGTCGTTGTGGGTATGTTCCTGGCGAATCTGGTGACAGGCATTGTGAAGGCCGCGGCCAATAATGCCAAGCTCGCCCGCGCTGAACTGCTGGCCAGTATCGCTAAAGGCGGCATCCTGATCTTTACCGCTGTGAGCGCCCTTGAACAGTTGAATATCGCGACATTCTTTGTTACAACCACATTCCAGATCTTCTTTGCGGCGGTTTGTCTGGCGCTCGCCCTGGCTTTTGGCATCGGCGGCAAAGACCTGGCGGCCAGGATCCTTTGGGATTTCTATAATCAGCAGAATGAGAAGAAGTAATACCTTGATCGAGTTGTTTTTGGGAAAGCGCAGGGGGTTCATTGCCTCCTGCGCTTTTTTATTGGGAGTGATATCTGTTGCTTCCCAGGTTATTCTTATACGTGAATTGATGAGCGTTTTCAGCGGGAATGAGCTGGTGTTCGTTGTTGTGCTGGGAGTGTGGCTTGTGGGTGTGGCGCTCGGAAGTTTTCTGTTGCGCGCTTCCTCATGGATATGGGTGACAGGGCTTTTCTTGGCATCGTTGGTTGTATTGCCGGTAACGATCCTGGCGGTAAGATCCTTCAGGGCTCTTTTGGGTATCCCTATGGGAAGCTTAACGGATATCGGACGCGTTGTTGCGGTAAGCAGCGTTCTTATTTTGCCGGTAGCCGTTATTCTGGGCGGTCTTTTTGCTGTCCTGGCACGTTTAAGCGAGGATGCTTCCGGTATATACGGGAAGGAAGCCGCTGGGTTTACTGTGGGCGGTATTTTGATGGCGTTGATCTTTATGGTGCCGTTGCCAGCTGACCTTAACCAGCGCACGTCCATGATCGCGTGGCAGGGGTATGAGCTTATAGCACAGGAACAATCACCTTATGGCCATCTGATGGTCATTGAGCGCGGCGGGCAACGCAGCCTTATTGAAAATGGCCGGCATCTTTTCACAGCGCAGGATGACCTTTCCGCTGAAGAGGTGCAGGTGCCGCTTTTAGTGCACCCCAACCCCAAGGATGTTTTTCTTGTCGGCGGGGGTTTTTCCGAAGCAGGGTCTCAAATGCTCAAGCATCCTTTGGAGCGCCTGGATTACGCCGAACTTGACCCCGTCGCCCTGCGCCTTGAAAAAGCTTTCTTTACATCTCACCTGGATATGCGGATCCATTTGAATGCAGGTGATCCCAGGCGTATCCTGGCCCGACAGGCCAGGCGTTATGATGTGATCGTGATCAATGCCGGGGATCCTGTGAGTTTGCTTTCAGCACGGTTATTTACACGTGAATTTTATGACGAGGCACGTCGTCACTTGATGCCGGGTGGTATTTTAAGCATCACCATGGGCTTGTCAGAAGATTATGTGAATCCTCAAGGCAAAGCGTATGCTTCCAGTGTTTATGCGACTTTGTTATCTGTTTTTAAGGACGTTCAGGTGGTTTCGGGTGAGCGCATGGTGTGGTTGGCGTCCGATAAGAGGTATCATTTAAGCAGTGAGTTATTGACGGCGCGTTTGCACGAGCGGGGCATCGTTACCAAGTTTATTCAGGGGCATTATCTGAAGGACCGGATGGCGCCATGGCGCATCGCGGAGGTTTACGCCTGGCTTGATCCCTCCGCCGCGATATCAACCGATGATAAGCCTGTTGCAGCTGTTCGCGCGCTGGCATTTTTAACAACGCGGACAGGGTCGGCTTTCTCAACATGTGTAGAAGTTTTTGAGCGATACGGATTTTGGTTATGGACGGTGATCCCGGCCATGGCGTTGGCTGGCTTTTTCGGTCGCGGCATGGTTGGCGCTCCTTTATGGGGGATGGGGGTTGTCGGGTTTACTCAGATGGCGTTTCAAGTTGCCGTCATATTGAGCGTGCAGGCTGTTTTTGGACATGCGTATGCGATGGTCGGTGTTTTGACAGCAGGGTTCATGTTCGGGGTATTTATGGGGACACATTTATTTAAACACGTTTTGAAAGACAGCCTTGTGCCGGCGGGCCTGTTGGCGCAGACCCTGCTGGCAGGCACGTTCATGGCTTGTTGGACGTGGTGGCCACAGGGGTTTTACTTTTTTCCTGTTGTAGCGGGTGTTTTCGGCGGCGGTTTATTCAGGGCTTATACGGCCATCGCCGGTGAGGGTCGCGCGGGGGTTGTTTATGCCGCTGACCTTATCGGCGCGGCGGCGGGGGCTTTTCTTGTCGGACTTTTCCTGGTCCCTTTATGGGGGATCACAGCAACCATGCTTTTTGTCGCGGCATTTAACGCGGCGATGTATTTGGGTGCGCGGTCTTACCCTGGTAAGGTATCGGCGCTTTTATAGAATTTGGCCTCGGTCAGTCTGCCGGGCGCCGTCTCGCCGGATAATGGTTTTATCCATTTTAGGATAAATATCCCCGCCATAGCTGTCAGGCATGTTTTTAGGAAATCACGTCTATTCATGACCATATCCCCGGGATTTTTGTGCCGCAGTATTCACAGGCGCCATCCTTGAGATGGTTTTCGATCACATCATAGCCTTCACGCCGTATCAATATCTTGCCGTCATGAGGGCAGTAGGTGTGATTGCCTGGATGCCCGGGGACATTGCCGATATAAATGAATTTCATGCCTTCGGACTTGGCTATATCCCAGGCACGGTTAAGGGTTTCCAGCGGGGTTGGCGGCAGATCGTTTAATTGGTACATCGGAGAGAACCTTGAAAAATGCAGCGGCGTGTCCGGCCCCACGTTGTCTTTCACCCAGCGTACCAAAGCCAGGATATCTTTATCGCTGTCATTCCACGTCGGGACGACCAAGTTGCACAGCTCGAGCCACACGCCCTGTTTCTTGATGGTCGTGATGGTGTCCAGCACCGGCTTTAAATGGGCTTTGCACATTTTGATATAGAAATCATCGGTCATGCCTTTGAGGTCGATCTTAATGGCGTCGGCCACCTGGCATAATTCAATGAGCGGCTTTTGCTCGATATATCCGCCGGAAACCAGTATGTTGAGGATGCCGTTTCTTTTGGCGCTCACGCAGGTGTCATAGGTGTATTCGTAAAACACAACGGGATCTGAATAGGTGTAGGCAATGCTGCGGCATTGATGCCGCTTGGCCTGCCGGACGACTTCATCGGGCGGCATGTCGATATGTTCTGCTTTTTCGGGGGGTGTCTGGGATATTTGCCAGTTCTGACAGTAAAGGCAGTGCAGGTTGCATCCTGCGGTGGCCAGTGAAAAGGCTGTTGAGCCGGGAAGTATGTGGAAGAACGGTTTTTTTTCGATCGGGTCCACGTGTACGGTGCAGGGCGTCCCATAGACAAGAGAGAAAAGCTTTCCGTCGACATTGGTGCGGACACGGCAATCGCCGCGCTGTCCTTCAGCAAGCTTGCAATGTCTCGGGCAAAGGGTGCATTCGACTTTATTCATGGGGCACTTTTCCAGTATTTCCCCTCGTGCAGGGGTAGTTTCATGTCCATGATCTTTTGACGTGCTTCACCCGGCTTCAGGGTGTCGGCAGATGATAGGCCGGCAGTACTTATATTATCAGTTATGATCGACCCCAGCAAGAACAGGGAACACAGCATAATGGCCATAAAAAGACGGTCATGTTTAGTCATGGAAGCCACCTTTGATCATGAGCGCATTGACAGGGCAGGCGCGCAGGCATTTAGCACAGTTGATACATTCTGCCATATCGATGGCGGGAATGCCTTTTTTATCAGAGGTGATCGCTTCTGTGGGGCAGATCCTGGCACAGTCGCCGCAGCCATTACAGGTGGAACGAGGTTTTATTTTGAAAAAGCTGAAGACTGCAGCGAGCCCTGTCAGGGCGCCGACAGGGCAGAGGTACTTGCACCAGAACCGGTAGTTGAATATGGCGAGCACGAGCATGAAAGCCAGAAAAGCCCAGGCAAGTTTACTGCCATGCCCGGCAAAGAGGGTGATGAAGGGTTCAATATTGGCAATAGCGCCAGAGTTTAGGTATAGAGCGAGGCTCATGAGGATCAAAAGTAAAATGTATTTAATGAGACGGCTGTATTTATCGATGACCGGCGTGATGACGGGGGTTGTATCGGCACGCCGGGATTTGAACATGAATAATATTTCCTGGATAGACGCGAAAGGGCACAAGCTGCCGCAGTAGACCCTTCCGATAAGGAATGCACTGAGGATGCCTATGATCAGGAACATCCACCATAAAGTGTTTTGACTGAAGTCCGGCGCTTTGCCCAGGCCTGCCTGAGTGATCTGGAGGATCGAAAGCATGGAGTGATTGATGATACCGAAATAAAAGGTACTGCCGATCATTACTGCCCAGCGCAGGGGGTTGTGACGATAGCAGAAGGCGATGGTGGCTGCAACTATAAGGAGTAAGGGGAGGATAATATACTCAATATTTAAAGCTGGTATTCTTTCTTCCTGTTGAGGCGTTTTGAGGATCAAGGCGCGCTCTTTACGTACACCCTCGGTGATGGCGTCACTGGTGATCGTTGCTCCTGAGATCGCATCGATGTCTCTCCCAAGGATAAGCTGGTTTTCACGGGGCTTTCCGATGAAGCGGGCCAGGAAGTCTTCAAGCCGGCCGACATAAGAAGGTGTTTCATCGTGTTGCGTGACTTGCAGGGATGTGATCGTACCATTATCAGTAAGCTCCATGGTCATGTGAATCGGGCCGCCGTAGCCATAAGCTGTGAAAGCCGGCGGGGCTGCTAACTGGGGACGGCTCGTCCATAGGCCAGCGGCAAACAGTGTGCAACATAGAGTGGTTGCAATAAAGTAAAAACGCGGGTTGAACATAGTGTTTTATTCTATAACAGAGTTTGTAAAATGTCATAGTCAATTATATGCAGTAGCTGGCTGCGTAGTGTCCATTTATCAGAAATACCTTGAGCACAGCGTCTTTTCTTATAATATTATCTTATATGTTCAAGAAAGGTCCGCTCGCGTGATGAAGAGGCTGATGCATTTGTTGGGTTCCGCCGCATTTACGGCCGTGATCAGCACGGTCCTGATCGGGTTCTTTATTATATCTACATCGACTGAAGCCATGCATGGCAGCGTATTGTCGCAGGAGATCTTTTATAATGCCTGGTGGTTCGACCTGTTGGTTTCTTTATTATGGGTCAATATCTTCTTTTCCATCGTTGTGCGATGGCCGTTGTGCTGGCGGCAGACCGGATTTCTGATCACGCATGTCGGTATCCTGGGCATACTTTCCGGCGCTTTCATTATAAAATATTTCGTCGTTGACGGGCAATTGATGGTCGCTGAGGGGCAGAGGGTAGATTATTTTAAGCGCTCCGGCAAGATGCTGGCACGTACAGATAAGAAGGTTCCGTTTTGTCCTTTGGCCGTGAAAGGGCCTGTTAAGCTCCCTGCCCCTATCCTGAAGGTGATGGATAAAGAGGGCAAGGAATTACTGAGCTATACACTTGCCGTCGGGGATATCCCTGTAAAGATCAATATTCCGCAGACGGCATTTGAGATCGATGGACTGGCTTTTTATCCTTATGCTGCGGTTCAAGGCAAGGGTGTGCTGGTCAATGATCCGGCAGGGCGCATGCCTAATCCGGCTGTGTCGTTTGACCTGATCGACAGCAAAGGGTTCGCTGTGCATCAGTTTGCATTTGCATTTTTCCCTGATTTTAGTGCGATGCATCCCTCAGAGGAAAAGGGTGTGTCGGACCTGACGTTCCGTCTGGAAGCGGGAAAGCCTGAGGATTATACTGCATCCTCGGCTATGCCTGGTGGGGCCGCTGATCTTGCGCGGACAGATCGTTCGGAAGAGCTACCTTTTTCGCTGATGCTGAAAGATTTCCGTAAGATCGATTATCCTGGCACAATGGAGGCGGCTGCTTTTGAGAGTGATGTTGTCCTGGAGGATAAAAAGAGCGGTGTAATGCTGGAGAAGACCATCAGCATGAACCATCCGCTGACGTATCAGGGTTACAAGATCTTTCAGATGTCGTATATTGATGACGGGGTCCACGGAAAAAGTTCCGTATTCACGGTGGCAAAAAATCCCGGGATACCGGTCGTATATTTTAGTTCGTTTATAGCCTGCCTGGGTGCTTTATGGCAGTTTTATGGAAAAAGGTCTGAGGAGACATGATGAAAACAATATTGATCCTTGCTTTGGTATTCATGGGGTTTGTGGCGCCCGTCAGTGCGTCGCAGGTTGCAGGTTCCGTTGCTGTTGGTTTGATCCCCATTCAGCATGGCGGGCGCATCAAGCCTTTTGCCGCGTTTGCCCACGAACTTGTTCAGTCAATAACCGGCAAAGCCCGGTGGCAGGGATCTCCGGCGGTCGATGTGATCATGAGCCGTTTAGCCAGGCCCGAGCAATTTCTGGATGTCCCTTTCATCAGGATCGATCATCCCGGCTTAAAAGAAGCGCTGGGCATTCTATCGGAGAAGAAAAGCGTCTCGTACCATGAGCTGCAACCAGTATTTAAGACCCTTGAGTCGATCGTGGCGCAAGCTTCGGTGAAGCGGCAGAAGGAAGAGAGGCTCTCTGCCCTTGAACAGCAGGCGGATATTCTTTATGAGCGTCTTGCTACAGTTGATCGCCTGAGCCGTGGAGAAATGATCACCGTTATGCCTGTTCCCGGCAAGACGGCATGGGCATCTCCTTTTACAAGCAATATGGTTCAATCCAAATATTTCCTTCAACTTGTTAAAAATTATGCCGATAAAGACCCAAAAATTGTGACTCAGGTTGACCTTTGGATCGCATCCGTCGTGCCTTCACTGGAAAAAGACGGCTGGGAGAAGGTTAAAATGGAAGGCATCTATTATGCGATGGAGCCATTTTATTATGCCGGGATATTGTATCTTATCGGGTTTATCCTCTTAGTCTTTTCCGGATTGCGGATGCCGGATGCCGGATGCCTAGCGCTGTTCATCGGGTTTGTCTTCCATACGGCCGGGCTCCTGTTAAGAACATATATTCTGTCGAGGCCGCCTGTCGCTAATATGTATGAGACCATGATCTTCATGGATTGGGTCCTTATGATCTGTGTCGGATGTTATGCGATCTTTCAGAAGCGTCGATCATTCTTGTCGAGCGGCGCGCTGGCAAGCGTCCTGGTGATGCTTTATGCGAATCTGCTCCCGGTTAGTAGCTCATTGGACGTCCTTTCTCCGGTTTTGCGCAGCAGTTATTGGTTAATGATCCATGTCATGACGATCATGGCCAGTTATAGTTTTTTTACGTTAGCCATGGCGATTTCTCACCGGTATTTATTTCTGGCAGCAACAGGGAAGCTGACGGCCGATGAGGACAAAGGGTCCGCGCTGGCCATTTACCGGATTTTGCAGGCGGGTTTGATCGCTTTAGGTGCGGGGACGATCTTGGGCGGCGTATGGGCCAATGAGACCTGGGGCCGGTTCTGGGGCTGGGACCCTAAAGAAACATGGGCGTTCATTACGTTTTTGGGGTATATGGCGATTTTGCACTTGCGTTACAGCCGTAAGCTTACGAATTGGGGTTTAGCGGTGGCCAGCCTTTTGGGATTCCTTCTGGTCCTGATGACATGGTATGGCGTGAATTTTGTCCTGGGGCGCGGCTTGCATAGTTATGGTGCAGGGTCGGGTGGTTTGGAATGGATCATGTTATTTTTGGTATTGGAGGCAGGATTCCTGGGTGGTATGATTTATTTAAGAAAGAGGAGGGGATAACAATGTTGAACATTGACCGACGCAAGGTTTTAATTTTGACCAGTGTTTTCATGCTGACGTCTTTGGGTGCTGTGCAAGCCACCCCTAAACAAAGGAAATTGTATAAAGAGGTGTTCCCGGATTCAAATCCTAAGTGCGCCTATTGTCATGATCTGGATAAGCCCAGGAAAGACGGGGAAAAGCTGTCTATGAATGATTATGGGATGGCGATCATAAAAGCGGCGCAAGATGCCCGGGAGACTAAAGACATGGAAGCCGTGCCTGTTGCTGAAACCTATAAAAAAGTAGGTCAAGTTGAAGATTTCAAGAAGTAAAGTAGCTCTTCTTATAATTGGCGTAGCCGTATTTTTCATTGCGGGGATCACGTATGCCTCCAGTGCCGGTAAGGCTCCTGTGACCGCGATCAAGGGTGCTACCTATGTCGGTTTGGAGACCTGTACGGCCTGTCACCGGAAAGAGGGACGGGTTTATCCGGCGTCTTTGCACGCGAGGCTTGCGACCAGAGATGCTGATCAGGCTCAGGATTGTGAGATATGCCACGGTGCCGGCAGCATACACGCCGATGACCCGAGGAAAAAAGGGAGTATCATCAATCCACGCAAGGATCCTGAGATCTGCCTGAGTTGCCATCAGGAAAAGCGCATGGAAGCCAAGTTGCCGTTCAGGCATCCGGTCCTGGAAGGCAAGATGGGTTGTACGGATTGTCATGAACCGCACGGAGCGGATCTCGTCGCCGGCGGAGCGTCCATGGAAAGTATGAATGAGGTTTGTTTCAAGTGTCATAAAGACCAGCAGGGCCCGGTGGTTTATGAGCATGCGGCCATGCGCGAAGGTTGCACAGAATGCCATAAGGTGCATGGTTCTATTTATGACAAAATGCTTAAGACCAGGGATGCCAATCTGTGTTTGCGTTGTCATGTGCAGGCTAATTTTCCTACAATCGGAGGGGGCGCGCATACGTCTAATTCGAGGATACCCCAGGGTGTATGTTTTTATGCCGGATGTCATACGGCGGTGCACGGGTCTAATTTTGATAAAACGCTGCGCTACTAAGAGGGTGAGCACATAGCACATATTTCTTTTAAACACATGCTCGGGCGTATTTTTTGCGGCGGTTGTATCTTCGTAGCCGGTGTTGCCGCGGCATCTGCTGAAAGTAAGGCGTCTGTCGAAATCACGCCTGCGGTCAAGGTTGTTGAGGTCAAAGGGGATGTTGCCAAATTCCGGGCCATCAGCGGTCAGAATGATCAGGGTTCTTCCGGCTTCAAGGATATTTCCATAGAGAGCGATATAAGCAAGGGTACCCGCATTACGATGAAGGGTGGCTATTTGCCGGAGGAGAATGATAATAACGGTACGGTCTTGATCACCCAAGATGATGTCGGGTTTATCCGGATGGATTACAA
Source organism: Candidatus Omnitrophota bacterium (assembly GCA_002753465.1). Classification (GTDB taxonomy): domain Bacteria; phylum Omnitrophota; class Gorgyraeia; order Zapsychrales; family Fredricksoniimonadaceae; genus Fredricksoniimonas. Next base: position 42,517 of record PEAF01000004.1, read on the forward strand.
TGCGCTGCGCCGGTATTACATGAATCAAGGGGGATATTATCCTTTTACGACGGCAGGCCTTCAGGTCATCCGCCTGACGCAGGATCTGAACATGGATATTGATAAGTTCAGTTTTGAGCTCGGCAACGGCACGCCGGATGATTCCACCCTCAGTGTGCAATATGATCGCAGGACTAAAAAGGGCATCAAGAACCGTTTGACCTGGGGAGGCGTTGTTTCGGGTTTGGCGACCAAATCGACGGCGCCGTCTTACAGTGAGCATGATGAAACAACCGACACGGTAACAGTTAAAAATAAATTTCAGGCCATGGGATTCACGGTTAAGGGTGCCCAGCAGTACGAATTCTTTCAGTCCAATAAGAGCCGCACCGAGCAATGGTACAACGCTGCCATGGACACGCCTGCCAGTACGAATAAGAAAAGAGTGCAGTCGGACGACACACAGGCCAAGTCGTTATCGACAACGCTTTTAGCGGATAAGTGGTCGCTGAATGACAAGACTTATCTGGCGGTTGGTTCGCGTTATTCGCACAACAGGACAAGTCAAATTGAGGTGCAGCGTGAGTATCAGGTTGATGGTACGCCGTGGGCCTATAGCCGTCCATATATTAAAGACGGGGGGGCCGATAACTTCGAGGATAAGTACACGTTGACGGGGAATTTGCTGTCCAATTTAAGCGACCGGTTGACATTTGGCACGAAGTTCAAGACTGATATGACATCTATCCGTGCGGCATCGACCCAGGGGGCTGATTGCGGCCCGGCGGATACGGTCTGTTCTTCTATCGCGGCTGCAGGTGTGTCGCCGGACGGTGTTGCCAATTATTACTATGATGGCTCGACTGAGAATAAGATCATGGCAACGGCAGGCAGCTTCTCACTCAAGTACAGCGGCATTCCCAAGACCAGCCTTTATACCGACCTTGACCTGACGCATGAACGCAATTGGCTGTCTCTGGCCCGTATAGCTTATTTGGGGCAGGACGCTTCGTTGGCTACCAATACATCCGGGGATGCGTATCATGATATTATTAATCGCACAGCCGATATTACCAGCACCGTCGGTGCGCGATTTACGCCGGTAAAGAATGTCACGACGACCGTAGAGTATAAGAATGGCGGTAAGAATGACAAGCTCGACAGGATCATTTACTCAAGTGATAGCGAAGCATACTTGAATACTTTACGCACGCGAAAAGAGGAGGTGGCCTCGCGGATCGCGTGGAAGCCTGTGAAGTGGTTCGAGAATTCATTTCGTTACAAGACGATAGGAAAAACATACAAGACCCAATATGCAGCCTTGGATATGGTCAAAAGCCAGCAGATGGAGCGGGATTATATTTATGATGTGACACTGATCCCGACGGATGCGTTGATGTTCAATGTTGCTTATTTATTGCAACTTTATAAAACGTCGACTCCGGCCGCCCAGATGCAGACCGCAACCTATTTGCCGGCAACGACCGCGAATGTACATACATGGTCAGCAGGGATCAGTTATGCCCCGGTTCAGACGTTAAGCTTTTTCAATTCCTATGAATATTCCAGGGCCAAGAACGCCAATAACGATTACATAGGTGATACAGGGACGGCCTTCTTATACGCGCCTGATAATGAATGGTACAATACCAGTCTGGGCGTTACGTGGTCGCCCAGGAAGTATTTGACCATTGAACCGCGCTATACCTATTATGGTTTTCGTTCGTACCAGTCTGTCGATACGGGCAATTATACGGCGCAGGCCTTATGGCTTGATGTTAATGTGATCTGGTAACAACAGATACGGCATCGCTAAACGCCCTGGGCCGGAATCGATAAAAATTCTTGATTCGTTTATCCTTAGCATCCGCAGGATTATTTTCTTGCAGAATACCGCTCTTCTCCATATAATCAGCCAATTCATAAGGGTCAGGAAGTTCATCCGAATAGTCCCGACTTAACCCGCATTAAACATCAGGAGTTTGTTTATGGTCGTTGAAACCTTAAAAGACGACGTAAAAGCCGTTATTGAGCGTTGGAAGGATAAAGAGGGTAACCTCATCATGATCCTTCATGATATTCAGGACCGTTACGGGTATGTTCCGCGTGAGGCCGCGCTTGAAGTGTCGCGTCAGGCAGATATGCCGCTGGCGCGCATTTATGAGGTTCTTACGTTCTACAATTATTTCAAGCTGACGCCTCCCGGCAAATTCACTATTTCGGTCTGTTTGGGTACGGCGTGTTATTTGAAGGGAGCTCCGGCTTTGATCGAGGAGATCCGCCGTTTGCTTCAGGTGGATGAAGGGCATACGACCAAGGACGGTTTATTTCATCTGCAGATCGTCCGTTGCCTGGGTTGTTGCGGCTTGGCGCCGGTGATCACGGTAGGGCACAAGGTTTACAGCGCGGTCAAGAGGACCGATGTGATGGGTATCATTGCCGAACATAAGACCGTTGAAGCTTAAATCGGCTGCGTGCGTTCGGCGTTAATTATTGAGGAGGGCCGTTATGGCTATGACCAGGGAAGAATTAAATAAATTAAAATCAGCAGCGCAGTCCAATCCACCCAGGAACTGGATCCGCGTGGGCTATAGCACATGCGGTGTGGCGGCGGGTGCCAAAGAAGTTCTTGATGTTCTCAACGAAGAGATCAAGGCGCACAACATGGATGTGATCGTCAAGAAATGCGGCTGTGTCGGGCTTTGCTCGGCCGAACCGCTGGTTGAGGTCAATATCGAAGGCGCCCCGCGCGTATTCTACGGCAAGGTCAATAAGGACGTGGCCCGCAGGATCGTCGATGAACATGTTTGCCAGAAGAAGCTTGTTGAGAACCATATTTACGAGATCTAACCCCGGATTAATAAGGAAAAAGATATGAAACGGATCCTTCTTCAAGATACCAATGGCAGCCTTAAAAAGGAATTACGTGATTTTCACGTGGCCTTTAGCAGTTACCTGCGGGATAACAACCTCGTGGACAAGGCCCAGGTCGTTCTTGTGTCTGATATCGGCGTGTATAACAAGGGTATTGTGGCCAAGGTGCTGCCGGAAGGCTTCATTTATGTTAATTTGAACAGTGCCAATATTGCCGAGATCGTTGACAAGACCGTGGTCAAGGGTGAAAAGATCGATGCTTTGTCTTTTGAGAAAAAGAATAAGCAGATGCGTTTGGTCCTGCGCAATTGCGGTATCGTTGATCCTGAGAGCATTGAAGAGTATATCGCTGCTGATGGTTACCAGGGGCTGGCCAATGCCCTGGCCATGGGGCCTGAAAAGGTCATTGAGGAAATGAAGAAGTCAGGCTTGCGCGGCCGCGGCGGCGCAGGTTTCCCGACATGGATGAAATGGAATATCACCCGCGGCGTGAAGGGCGATGAGAAATATATTATCTGTAATGGCGATGAAGGCGACCCGGGCGCCTATATGGACCGTTCGGTGCTTGAGGGCGATCCTCATTCTGTCATTGAAGGTCTTATGATCGGCGGCTTTGCGGTCGGTGCCAAGCACGGTATTTTCTATATTCGTGCTGAATATCCGCTGGCGGTTGAGCGTATCCAGAAAGCTATCGATGTGTGCCGCAGTAAGGGCATTATCGGCCAGAATATTTTCGGTTCCGGCTTTGATTTTGATGTTGAGATCCGCCTGGGTGCAGGCGCTTTCGTGTGCGGCGAAGAGACGGCGCTGATCGCGTCCGTTGAAGGGTTGCGCGGCTATCCGCGCCCGCGTCCGCCGTTCCCATCGGTCAAGGGCGTATGGGGCAAGCCTACGGTCATCAACAATGTTGAGACGTTAGCCAATATTCCTTATATCCTGTTTAAAGGCGGTGCTGAATTCGGCAAGGTCGGCACCGAAGGTTCCAAGGGGACCAAGGTTTTCGCTCTCACCGGCAAGGTCAAGAATTCAGGTTTGGTCGAAGTCCCCATGGGTACAACGCTGCGCGAGATCGTTTTCGATATCGGCGGCGGCGTCCTTAACAATCACGCCATCAAGGCGATCCAGACCGGCGGTCCGTCGGGCGGCATGATCCCGTCGCAGTTTTTTGATACGGCTGTGGAATATGAAAGCCTGCAGAAGCTCGGCTCCATCATGGGATCGGGCGGCATGATCGTTATGGATGAGTTCGATTGCATGATCGATATCTCCAAGTTCTATCTGGGTTTTTGCGTGGATGAGTCCTGCGGCAAGTGCGCGCCGTGCCGTATCGGCGGGACGCAGATGCTGGCGATCCTTAAAAAGATCTCCGAAGGCAAGGGTGAGCCCGAGGATATGGTCAAGCTCAATCAGATCGCCCAGGCGATGCAGAAGGCTTCCTTGTGCGGGTTGGGTCAGACAGCGGCGAATCCTGTTCTCTCGACCATGAAGTATTTTGAAGATGAATATAAAGCGCACGTCATTGATAAGAAATGCCCGTCCTGCAAGTGCCCGAGCCTTGTAGTGTACAGCATCAATAAGGAACGCTGCACGGGTTGCAGTTTGTGCGCACGTAACTGTCCGGTCAATGCCATTTCAGGTGACCGTCAGAGCAAGTACACGGTCGATACGGCCAAGTGCATCGGGTGTGCGAACTGTTATGAAGCATGTAAATTCAACGCGATTGTGCGTCAATAGGAGTGAATCCAATGTCGACGGTAACTAAGATCAAAGCCATTATCAACGGGATCCCTGTCGAGGTCGATCAGGGCGCCACGATCCTTGAGGCGGCGCATAAAGCCCAGGTCAATATCCCGACACTTTGCAAACATCCTGACCTGGTTGCTTCGGCAGGTTGCGGTATTTGCATTGTGAAGATCAAGAATAATCGCAAGATGCTGCGCGCATGTTGTACGCCTCTTGAGGAAGGCATGGATATCATGACCCATGACCCCGAGATCGTACAGACCCGCCGTACGGTGCTTGAGCTCATCCTTTCCAATCACCCGACGGATTGCCTGGTGTGCGGACGCAACAACGACTGCGAATTGCAGAAGATCTGTGCTGAATTCGGTATCCGTGATGACCGTTTTGAGCGTATCCTTCCTAATATCCCGGTTGATAGTTCGACCAAGACGATCATTTTGGAGCCGAGAAAATGCATCAAGTGCAGCCGGTGCATCGATGCGTGCCAGAACATGCAGGATGTATGGGCGCTTTCATATGTGGATCGCGGGTTTAAAACGCGCATGGCACCTTCCGGCGACATCAAGCTGGCGGAATCCCCGTGCGTGCGTTGCGGCCAGTGTGCGGCGCATTGCCCGACGGGCGCTATTTGCGAGAATGACGAGACCCAGAAGGTGTGGCAGCTCTTGCAGGATCCGGATAAGCATTGCGTGGTGCAGATCGCACCCGCGGTGCGTGTGGCGGTAGGTGAAGGGTTTGGTTATCCTGTCGGAACGAATTTGACCAAGAAGCTTTATGCCTTGTTGCGCCGCCTTGGTTTCAAGGCCGTATTTGATACTAACTTCGGCGCTGATTTGACGATCATGGAAGAAGGCACGGAATTTGTAGAGCGTTTTGTCAACAAAAAGGGCCCTTTACCGCTGATCACCAGCTGCTGCCCGGCGTGGGTTGATTATCTTGAGAAGTATTATGGTGATACCATTAGCCTTTTCTCATCGGCTAAGAGTCCGCATGAGATGGTGGGTGCTTTGGCCAAGACGTATTACGCGCAGAAAAAGAATATCGATCCTTCCAAGATGAAGGTCATTTCCATTATGCCGTGCACGGCCAAGAAGTATGAGATCTCACGTACCGAAGAAATGTCAGCTTCCGGTTTTCAGGATGTTGACGTATCGTTGACGACCCGTGAGCTCATTCGCATGATCAAACAGGCTGGTATTGACTTCAAGCAGCTTCCTGATGAAGATGCGGATCTTATGCTGGGTGATTATGCAGGGGCAGGCACGATCTTTGGTGCGACGGGTGGTGTTATGGAAGCGGCTCTGCGTACAGCTTACTTTGCCATTACGGGTGAGAATTTGAAGGATGTGAATTTCACGGCTGTGCGTGGTTTACAGGGTGTTAAAGAAACGACGATCAATATCAAGGGTACGGATGTTAAGATCGCGGTGGCGCATGGTTTGAAGAATGTAAAATATGTTATGGATAAGGTACGCGATGCGCTTAAGAACAATCAGCCGCCTCCGTATCATTTCATTGAGGTTATGGCATGTCCCGGCGGTTGTGTTGGCGGCGGCGGTCAGCCGTATATGGTGACCGATGATATCCGCAAGCAGCGCGCGAAGGGTCTTTATGAAGAGGACGCCAACCTGCCGCATCGCTGTTCGCATGAGAATCCGTATGTTGCACAATTATACAAGGATTTTCTGGAGAAGCCGTTGTCACATAAGTCGCACAAGCTTCTTCATACGAAGTACGTTTCACGTCCGTTGTATACGCGCTAACGGGTGGTCCTGATCCGTCGGGGGTTGACCCGGGCGGTGAGGGAAATAAAAATTAAGTGTCTGCGGTAAGGGCAAGGCCTGAAACCAAGGGAAGTGACAATAAGATCACACAGCCCCGGTTTTATGCTTTGCATAAGATCGGGGCTGTTTGTTTAGCGGGTCCTGGCACTGTCGTGATGCCCTTGCCGTCTTTCGAAGTCGGATGGCTAAATACATAAGGGGAATTGATATGAGCAAACGTTTAGGTTTTGTAGGTATTATCATAGAAAATCGTGTTAAGGCAGCACCATTGGTGAACAAGATCCTTTCTGAGTATGGCGATGAGATCGTGGCCCGGGTCGGCTTGCCGTATAAAGAGCGTCATTGCAGCGTTATTACGCTGACGGTCGATATGACAACCGATGAACTGGGCGCATTGACGGGTAAGCTGGGTGCAGTTGAGGGCGTGATGGTCAGATCGGCATTAGCCAAGGCATAAATATGGAATTTCGCACAGAACATGACATGTTGGGTGAGAAGAATATTCCGCTGAAAGCTTATTGGGGCATTCATACGCAACGTGCATTGGAGAATTTCCCTTTGTATTCTGGTGTTGTGTCGTTGCCACTGATGAAAGCCATGGCCATGGTCAAGAAAGCCTGTGCGCTGGCGAATAAGGACTTGGGATATTTAACACCTGAGAAAGCTTCAGTCGTTATAAGTGTGTGCGATGAGATCATGGCTGGCAAGTTGAATGACCAGTTTCCCCTGGATGCACTGCAGGGCGGGGCGGGGACATCGACGAACATGAATTTGAATGAGGTCATCGCCAATCGCGGCCTCGAGATCATGGGGCGCGCCAGGGGTGATTATGCGGCGCTCCATCCTTTGGAGGATGCGAATCTACATCAATCGACCAATGATGTTTATCCGACGGCGCTGAAGGTGGCTTTAATCCTGGGTGTTAGGTCTTTAAGCGAGACAACAGCGCTGCTGCAAGGTGCTTTTCAGCGTAAGGAAAAAGAATTCGCCGGTATCATCAAGTTGGGGCGTACCGAGATGCAGGATGCCGTGCCGATCACCTTAGGCGCTGAGTTTTCCGGCATGGCTGAAGCGGTTTCGAGAGACCGCTGGAGAACGTTTAAATGTGAGGAGCGCTTACGGGTGGTTAATATTGGCGGCACAGCCGTGGGGACAGGGCTTGGTGCGCCGCGTGATTACATTTTTCTGGTCATTGAGAAGTTGCGTGAGGTTACAGGGCTTGGTGTTTGCCGGGCTGAGAATATGATGGGCGATACGGCGCATGCGGATACGTTCGTTGAGGTGTCAGGGATACTCAAGGCGCATGCCGTCAATATCCTGAAGATCTCGAATGACTTGCGCTTGATGAATATGCTGGGTGAAATTGTGTTGCCATCGGTGCAGGCTGGCTCATCGATCATGCCGGGCAAAGTTAATCCTGTGATATTAGAGGCAGTGTCGCAGGCCGGCCTTAAAGTGATCGCGCAGGACGGTCTTGTAACGCAAGCGGCATCGCGCGGCACCGGGCAGATCATTGAATTCATGCCGCTATTGGCGGATGCGCTTTTAGGGGCGGTTGATCTTTTGGTCAAGGCGGATGGGATGCTGACAGCACATATCGATGGGATCAAAGCGGATGAAGATCGCTGCCGGCATTATGTTGACAGAAGCCGGACGCTCATTACGGCGTTTGTTCCTGTGGTGGGGTATGACCGTTGTCAGGCCTTGCTGAAAGAATTTGATGATATTAAGGAAGATAATTTGCGTGCGTTCCTTAACCGGAGGTTGGGTGTGGAGATTGTCAATAAAACATTGGCGCCGCATAATCTTGTCGGATTAGGACATAGATAATGATTCGCCAAGCTTTGGCCCTCGTTCATGCCCTGTGGCTCAGACAGTCCTCGCGCATCCGCTTTTGAAGGATGTTGAATGAGGAAGGAACGCGGATGGCTGCGGAACTCGCCCTTAGGGCATTGAACTTCGGGCCGCTTGTTGAATGAAATACGCGAGACGCCTTCGAAAGACGACAAGGGCATCACGACGGCGGCAGGACCCGCGAAGCGACTGTGAAGGATGAGAGGAATATTATGGATAAAACACCAAAATCATTAAGGCTTCAGATCGGCATTTTCGGCCGGACCAATGTGGGCAAGTCAAGTTTGCTTAACATGGTCGCGGGGCAGGACGTGGCCATTACATCCGCTGTGGCTGGGACGACGACAGATGTGGTGGAGAAGGCCATGGAACTGCTGCCATTAGGCCCCGTGATGTTCCTGGATACGGCAGGGCTTGATGATGATTCTCTCCTGGGGGAAAAGCGTATTGAGCGCACACGGCGCGCGCTGGACCGCTGTGATATTGCTTTGTTAGTCGTTGAGCCCGGGATCTGGGGGGTATGCGAAGTGCAGTTTGCTGAAGAGCTTAAGGCTAAAAAGAAGCCACTGATCATTGTTATTAATAAGGCGGACATAAAGTCGATCGCTGATGATTTCATGCAAGTTCTTCAAGCGATAACAGATAAGGTTATCGTTGGTTCAAGCGTCGTCACGGCCCAGCGCGAAGCATTTTTACAGGCGTTCAAGCTTTGCCTGATCCAGACCTGTCCGGAGGATTTTTTAAGACCGCCGACGCTATTGGGGGATCTTGTTCCCGCTGGTGGCGTGGCCGTTCTGGTCGTGCCGATCGATCTGCAGGCGCCGAAGGGGCGACTCATACTGCCGCAGGTGCAGGCGATCCGTGACGGACTGGATAATGATGCTGTTGTAGCGGTTGTTAAGGAGCGTGAGTATGCGGCGTTCCTGCAGAATCTAAAAAGTAAGCCTGCGGTGGTTGTGTGCGACTCACAGGTGGTAATGAAAATGGTCGCAGATACGCCCTTGGATGTGAAATGCACGACATTCTCGATTCTTTTCGCGCGATACAAGGGCGATCTGGTCGAGATGGCCAAAGGTGCGGCGCATATTGAAGCGCTCAAACCGGGGGATAAGGTCCTGATCGCGGAAAGTTGTTCACATCATGCGGCTGAAGATGATATCGGACGGGTCAAGATCCCGCGCTGGCTGCGTCAATATGTCGGCGGTGATCTGGTGGTCGATCATTTTGCGGGACGTGATTATCCCAAGGACCTTGAACAGTACAAACTTATTGTGCACTGCGGTTCGTGTATGTTAACGCGTGGTGAGATGTTGTGGCGTATCCATCAGGCCAAAGAAAGAGGAGTACCGATTACAAATTATGGCGTCGGGATATCTTTAGTTCAGGGTGTATTGAAACGTGTTCTTTCGCCATTTCCGGCGGCGTTGGATGCGTTTGAAAAAGAAGTAGCTCAGGTAATTTCCGCGCTATAGGCTTTGGCAAAGGATTCCGGCTCAGGAGCGCCCGTCCTTTTTGGGATGGAAATGCGGGTGGAAGGACGTCCGCAATTCGCCGTCATCCTTTTGCCTGCAGCCTGCGCGGATTAAACGCTTTCCTGATTTAAAGCTGAAGGCATGCCGCAGATGCGAGTTTGGAAACCAAGCTTTCAACAATGTTCTTTAGAAAAAGCTGTTTCCACTGTCTGAGCAGCCAGGTATGCCGAAAGCTTTAGAAATCAGGAAAGATAAACAAGTTAGAGGTGGTCATATGAATAAAGCGACAGGATTGAATGGATGGGCTGGTCAGCGGATCAAGCCGGATCAGATAACGAAGTACATGGACCAGGGCCGTGATTTTATTAATGACGGCGATATTGAAGCTAAGCTCGCGGCGTTCTCGGGTGAGCCTGAACCGGCGCAGGTGCGCGCTATTCTGGCTAAATCTATGGCCGTTAAGGACCTTTCGCTCGATGAGGTGGCGATCCTTATCAGGGTCAATGACAAGAAGATGCTTGAGGAAATGCGTCAGACCGCGTTGGCCCTCAAGATCAAGATCTATGACAATCGTATTGTGACCTTCGCGCCCTTTTATTTAGGTAATTATTGCGTGAACAGATGCGCGTATTGCGGGTTCAATAACGATAATACGGCAGCGACACGCACAGTACTAGATACAGATGCTATCCGCCGGGAAATTGCGGTCCTCGCGGGAGAGATTGGGCACAAGCGCCTTATTGCGGTCTATGGCGAGCATCCAAAGAATGATGTTGATTATGTGATCGAAAGCCTTAAAACGATCTATTCGGTCAAGGTCAAGACCAAGAACGGCACAGGAGCAATCCGACGGGTCAATGTTAACGCACCTCCTTTTTCTATTGAGGACCTCAAGAAGATCAATGAGGCGGGCATCGGTACGTATCAGGTTTTTCAGGAGACCTATCATAAAGAGACCTATGCCAAGATGCATCCGGCAAATACGATCAAAGGCGATTATAACTGGCGCTTGTACAGCATGCATCGCGCCATGGAGGCGGGCATTGATGATGTCGGTATCGGCGCGCTTTTTGGGCTTTATGACTGGCGTTTTGAACTGATGTCACTTGTTTGCCACACCCAGGCGCTTGAAAAGCGCATGGGCATTGGCGCGCATACGATCTCATTCCCGCGCGTGGTACCGGCGCTTAATTCCGTGATCACGCCAGACTGGCCGTATCTTGTTTCTGATGATGATTTTAAGAAGATCATGATGATCATCCGTCTGGCCGTGCCTTACACCGGCATGATCGTGACGGCGCGCGAAAAGGCCGAGATACGTAACGAGGCTGTCTTGATGGGCATCACCCAGATGGACGCATCATCGCGCATTGCTGTCGGTGGGTATTCTGATTGTGTGACCGCCCAGAAGGAGGACAAACAGCAGTTTATTTTGGGGGATACACGTTCTTTGGATGAACTTATCCGTGATCTGGCGCAGATGGGCTTTATCACATCTTTTTGCACCGCGGGCTATCGTTGCGGACGTACCGGCAAATGCATCATGGATCTTTTAAGAAGCGGCACCGAGGGGAAGTTCTGCAAGCTTAATGCCGTGCTCACATTTCAGGAATGGCTGGATGATTTTGCCACAGAGGACACACGACGCCTGGCGCAGCCGCTCATCGACCGTGAGGTCGCTGAGATCAAGGCCAAGAATCCGCAGACGCTGGATATCTTTATGAATTATTATGAGCGGGTGAAGAAGGGTGAGAGGGATCTTTATTTATAACAATCTCGACAAGCTTTGGCCCTCGTTCATGCCCTGTGGCTCAGACAGTCCTCGCGCATCCGTTTCTTCAGGATTTTGAGGGCGGAGGAAGAAAACGGATGGCTGTGGAACTCGCCCTTAGGGCATTGAACTTCGGGCCGCTTGTTGGCTGTGAAGGATGTAAGGAGGCATGCTGATGGCGAACAATTGGCGTGGAGGAATGTGGTTATGAATCGTGATGAGATCATTGAGAATCTGATGACAGACAGACCGGCGGCGCTGTTTGGCGAGGCGGACCGCGTGCGCCGTTTGCATGTGGGCAATGCCGTGCATCTGCGCGGGCTCATTGAATTCTCCAATGTCTGCGGACGTGATTGCATTTATTGTGGTATACGCCGTTCAAATCATGGTGTGGCCCGGTACAAGATGTCCACGGGCGAGATCTTTGACGCCGCAGCTTACGCGGTGGGCCTGGGGTTTAAAAGTTTGGTTCTTCAGTCGGGTGAGAGCGGTCAATATTCAACTGATGAGATGGTTGCGCTTATCGGCCGTATCAAGCAAGCGTTCGGTGTAGCGATCACGCTTTCCATGGGAGAGAAAACGCGCGTGGAATATGCTGCGCTTAGGCAGGCTGGTGCTGACCGTTACCTTTTGCGCTTTGAAACATCCTGTGAGAAGCTTTTTATTAAGCTCAAACCAGATTCAGTTTACGCCGATCGGATCCAATGCCTGAGCTGGCTGCGTGAGGTGGGGTTTCAGGTCGGGTCTGGCATTATGGTCGGGCTTCCCGGGCAGACTGAAGAGATGATCGCCGATGATATTCTTCTCATGCGTGAGCTTGATCTGGACATGGTGGGTTTTGGCCCTTTTATTCCTGACCCTAATACGCCGCTAAAAGGTGTCGGAGGCGGGTCACTGGGGCTTACGTTACGCACCTTGGCGCTTATCCGTATCGTGATGCGTAATGTGCACATCCCAGCTACCACGGCCATGGGAACGATCGATCCTAATGGGCGCCAAAGAGCCCTCGAAGTGGGTGCGAATGTCTTGATGCCCAATGTTACCCCGACACGATACCGCGAAATGTACCAGCTCTATCCCAATAAGCCGGGGCTTAAGCAGGCGCCCAGTGATACGTTCGAGACCTTGCGCGCTTTGGTTCATTCGGTAGGGCGTACGGTCGCCACAGATCCCGGGCATAGCCTTAAACGGTCGGCGTAGTCATGTTTTGGCATTGACAGGGCAGGACTTTCAGTTATATTAGAGAAACTTTTATCGAGAAGATTATATCGATACTTTTATCTCTAACCCTGGTCCCCGGTGCTTTTCGTGTCTAAAGATCCCGTCGTATCTCGCTCCACATTGAAAAGATTGCCCCTGTACCTTCATTTGCTTGAGGCGCTTTTGGCTCAGGGCGTTGAGTGTGTTTCATCGACGCAGCTTGCCCGGGAGTTTAATTTTAATCCGACCCAGGTGCGCAAGGACCTTGAGGTGACCGGCGAAGTGGGTAAGGCGCGCGTCGGCTTTCGTGTGGCCGGCCTTGTGGTGCGTATCCGTGACTTTTTGGGATGGAACAGCACGCATGACGCTGTTTTGGTCGGTGTCGGCAATATGGGAAAAGCGCTTTTAGGGTATAAGGACTTCGAGAAGTACGGTCTCAACATAGTCGCTGCTTTCGACAAGGATGTGCGCAAGGTGGGGGCAACGACATTTGACCGTGAAGTTTTGCCGTTGGCACAATTGCCTAAATTTATCAAGCGCACTAAGGTCCATATCGGCATTTTAACCGTCCCGGCGCGTGAGGCACAGCCGGTGGTCGATCTTATGCTGGCTGCCGGTATTAAGGCCATATGGAACTTTGCGCCAGCCCCGCTGCGTATCCCTGCGGGTGTTATCCTTGAAAATGCCCGTTTGACCCAAAGCCTTGCCGTCCTAACAAGTCATCTTACCCATCAAAATTAACCGCCACAGGCAGAAAACCGTTGACATTTTTAGACCGCCAGGGCTAATATAGGCTCCTTCGGGAATGAAAACTATTTATTCTTTGAAAGTGATATTTTTTCCGTTGTCGACGATAAAAAAACCTCAAAATCACCGAAAAAGCGCTTGACAATTCATGCTGATGAGATACTATATCTAGTGCCTGACCGGAGCTCTAACAACTATAAGTTGTTTTTTCCGGCAGGTTTTCGTCTTTTCTTATTCTTTAACATTCTTTAACGTGCAGTGCGAATGGCTTTGATGCTCCAACCTCAATTCAAGTATATTTATGGCCCCGTTCATTCCTGGAGAATGGGGATGTCCTTAGGTCTGGATCCTATCTCAACGCATAAAAAAGTTTGTAGTTTTAATTGCACGTATTGTCAGCTCGGTTGTGCGGAGCAGGCAGATGCTATAGCAGGCCGCCAGGTTTTCGTGGCAACATCTGACCTTATTGAAGAGATCAAATTGCTTGAGTCTGAGGTCAGGATCGATTATTTGACGTTCTCCGGTAATGGTGAGCCAACGTTGGCGGCTAATTTAGGGGAGATGATCACTGCCGTGCGCAGCGTTCGTCCCGAGAAAGTCGCCGTCATAACCAACGGTACACTGTTAGGCCGTAAGGATGTTCAGGCTGATCTTAAGGGCGTCGATCTGGTGTTAGTGAAGCTTGAGGCGGCTGACGAGCGTGTTTTTCAAGCGCTTAATCGTCCGGCGGCAGGGATCACCTGGCGATCAACGCTAGACGGCATCAAGGCATTTAAAGGGACCTTTAAAGGACGTTTTGCGCTGCAGATCATGTTCGTTGAAGCGAATAAGGCGCAGGCCTCCAAGTTGGCCGCGCTGGCGCGTGAGATCGGCGCGGATGAGATCCAACTGAATACGCCGTTACGGCCTAATGCCGAAAAACCTTTGTCGTTGCTGGAAATGACAGCTATTAAAGATCAGTTCGCGGGCCTTAATGTCCGCATGGTCTATGAAGAGGAAAAGAAGGATTATCACCCGTTCGACGATCAGCAAACGATCCGTCGGCATGGACAATATAAACAGGCATAGATTTTATAAATACTAACAGGGAGAGAACAGTGTACACGACAGAATTATTCGACAAGGTCATCAAAAGGAACGGGGCGGAAGAAACCTTTGAACCGGTGAAGATCACCAAGGCGCTTCAAAAGGCGGGTGAGGTAACAGGTGAGTTCGGTGAAGATGTCGCGCAGAAACTGACCATCCGTGTGTTGAACCTGGCGCTTCAGCTCTATTCCAAGCGTTTGCCGACCGTCGAAGGCCTTCAGGATATCGTTGAAGAAGTTCTGATCACATCGCCGTATAAGAAGACAGCCAAAGCGTATATTATTTATCGTGATCAGCATTCCCGTATGCGTGAGATCGCGTCCATGTTCAACGTTGATCTTGTCGAGAAGTATCTTTCCCGCAAGGATTGGAAGGTCAACGAGAATTCCAATATGGCGTATTCCCTCCAGGGTTTGAACCATTATATCTCGTCGGAAATTTCCCAGGCATACTGGCTCAATAAGGTTTATCCTCTGGAAGTCCGCGAGGCGCACACCAATGGAGACCTTCATATCCATGACCTGGGCAGCATCAGCGTTTATTGCGTAGGGTGGGACCTTTATGATCTTTTGCTTCAGGGTTTTCAGGGTGCTTCAGGCAAGGCCGAATCACGCCCTGCCAAGCATTTCCGTTCAGCGTTGGGGCAGGTCGTGAATTTCTTCTATACGCTTCAGGGTGAGGCGGCGGGTGCGCAGGCATTTTCGAATTTCGATACGCTCTTGGCACCATTCATCCGTTATGACGGTCTGACTTATAAAGATGTGCGTCAGGCCCTGCAGGAGTTCCTGTTCAACGTTAACGTTCCGACGCGTGTCGGTTTTCAGACACCGTTCACGAATGTCACGCTGGATGTCCGTGTGCCCACGTATTATAAAGAAAAGGGTGTTCTCATCGGCGGTCAGATCCAGGATCAGGTTTACGGCGATTTCCAGAAGGAAATGGACATGTTCAACAAGGCCTTCCTCGAGGTTATGATCGAGGGTGATGCCAAGGGCCGTGTTTTTACGTTCCCGATCCCGACGTACAACATTACCAAGGATTTTGATTGGGATAATGTTGAATTGAACCCGCTGTGGGATATGGCCGGCAAATATGGCATTCCGTATTTTACCAACTACATCAATTCCGACATGAGCCCTGACGATGCACGCAGCATGTGCTGCCGTCTGCGTATCGATAACCGTGAGCTTAGCTTGCGCGGCGGCGGTTTATTCGGCGCGGCCCCGTTGACAGGTTCGATCGGTGTTGTGACTATCAATATGCCGCGTTTAGGGTATGCCTGCAAGAATGAAGAAACATTCTTCGCCGAGCTTGAGCATCAGATGATCCTGGCCAAAGAAAGCCTTGAGATCAAGCGTAAAGGGCTTGAAGTACTGACGGATGATAATTTGTATCCTTACATGCAGTTCTATCTGCGTGATATGAAAAAGCGTTTCGGGAAATACTGGAAGAATCACTTCTCGACGATCGGTTTGGTCGGCATGAATGAGTGCTGTTTGAATTTCCTGGGGGAGAATATCACAACGCCCAAGGGCAAGAAGTTCGCGGAAGATACACTGGATTTCATGCGTAAAGTGCTCTTGAAGTTCCAGGAGGAAACAGGCAATAATTACAACCTTGAAGCCACACCGGCTGAAGGCGTTTCTTACCGCCTGGCGCGCATGGACAAGGATATGTATCCTGAGCTCAAGCGTGACTGCCCGAATGAAACAGCGGGCGGTGAGCCGTTTTATTCCAACTCGACGCATGTTCCGGTACATCACACGGATGATATTTTCCAGTTGTTCGATCATCAGGATTCATTGCAGACGCGTTATACCGGCGGTACGGTCATTCATGTATTTGTCGGCGAGCGCATCGAGAATACGGAATCGGTCAAGAATTTCGTCCGGACGGTGTGTGAAAAATACAGCCTGCCGTATTTCACGCTGTCACCGACATTCAGTGTCTGTCCGTCGTGCGGGTATATCACGGGAGAGCATAAGCACTGCACCAAGTGCGGCGCCGAGTGTGAGGTGTATTCGCGTATCGTTGGATATTTACGCCCTGTTAACCAGTGGAACAAGGGTAAGAAATCCGAATTCCTTCAGAGAAAGACCTTTAGCATATGCTCATCGGGGGCTTGCTCAAATTCTCTCTGATCGATTATCCGGGCAAGGTGGCGGCGGTAATTTTCACCCAGGGGTGCAATTACCGCTGCCCCTTTTGCCATAATCCCGCGCTGGTCCTGCCGGAGTTGTTCACCGCATCGATCGATGTCGCTGAGGTCATGGCGTTCCTGCACAAACGCCGGGGCCAGTTGCAGGGCATCGTCATTACCGGCGGAGAACCCACCCTTCACCCTGACCTTAAAGAGTTCATCCGTACGATCAAACAGATGGGCTTCCTTGTCAAATTAGATACCAATGGTTCACGCCAGGATGTCCTTAAGGATATTCTGTCCGAAAAACTTGTCGACTACGTCGCCATGGATATCAAGTCATCGCTCGAAGGATATTGTAAGGCTTCCGGCGTGGCAGTCGACTTGGAGAGTGTTAAAGCATCTATTGCTCTTATCAAAGCGTCGGGTGTAGACTATTCATTCAGGACCACGGCCGTTAGAAATTTTGTTTCACCGGAAGATCTGAAGGCCATTGGGGTCCTTTTGGATAATCCGTTGAGGTATAAACTTCAGCGCGGCAATTTGAGCGGTAAGGTTTTGGATCCCGGCATTCAGGATGGCCCGCATGATTTCTCTGACGATGAATGGGCTGCGATGCAAAATGTCTATGCCGGCATTGAACGCAAATTGAAAGAATAACCAAGGAGTTCTTATGAAAGTATTGATCGTGCAGTATTTGCCTGGCGGGGAAAGTTCTAATACTAAAAAACTTTTAGATGCTGCCCTGGCTGTTCTCAAAAGCGGTAAAGCCGATATTGAAACACTCGATCTTGTGAAAGACCTTCCGGATTTCTTTACCCCTGAGCGTATTGGTGTTTATTATGAGCGTAATTACGGTGGCCAGCAGGTTTCAGTGCAGAAAATGGGGTATATGGCCAAGATGGACCGTATGGCCGCGCAATTAAAAGCCGCTGATATGCTTATTCTTGCCGCACCGATGTACAATTTTTCTCAACCGGCAGCCGTAAAGGCATGGTTTGATTCAGTGATGCAAAAAGGCGTGACGTGGGACCTTAATCCTGGCGTTGGTTATGTGGGGTTGTTGAAGGGGAAAAAAGCGCTCTTTTTATCGACCAGCGGCGGGCAGTATGAGGCGGGTCACCCGTATGAGCATTGCATAAGCCTGACGAAGGTCCATTTGGGATTTATGGGATTTGAGACGGAAACTGTCACAGCGGGTGGGATCAATCAGTTCCCTGATAAGGCGGCAGGGGCGATCGCACAGGCTCAGGCCAAAATCAGGGATGTGCTTGGCAAATGGATCAATTGAACCATAAGTAATTTGTATTTGACATCAAAATAGGGCGGCAGTAAACTAACGGCTAATGTTTGTTGATACTGGGATGTCCTTCACGGTTTCTTTGTGAATTCTAATAAAATGTTGGAAAGGAAAGTGTTCGATGAGAAAGTTTGCTATGGGGGTTATTTTAGCCGCAGGGATGATCGTTACGTTTAATGCTTCTTCGGTGTTTGCCCAGGAGAATACGGATGATAAATTTTCGTTCGGTAAGGTTGTAAGCGTCACGAGCGCATCGATCGTTGTTAAAGAATATGATTTTGCTAAAGATGCTGATGTCGAAATGACTTATGCGGTTACAGCCGAAACAGAGTTAGGTAATGTTAATGCCGTTACAGATCTCGTGGCCAATGACGATGTCGTCATTGATTATGCTGACAAAGACAGTAAGCGCGTTGTTTTGACGCTTGTTAAAGAAGATAAGGGTGCAGAAGCTCCGGCAGCTGGTGAAGCGACAGAGCAGGCTCCGGCAGCGCCGGCAGCAGAGGCAGCTCCTGCGGAGGCTGCAGCGCCGGCAGCAGAGGCAGCTCCTGCGGAGGCTGTAGCGCCCGAAGCCCCCGTAGCTCCTAAGGCGTCAGTTAACGCCGAAGCTGCTCCGGTTCAGCCATAATTCTCTAAGTGAGTAAGTCCCTTAAATGGGAGAGTAGAAACAAGACACAACGAAAGAGACTCAAATGAACAAGGGTAAAGTGAAGTGGTTTGATCGGAAGAAGGGGTATGGTTTTATCACTACAGCTGAAGGCAAGGATGTTTACGTGCATTACAGTGGCATTCAGGCCGATGGATTCAAGTACCTCGTTGATGGAGAGGAAGTTGAATTCGAAGTCCAGGAAGATTCACGCGGTCCTAAGGCCGTGAATGTGGTTCGTCTTAATCCGCCGCCTGAGAAGCCGCGCGGTAATCGTCAAGACGCTTAAGTAGTAGCTTTAGAAATACTTAGAAGGGATGAAGGGCCTAATGGTTCTTCATCCCTTTTCTTTTTACATTCCCTGTTTTGGCATTTCCTTTAGTAATAGTTTATATTTATATATGTGGTTTTAGTCATTCAAAGAGATATATGTAAGATCGGCGTGTGCAATGTTCCAATGTTAAAGGGTATTATGCGTAAGATCCTGGTATTTATTATTTTAGCGACTTTTATCACGAATGTTTTCGTGCCGCCATCTTGTGCCCAGATACTGATGTCACATCCGGGGGAAATGGTGGCTTTAAGCCAGACCTTCCGGCCGTCCCTGTTGACGGGCGTGAAGATCTATGCCCATGATCCGTTCCGGATTGATTTTATTATGGACAGGGGGGACGAGGGCAAGAGTGTCGATGCGAATCGTCTTGTTAAATATTTTCTTGCGTCTTTAGCTGTTCCTGAAAAAGACCTATGGGTCAATTTGTCGCCCTATGAGAAAGATCGCATTGTACCTGCAGCCTTTGGCCAGACTGAAATGGGGCGGGATCTTTTAGCACAGGATTATTTTCTAAAGCAGCTGACAGCGAGTTTAATGTACCCCGAGGGTGATTTAGGCAAGAAGTTTTGGTCTGAAGTTTACCGCCAGGCGCAGGCTAAATTCGGAACAACGGATATTCCTGTCGATACGTTTAATAAGGTCTGGATCACACCAGCTAAGGTTGAGGTTTTTGAGAATAAGGGTGTGGCGTATGTGGTCGATGCAAAATTAAAGGTGATGCTGGAAGCGGATTATGTATCGATGGGCAATACGGTGGGTGTAGGGGAGGACCTTGTGTCCTCACCAAAAAGGGCGGACATAAAGTCCGCCCCTACACAAAACATGACACAGGCGCTTATCCGTCAGATCATTCTTCCTGCACTGGAAAAAGAAGTTAACGAAGGAAAAAGTTTTACTCAACTCCGTCAGGTTTATAACTCACTGATCCTGGCCACATGGTTCAAACGAAAAGTAATTCAATCCGACCTGTGGCGAAATTATGCCGACCAGAATAAAGTCGTCGGGATAAATATTGCCGACCCGCAGGAATCAGGGAAGATCTGGGTGAAGTACGTCGAAGCGTTCAAGAAAGGCGCTTATAATTTTATCAAGGAAGAGAAGGATGCGGCTTCGGGTGACGTTGTGCCGCGTAAATATTTCTCCGGCGGGTTTGATATGGCGCAGGTAGGCTCATTGATGAGCATTGTCAAAAAGATCGAACCCAAAAAGATGGCGGCACAAGGCCATGCCGATAATATGCTGGTCAATATTAAGATCATGCCGTATTCAGTTAAGCCCCAAAAGCGTACGGCCTCCGCTGGGGATATGGCGCAGCAGCAGGCCTATGCCATCTTGCGGAGGGCTGAAAATGCCTACCGCAACATTTATCAGGAACCTGAGTTGTTTGATCTATTGCCTGGGAGTAAGTTTAATCAGGGCAAGCAGACATTTTCATTGGTTGAGAATGTTCGCGAAGCGATTTATAAAGGGCTGGTTAATCTTGCGAAGATATCCGAACAAAGGACCGCAGATGCCGATCTGCTTAAATGTTTCTTCGGGATAAGTGGTTCGTTAAATTATTTGCGTGAACGTGATGGGACGGTTTATTGGGACGGCGTGAACGATCTGGATATTATCATTTCTTTGCCGTATCCATTGTCAGACAGCAGCAAGAATGTCATTACACAGGAAATATCCAAAGTTTTGGAAGGTCAGGGAATAAATATTTCTTATCATGCGGTTTTTCTAGATACGTTTGGTTCTGGTTACCGTAACAATATAGATTGGTTGTATGCTAACTTTTCAGACACCACGTATTTCAGGCTGGATAACAAGGCTCCGCTTAAGAAGGCTTTTGATGTTTTGAACTACGGCAGGCTTGTGTTGCAGCAGTACGCTGAAATTTACGCGGGGATGGACAAGTATGTATCTTGGCACAGGTTGAGTGATACGGCATCGCTGATGAAGGTTTTGAAACGCATCCTTGTTTTAGCCAGGCTGCGTGGTGATATGGAAATGGAGGCAGAGCTCTTCGATCTTATTAAGAAAGTGATCAAGGGGCAGGTTGATATTTCAACGGATGAATTTATCAAGAAAGTAGAGCAATATAAATCAAACGTCAGGCCGCACTTTAAAAGAGATGATGGTTCGTTGCATGCGCATTCGTATGTTCATGGGAAAAACATTTGGGATAGGGCTCAAACTTCTTTAATCGTGAACGAAGATATCTCCTTGGATTCTGAAAAAGCACAGACTTTAACCGGAGCACTGGCTGACCCAGAGTTAAGGTCGATCCCAGAATCCCAACGCCTTAAGATGATCGCCAAGGCTGGATTGGCGGCATTAACAGCCGAAGAAGTTGCCCAACTAAATGAAATTATTCCGCAGTTTGATTGGAGGACCGCATCGTTGGTTCCTTGGACGGAGTGTGTAAGGGACGATCAAATGCAGCCAGTTCCCGAGAGTGAGAATCAGGTTGTTTATTGGGATAATTTGACGGCGGCGAGACGGGAATTCCTGGGGATGATCGTAAAGTTTGCATTGAAACAGATCCCTGATGTTGAGGCATTCCGGAAGATACTGGAGGGGATTCATAAAAAGGTTTTGATCCACCGTGATGGCAGGGTTTACAGATCGGCTGACAATTTTGATATGAAGGAGGATGTGGCTAAAGGGTGGGCGGGAGTATTGATCAAGGAAGATATTAATTCTGCCAGGGTGCAGGAGTTATTTCAGTATTTTCAGCGGCTTGTTGATTTTGGGTTAACGCGCCCCAAGCTTGTGGCATGGATAGGGCAGGTTGGATTGATCTATCATAAGTTGATCTGGCAGAATTTGTTTTATTATGGCAATAATTCAATGGCGATGGACATTAACAATGGATTCTTGCGGTTTTTTCTTCCGTTGGGTATTTCCCATAATGAACTTGATCAGAAGGCACGCCGGTCATCTGTTATCGATCCAAGGTTCATACCTGATTATGTGGCAAGGGTAAAGAGGACCAATTGGCGCGTCCCTTTTTATTTGGAGCAGACCATGGATCAGGCGATGGATAAGGGCGGCATTGATCTTAACAGTACAGATAATCTGCTTCAGGTCAAAAATAGCGGTGATGCCATTAAATTCGATGATGCGCCTGGCCAGATTGAGCAGTACAAAAATGCGGCCGGGTTCATTCCTGTGGTCATGGATGTACAGCCATTGGAAAGTTTGCCTGTATTCTTAGGTATTTCAGGAGGGGCGCCATGATGTGGCCGCGAAAGATGTTGAGCTGTTTGCTGATCATGACCTGCTTAAGCCTAGGCGTATGCCCGGGGCGGGCTTTTGCACAAGTGCCGGCAATGCGTACCGATATGCTGTCTTTTCGCGGTATGAAGATCTATCCGGCCGATCCGTTCCGGTTTGATTTCATTCTGGAACAACCTTCATCAGAAGGCGGGCATGTTGTGCCTTCAGCCGCGTCATCGGGCAAGGTCGAAGTTAACCGGCTCATCAAATATTTCCTGGCGGCTGTGACGATCCCCGAAAAAGATATCTGGGTCAATCTTTCACCTTATGAAGGTGATCGTGTTATGGCGCGGGGTTTTGGGCAGACCCAAATGGGTAAGGATGTTTTATCAGAAGATTATCTGTTAAAACAGGTCACGGCATCTTTGATGCACCCGGATAACGGTGTGGGCAAGAAGTTCTGGGCAGAGGTTTATAAGCAGGCCCAGGAGAAGTTTGGAACAACGGATATTGCCGTTGATACGTTCAATAAAGTTTGGATCATGCCTGAAAGTGCATCTGTTTATGAAAAAGATGACGCTGTATATGTCATTGACAGTCGCTTGAAAGTGATGCTGGATTCGGATCATGTCGCAGCTGCACAGGAGGGCTTGAGGTCTGACCCTGCGCAAGATCTTGCCAGGGATATAATACGGCAGATCATAATCCCTGTCCTCGCGAAAGAAGTGAATGAAGGTAAGGATTTTGCATCGTTGCGTCAGATCTATCGTTCGCTGATCCTGGCGCAATGGTTCAAGGAGAAGATCAGGAGCAGTTTGTTATCGCAAGCTTATCGGGATAAGAATAAAGTAGAGGGCATTACAGCCGATGACCCTGTATTTAAAGAAAAGATTTATCAGCAGTACGTGGATGCGTTTAAAAAGGGTGCGCATGCGTTGATCAGGGAAGAATATGATCCGATCGCCAATGCTGTGGTGCCGCGTAAGTATTTCTCGGGAGGTATCGTCTTGGGGAACGTTCCGTGGACCAATGCCGTTGCTATTCCCAATGCAGCTCAACGTACAGATATTGTCGAAGTCAGGATCATGCCGCTTAAAGAAAAGAGTGTGCCGCAAGGCAAAGCCGATCAGGCCATGCTAAAGATACCGTCTTTGCCGGATGAATTAAAACATGTGCTTGCTGATATAAGACCATTTGACCATATCACGGGTTCGCCGGATACAAAAGAAGGTGAACTTTCGGGCCCTTTCTTTGATAAACCAGATGGGCTTGATCTCATGTACAGGAAGTTATTAAAAGATATACCTGGCATATCCGTCGACGAACGTACGCAGCTGAAAGGAATGGAAGTCCTGGCTGTTCATATTAATGCGAGAAGGTTCGGGATGCCGGCATTTATTCTGCGGGAAATACTGCGTGATCTAAATGTCTTTGTGCAGGATGAGTTTTATGAATTTGATTACCTGCAAAGACTGGACCCCAAACAGTACCTGCAGGTCCTTGATAGTGATCTTCTCTTTCTTCCGCTTCAATATTTAAATGCTCCTGAGGTGAACCGGGTCATTTATTTTATCCAATGGGCACAGCGGAACTCAAAGAAGGCGCTTGAAGGGTGTGCCCTGAAATGGCACTACGCCGGATTCCGTACCTTTGAAGAGGGTGCGACGGCCGTTGATTTGAAGAAGGCTTTTAAATTTTATTTTATGGCCATGCGGACATTTTACTGGTTGGGCAATGATTTTGAGAAAGATTTTGAAAGGACCAAGCGGATCGCGATAGCTTTCGCAGATGCCTATGCGAAACTGAGTGATCAACTCGAGAATGCGCCGGTCTTTGTATCGTCAAGGCCGTTCTTGCGGGATGACCCCGTTCTTATCATCGGCGGTAGTGGCTACATTGGTGGTAATTTGGTCAAGTTGCTGCGCAGCAGCGGGTATATGAATATTGTTGACCTTGACCGGAGGTTCTTGCCGGGAAGGTCAGCGTATGATCATTATTATTTCGATATGAGATCTCCTGTCAATATCGCCCAGATCATGCGCAATTATAAAGGCAGCACGGTTATAAATTTATCGCCCTTCAGTGATGCCAGTTATTTTGATACCCACATACAAGATGGTATTGAAGCGTCGATCGGAGCAGGATTGCAGGCCGTGCTGACGATGGCCCGCCGTAATGGCAATACCCTGATCCAGGCCGGCACATCGTTGGTCTATGCATCGAAGTCGGAATTGATCGACGAAGGGTCAACGATTGAACCGCTCAAGGGTATTTATACTGAGGTGATGCGGATAAAAGAACTGCTTTCGGAAAGGTATTTCAAGGTTAATACGATCACATTGCGCTTTAGCAATGTGTATGGCCCCGGGGATCAGGATGATAAGGTCATGAACAAATTCATCAAGAGCATGGAAGCAGGAGAAAGCATCACGATCTATCCTGATGCCAAAGATTTTATTTATATTGCGGATGTGGTCAAGGCGATCAAACTGACGCTGGAAAAAAAGATCCCGCCAGGTGTCTACAATATATCAACGGGTGTTAGCACGACTATCAGTTATTTAGCCACCGCATTAATGCTGCTTTTGGGCAAGCAGGTCCCCACAAAGGATCCAGGTGCGCATTCCCCGCAGCGTCATGTTTTAAGCTATA
>PEAF01000046.1 GCA_002753465.1 Candidatus Omnitrophota bacterium
ACGCATTGGATGCGCTGGATGCTGTGGGTCGCATAAGGTGGCGTGTGTGATTGCTTCTACCCCGCAACCCGCTTGAACCTCATCAACTGGTCGTGAAATGTGCCCCCGACGGGCCCGGAAGACTGTGGCACTGCCGGAACAGATCCGGCCAGTGTCTGCTAAACATCTTGCGTAACTGCCGAACTTGAGTTGATGGTCTCGGCACGCAAGCCAGGTTTCTGATCTGCTGACAGAACCGCGGCGCGTCTTGGTCCGCCGATGCCCTTTCGTGCCGGGTTCCTGCCGAACCTGTAATGAAACAGCGGGCAATCCTGCTTTACACACTTCCTGACTACGTGCGCCTTACCCTTGGCACACGCCAGACACCTTGCGCGGATCGCCGCCACCGGCGTTAGTACCTTATCCATATCCCCTCCAGATTTGATTGATAGGCAACTCTAGTTAGGATAACGCGCACTCGGCCCTGTTGTCAGCGTCGAACTTGAGTTGAGAGTATTCGGGGGAAATACGGAATTGAAATGCAAGGGGATGCCGACAGGTGGGATTGCGCGAATCACTTGTCGTAGCTGGAGGGACAAAATTCGAACCTGTTTACTAACTTATCAATGCACATGCCTATGATGCAAATCCGGAGCATGCGGATGTACATGCCGGGTCTTCGCGTGTTTATGGAAATGCGAATGTGCTCCCTGAACCACGCCCTCGTGATGTTCGTGATGTAAATCATCATGGTCGTGTTGATGCACATGCTCCATTTCCGCATGCTCGTGAGCGTGCTCGTGCCGTTCTGTCAAAATAAGCCCAACAGACCCTGCCAACAGCAAGCCAGAAATCATCTGAACTGCCGACAGGCTCTCTTTCAACAGGAACATCGAGAAGAGAACACCAAAGAACGGAGCTATTGAAAACAACATCTGACTTCGGACCGCACCAAGTCTCTGGGCAGAATAAATGTAAAGTACAATACTGACGCCATAACAGAGAAACCCCACCAGCATCACCGAGACAACAGGACTTGAACCTATACGCCCGTTGGATAACATAAGCCCGATAATGAAATTCGTTCCCCCTGCACACAGGCCCTTAATGATGGTGCTCTGAACGGGTGACAAATTCCCAATCAGTGCCGTACAATGATTGTCGATGCCCCAGCAAACGCACGCCAACATCACCAGCAAGCCCGCCAAAATACCATTTGCCCCGCCGCCGTAAGACAGAATCCCTCCGGCAATGACACTCAAAACCACTCCTGCCCATCCGCGTTTATCTAAATGGTCTTTGAATACAAAGAACCCCAATGTTGCCGTAGCCACCAATTCAAGATTAAGCCATAGAGAAACCGATGTTGCAGAAGCAAGACGAATTGCCATCAGCAAGAATACAGGTCCAAGGATTCCGCCGAACAAGACCATCCCGCCAAGCAACCTGTAATTACTGCTTAACCTCACAGCCGATATATCTTTAAGTCCAACGATACCAAAAGGAATCAACCCTATTCCTGCACCCAAATAAAATAAGCCTGCCAGCAAGAATGGATTCATTTCCTGCACGAACATCTTGCTCAAGGGAGTGGCGACACCAAACGCGGCGGCAGAGATTAACCCAATCAAAACTGCAACTACCTTTGTCCGTGTAAGTGTATTGGTCATTTGCCCCCAGTTTACTTCAAAGAAAATCCCTCCGCAATGTATTCAGCAAAGGGCAACGGCCCCGCATAAGCCACCTGTCCTATCTTTCCCGGCTGGGAACGAGACCAACTTCCAGATCCGCATCGTACATCATCTTCCGGAACTGATACAACTGCTCGCGCTCATTGCCGGAGCGCCTATTTGATTGACATCATTCCTTCAACAGCACCTGCTCATAATCATTTACCAAGGCATTCTCAATCTGGTTGATAACGCCGTTCTTATTCACATATACAAATGTTGGCAGTCCAATAACCCTATATTTCGCCGCGACCTCGGAGTTCTCATCCAAAAAAACATCCGCCTCGATCTTATTCTTATCAAGAAACGAACGAACCTTATTCGGATCTTCGCCAACATTGACAAAAACAAACTGAATACCCCTTTTCTGAATATCCGGCATATTCTTGGATATGACTGCCATTTCCTTACGACAGTACGGACACCACGTCGCCCAAAAGAAAACAATCGACTTCTTTCCCTTGATCAATTCCTTCAGGCTTTGTTTATCACGCATCAATGTTCTCAAAACAAAGTCCGGGGCTTCCCTTCCCACAACGGCCTCATCCATAGCATCTGTAGAGGCGCGTGCCATGGGTGAATAGAAACTGCCAAACAACAGAATCGCTCCAAAGAATAAACGCTTCATCATGTTTTCTGTCCTTTTCTTGTTTTTCCAGACCCAACCGCTCGATCATAGAAAGTATCCAGACCGAATTTTGAAGTCTCCCTGGTGTTTAATAAAAGCAATAAGGTCAATGCGAATATCGTGCTATCCAACACGATCACCCCTTGAAGCGGCAAATGGATCAAATTGCCAAAACACCCGCAATTCTCAAGCGGCAAACGACGGATAATCGCCTGCCCCACGACAAGAATAAATGTCGTTGATATAAGCAACATCCCCATAAGCGCCGGTTGTAGCCACAAGCCCAGCGCGATGAACAGACCTGTAAACAACTCGATCCACGGAAATACAACAGAGGCGGCGTGAGCCAACACAGGTGGAAAGATTGCGTATCCTTCAATCACATATTGGAAATTCTCTGCAGGACTTATGACCTTCTCCATCCCTGAAACAACAAACAAAACGCCCAATATGACCCGAATGACAACGAACATATTATTTACCCTCCCCTATGAGCGCTTCAACTTCCCGAACGAAAGAGGGGCCGCCAACGACCATCTTTCCGTTTACAAAGAATGTTGGAGTTGAATTAACACCACTGGCCTTCCCTGACTCCACATCCTTGTTGATAACAGCCTCAACCGCGCTGTCTTTTACACACGCAGCCAGTTTCTCGCCGTTCACGCCCAGAGACACCGCAAGCTGGGAAAAGTATTCATCGACTGATGACATTTTCGCCCAACTCTCCTGTGTCTTGAACAAGACATTATGAAGTGGCCAAAACTGTCCCTGAGCTCCCGCACATTCCACATAAGCCGATGCCTGTCTGGCAAAATTATGCCTCGGCAAAGGAAAATACTTGAGTTCAAGATAAACCTTATCCGGGTATTTTTTGTACACTTCATCGATCATGCCCGCTGCCTTTGCGCACGCGGGGCATTGAAAATCCGTATATTCCAGCACCTGAATCTTGGCCCCGGGCTTCCCCTTTGTCCGGAAAGACTCCGCGGCCACCGGAGCCTGTTGCCCAAACAACACAAACTTTACAATCAACACGATCACCACTACCGAAGACATAATGACTCCGGTCAAAAGTCGTTTTGACATCTTCATAGGATTCCTCCGTTATACGCTCAACAAGCGGCAATCCGCCTGCGTTATTTCCCGCCTAAAACCCTGTCGATCTCCGCTTTCCACGAATTCAGGTCGCGGGCATTCGACTTCTTGCCATTCAAGAAGAATGTCGGCGTTCCCTGAACAGCAGACTGCGCGCCAAGCTCCATATCTGCCTTGATCTGCTTATCAAATTCAGCATCCTTGGTCTTCAAGTCTTCCAACAGCTTCTTTTCATCCAGTCCTATGGCTTGAGCGTACTCCTTCAACTTGGCTTCAGACGCATCCGACTTGTTCTTCATGAGAACATCGATCATTTCAAAATACTTTCCCTGAAGCCCTGCCGCTAAAGCCGCCTTCGCTCCCGGCATCGCGTTCTGATGGAAACCCAACGGGAAGTTCTTAACCATGAACTTGACCTTATCCGGATAAGCATTCAAAACCTCTTTGATCGGCTCATAGAAGCGAGCGCAGAACGGGCACTCGAAATCAGCGAACATAGTAATCATGACCGGGGCATCTATCTTGCCCTTCACCGGCGTAGCTCCGACATTCAGAGAATAAACCTTATTCATATCCTCAGCTGGCGGCTGATTGGCAGCTGAAGGATTCCCGGCTCCACCGCACCCCCCAGGCGCCGCTTGGCCGGAAGGACGCGGCGCTCCGCCGCCCAAAGCCACCATCGCTAATCTTTGGTCAAGAGCTTCGATCCTTCTTTCCAATCCAGCAAACCGCTGCTCTTCTGCCTGCCGTTCAGCACGCACTTGATTCTCTGCGAGAGCATTAACTTTTGCATTTATTGGAGCCACCGCATTCGTTACAACTGTGCTGACCCCGATCAACAACCCAACTCCTGTTACCAGCCCAAGACACACCGCAATAAATGTATTTCTAATTTGTTCGTTCATATGTCCTCCCAAAAGTTTAATTTAGTTTGTTACTTGCGACTTCATCATCAGCGATCTTGCTGTACTTCTCCGGATCGTTCTTGAAAATATCAGGGCATCCGCCGCAGCAAAAACTATAGATTTTCTCTTTATACTCGTAGGTGATGTTAGTTCCCTCCGCGATCTTGCCGCCCATGACCGGACATATCTTGTTCCCAACCATAACTGGCTTGACAGCTTGCCCCTGAAGCGCAGATGCCGAATCCTGCGCCTTAACAGCCTCTTGACGATGCTGCTCACATGCCTGTGCACCCTGGCAAGATGACGACTGTTCGGCGTTTTTATTGCAATCGCATGCAAACGCCGGAGCCCCTTGAGAAAAGACAATCATGGCCGCCCCAACGACTACAAATAATATCTTTCGCATATAACCCTCTTTCGATATGTTTTAATGGGATGCCTCAACGGCTGTTCCAATAATGGAAGAACCCCAAAGCATAAAGACCCGTTAACTTCTAACAGGCAATAGGATGGAAGGATGGATTAAAGTCGAATGGACCGGTATTGAATAAAAAGAGGTACGCCTGAAGGCGGTGGAAGGGCAGATAATAACGAGTTTAATGAAACCGAACGAAGTAGCGTCGGTCCAACATATTCAAAAGAACTGGAATTAACGAATGAAACCCTCTCCCAGGATACGCTCTTATTCGTGAGCTCTACAGCAACCGGCTGCAAATTGAAGCACCCAGCCTCGCCCTCGTCACAACACTTTTCACCTGCCGGGCAAGGGCTGGAAATAACCGCTGCCACAACAGTTTCCATCGCCATCGCCTCACCCGCACAGCAACAGACGAACGGCGCGATAGAAAGGACCAGAGTTAGAAGTAACTTGAGCATTTTTTTCATCATATATTTACTAAAGTAAATTTACCATCCAATAGCCCCCTTGTCCAGCAAGCGCCAACACATTAAACAAGGCTGAACAACAAACCCGCCCCCAAGGCGAAGACAACCCAAAACGCTATATAGACAAGCATCGGCTTTTTGCCAATCAATTTCGTTGCCATGATCATGGTAGGGATGCAGGTTCCAACCGAACCCAAAAGAAAACTCATAGCGGGCCCCTGGCCCAAGCCGAGCTTCAACAACGCGGCAGTCAAAGGAATTTCCTCCCCTTCACAGACATAAACTGGCACGCCGATAAGCACGGCCATCAGGTAAGCGAACGGGCCGGAAGAGCCGATATACTTGGGGATCACGTCCGTTGGAATTAAAACAGTCAACAGACTGGCGATCAACATGCCGAGCAGAAAATAACGGCCTAACTCCACCGTAATGTCAAAGAAAGCTCTAAAGAAAGTCTTCCTAGGCGCGCTTTCAGTAGCGCAACAGGCGTCGGCACACGCTTCAACATCTTGCACGCCCGGAAGGGCGAAGCCGTCGATCTTCCTGCCATTGAGATAGTGAAAAAGAAATCCGATCGCGATCGCCCCTGTCAATGCCAGCAGAACTCGTGCGAGCGCGAATTTCCACCCCAACATACCGTATGTCAAAACCACGGTCTGTGGACTGAGCAAAGGGGAAACACTGAACTCCAGTCCTACCGTACCCAAATTGGCTCCTTTTGATTGGAGTCCTTTCGCCATGGGCACAGTCGTACAGGCACAACCCGGCAAGATAGCCCCTAAAAGGGCGGCGTTAACGATCGGCCCCATACCCCGGCTCAAATGCCGAAGCACAAAGTCCGACTTGATATACGTAGCCAGGATAGCGGCGAACACGGTTCCTACCAGAAAATACGGCAACACGCGCACCGTTAAGGACACAAACTCGGTCAAGAAACGAAGCATGAATTCCATAAATTATTCCTCAATATGTGAGCCAGCCTGCGTAATCAGCTCAACAATGTGATCATCAAAAAGTGAGTAATAAACCATCCGGCCTTCATTGCGGTATTTCACCATCCGCAAGCCTCTCAATATCCGCAACTGATGAGAAACCAAAGATATGCTCGCACCAAGCACCGCAGCAATGTCGCAAACACAAAGCTCTTCCTCCTTCAAGGCCAGAAGGATCTTCACGCGAGTATTGTCCGAGATCGCCGCGAACACTTCCGTCATCAAATTCAGCTTATCTTCACTGTAGATACGCTTCTTCGCGCTCTTAACACGAACAGGGTTCACACAAACGGTCGTGCAAACATCCTTCTCCGATTGTTTCCTGGGCATATCATCTACCTCCGCTATCATTTGAACGATTGTTCAATGATAGTATATATCAACCCACTGGAAAGTCAATCGACACTGTATACGCACAGGCCGCCCCGCGTGATTTACCTGCCTTATCTTTCCCGGCTGGGAACAAGACCAACTTCCAGGTCGGCATCGTACATCATCTTCCTGAACTGATACAGCTGCTCGCGCTCATTGCCGCTGCGCACGATCTCCAGCAGCCGATTGAGGGTGAAGAACTCCACGATCTCCGGCTCATCCTTGTGGTTCCGCAGGTAGCCCTTGATGGCGTCCGGCAGGTCCAGTATCCGCAGCAGCTTCGCGATCTTGGACCAATCCTCTCCTGTCAGCTGGCCCAATCCCCGGACAGAGTTGATGGCATAGTTTTCCCGCATCCGGACATAATAATCTGCCTTGTCCAGCGGGAACTGCTCCAGACGCTCAAGGTAGGCCACGTGCCGGTCCCAGTCCCTTTTCTTGATCGACTCCTGATCCTTGAGATCCTGGGGACGGATGCCGAAATGGAACCTCTGTTCATCGCCGATCGTCACGGTGTAGTAGGAATACTCGAACCAGAAAGTGCGGGGACGGACGCGGGAAAGCTTGCGGGCGCGGCGGATGTACCGGCGCATTTCCTGGTCCGAAATGCGGGGCGCCGGGCTTGCAGGCAAAGAAAAACTCCCAGACGTCTGTGGCAAACATTGTTGCCGGTTCGTCTGGGAGTTACATATGGGGTGGCTGACGGGATTTGAACCCGCGACAACTTGAACCACAATCAAGGGATCTACCACTGATCTACAGCCACCATAAACTTATACTTCAGGCCGAACCTGCACCTGCTTAAACCTTAACCACCTTGGGATTTCTGTTCGCCCTTCGGGCTCACAGGTTGATGGCCTTTTCTAAAAATACTTTTGTAGGCCATCAATGAACCCGCGACAACTTGAACCACAATCAAGGGATCTACCACTGATCTACAGCCACCATAAATCTATTTGTCAGGCAACCTGCCTGTTCGGATCTTTTTTACGGCGCAGCCGGCGACATCTTGAACAACTCGGTACCCAGCGCCTCTAAGCCGGCCACAATATTACCCGATGTCGCCAAAGAATTCAAGCCCGTTGTTATCTGTCCTGATAAATGCACCGCCCCGAGTTCCGGGCGATCCATTTTTGTCTTGAATGAAAAACCGGCCTCTATGTCTGTAGCCGTCGATGCCAGTGCATTCAAAACCACATCTTCGACCAGCCCCATCTTCTTTCCTGACGCCTGCGGCCCCTGATCTGCCGACAAACGCAGCGTGCCGAATACCTGCAGATCGTTCTGCCGCGATGAAAGTTTAGCATCAACCCCCACGCGCCCGTCATCATCGACGACTTGAACCGCCGCCTCCATATCACGCGCAAACCAGTTCAACCACCCATTGACCTTCAGGAAATGCCCGACAAAAGGCACATTGAACTTGGCCAGCGACGCTGTAAGGAAGAATTCAGTCCGGGCCGCCGTAGCCGTCAAGGGCACCCGTGTTGCATGCAATTCAATACGATCAAAGATGAACGTCTGAACAATGTCCTGCGCGCGATGCTTCTTCAGCATAAACGTGCCGTTACGCACCACCAAAGACGATAATATAATGCTCCGGAGCTTCACCATCTTCAACGAACGCTCGGTCGGAACGGGAGCGGACGAAGCATTTACAAGCGAAGCCGCATCCACCGCCTGTTCAAGCGTTAAGATCGGATGGTCCAACTCAAGTGCGGCAAGGCGCATGTCACGGCCTAATAATGACACAAGATCAATGACAACCCTGACCTGAGGGCAGTATATCAAGCCATCGACTTGAAGGCCTTCGATCAACAGTGTGGCCGGGAATTTTGCTTCGATGCGCTGCACCTCCACATGCCGGCGGGTCAACGCGCTGACCTGGGCATTAAAGATCTGGCGTGCATGCGATCTCAGATAGAAATAAAAAGAACCCGATGCCAATACTCCGCACAAAATAATGATGCCAGCCACGGCAGCGGGCTTGATACGAAAAGACATCGGCACTCCTATAAAATGGCGTCCCTGGCGCGAATCGAACGCACGACCCACAGCTTAGAAGGCTGTTGCTCTATCCAACTGAGCTACAGGGACATAAATGGCGAAATAACCAGAAGAAATATATCATCAAAGTTGAGAATCTTACAATAATTTTAACCTCTACCCCCCATCCCACAACACGCCCGTAACAAAATTACCTACAACCGCACAAGAAATGCCTTGCGCCAGATGCTTCATTATTTATAATAAAATACTTTGCATATCATTCCTACACTTAATAAAGGCCTGTGATGTCTTGCCCTCTTTGCGCTTCAACCTCTATCCACGAACGTCATCAAGTGAAGACCTATACCTATATGACCTGCCGTGCGTGCGGCGTATCCTTCATTGCGCCATTTCCGACGGCGAGCCAGATCGAGGCCTGGTATTCCAGCAAGGATTATTTCGCCCTTGATGAGGGGAATACAGGCTATACCGACTATATGGCCCTTGAAAGCGGGCTGCAGCGGACGTTTGTGCGCCGCAATCGCCTACTGGGCGATGCCCGTTTCTGGAATGGCAAGAAGCTGCTTGAGATCGGCTGTGCCTTTGGATTCTACGCGGACGCCCTCAAGCCTATCCCCAACCTGGAATACACCGGCATTGATTTGAACGGCCACGCCATTGACGTCCTGAAACAAAAAGGCTTTCGCGGCATACACGGCGATATTAATAGTATCCCTGCCAAACCCGATTACGATATCGCAGCATTCTTCGATGTCCTGGAACACGTGCCGGACCCGTCCGTTTTTTTGCAGGCCATCCACGCACGCCTGAAAGACGACGGGCAGCTACTGTTTACAACGCCATCAACGCGCTCGTTCCTTGCCGGAATATCAGGCCCAAAATGGGTCAGCTACATTGTGCCGCACCATATCCTGCTTTATGAACCGACAGGATTGACGCGCCTGCTCAAGGCATCAGGGTTCGCCCGTGTCCGCATTCTCACCGACTTTCAATGGGTATCTTTGTCTTTTCTGAATGAAAGGGTAGCCAATCTGGTCGGCGCATTTAAAGGCCTGACACGGCACTTCAAGGCCATGGAAGATAAGGGTAAGGGCATCCTTGTACCCGTGACCAACGGCCAGATGCTGGTCATCGCCGGGAAAAACTGATCACGCAGGATTAAAACGCTGGATAAGCGCTACAAGTTTCTCAAGGCTCTCGACGCCAAAACCCCTGCCCAGCTTGAAATTAACGATCCCGGCTTTTAATTGCATGGCCGCGATCTTCTCCACATTGACAGGATAAAGGAAATGCTGGATCGCCGCGCACTTGGAAGCGTGGGGGATCATGAACTTGATCGACGTTGCAAAAACACGCCAGTCCGTCAGTTTAAGCAGCGATATCTTATTCTCCCTGTTCATGCAGGCGTAATGATGATACGAGTTGCAGTCATTGGAACAATAGGAATTCGCCAGCACAATGATGCGGCTTTTATTCTCACGGACCACTTCCCTTAAAAGCTGCTCACGGCGTGAATCCTGCGGCGTCACGACAATGTAATCGTACTTGCCGCTGTCTTTCAGGTACATCGCCATCGTCTCGCGCGGCGTCAATATCCTGTCGGGTGAAACATACTTGGTGCAGGAACTGATATAGATCAGCTGATCGCCATATTCCTCACGAAGCCGCGCCTCCAAAAGCGCATTGTTGAGGATGACACCATTTTTAACGCCATGCTTACGGCCCGATTCCACGAGCCACTCCAAAGGCTTTAAATTCTTTTCGGTCAACTCGGCTTCATCAACGAACATATTCGTATATGTAATACGGAACGACATGCCGTACCCGTTGATCCTTGAAACCGTTTCATAAAACTTCGCCGTCACACGCTCCAGCTGCTGCTGATTCAGGCTGAAAAACATCCTGTCCCATAAAAAAAGGCTGTCCAGGGAAAAGTTCAACCGCCCGCCGTTGAGCGGCGAATCAGGGACCCCACCAAAAACGGCAAGGCTGATATTGTCGGAAAGATTGATCCTGGCCAGATGTTCAACAGGCCTGGAATAAAGCGGCACTTCAATGGTGTACGTCTTGGGCATAGATCATTCTTCCCAGTACGGCTTATCCCAAAGCCGGCACATATCTTCGGACTGATAACGCCCGCCGTACCATTTGAACGGGATGCTCATGATGCGGCAAGCCATGGGGATCGCATGCTTGAAAAGATTGACCGTGGAACGCTCCGGATCCTTTAAACGGACGGGAATGCGGCAAATAACAATGTTGTATTTCAGGATAAGATAAAAAATCTCGACGTCAAAACTGAAGCGCTTGATCGTCAGCAAGGGAAACAGCGCCTTGGCCAGCGGCGCAGAAAAACCTTTGAACCCGCACTGGGAATCATAGATCCCGCCGATAACCAGCAACGTGACAAGTTTTGAAAAGATCTTGCTGGCGATCTTACGGTGCAGCGGCATGGCATGGATATACTGCGAATTAGGCAGCGACCGGTCCCCCGCCACAAAATGGAACCCTTTCTTGCTGATCAGGCCAAATGTATACTTGATCGCCGCCAGGTCATACGGAAGGTCCATGTCCGTAAAAATACGCACATCCCCGCAGGCCGCCAGCATACCCTGACGCACCGCCGCTCCCTTGCCCTGATTCTCCTTAAGCTGTATCACGCGCACGCTCGCCGGAAGGCCTTCAGATACAACGCGTTCACAGGCCTTGCTGCCGTCATCAACAACAATGATCTCAAAAGAAGAGCTCCACCCCGTCATATAACCATGCAGCCGCGCCGTATTCCGGCACGCCATTTCTTTGCAATTGAATGCAGGCAAAACAATAGATACGTCCATACGCCCCTTTGATCAAGTTCACTTACGTGTCATTTCAACAACGTGATATACTAACAAAATTCATCACGGGTGTAAATGTCAACGCCAGATTACCCTGATAAAATCCTTGCGGCAAAAATTGTTTATCTTAAAATACCCCTTATGCTAAAAAAATACCTTGTCCCTATCGTATTAGGCTTGCTGATCATCATTATCAATGCCTATCGCTTCGTCAACCTTGATAACATCCCCAATGGGATGCAGATCGATGAACAGACGTCGGGCGTAACGCTGACCTGCCTGGCGCAAGAAGGCACGGCCCCCTTAGGCTACACACACTACCCTCTTTTTGGATACAACAGCTTCGCAACACCCACACCGCCGACCTACATGTACCCGGGTATGTTATGGGTCAAAGCCTTTGGATTCACGATCGGGTCCTTACGTGCCTTCACGGCCTTTGCCTTTACCATTGCCTTGCTGGGACTCTTCGCCATTGGCCGCCATTGGGGCGGGATACGCTGCGGGCTTTGGATACTTTTAGCGGGCAGCATATCCCCCTGGACATGGACCTTTGCGCGCGTGGCGTGGGAATCCATCTTTATGATCCCGTTCCTCGTATGGGGACTGTTCTTCTGCTTTATCGCCAGCAAGCACCGGCATTTTATCTTCGCCGGCATACTGCTTTCCGCCGCGGCTTATTCTTACCCGCCGGCAAGGCTTGAAGTCCCGCTGACACTTGTCATGCTCGTCATTTACGGCATGCTGGCGCTGCGCTGGAAATGGTCCCATGTGATCACCCTCGGCGCCGCCTTCTTTATCACCAGCCTGCCCTTAGGCATCATTTACCTTACCGACAAGTCGCTGTCCGCCCGCTTTAACGAACTTTCGATCACCAACATCAATTATTTAAGCAGCCTCGGCATGACCGGGTCGGTCACGGACCTGATCAGCATCATTGCCAAAAATTTCATATCCTTTCTAACGCCGGATTTCCTGTTCTTCAAAGGCACGCCGCTCAATCTGACGCTCACAACAGGCCGGCAGGGCATCATGAGCTGGCTCGATGTGACAGCGGTCGTTTTGCTCCTGCCCGCGCTTGTTTTGTCCATCAAGGACAGGAAAGCCCCATCAACGCCCATGCTGTGGCTGTTCGGGTTTCTGGCTATTAATTTACTGATCGGCATCTTTCCGGCCACATTGATATCGATCGATAATCCGCATCCTCTGCGCGCTCTTGGTGCATGGCCCTTTGCCATACTCGCTACAGGCCTCATCATCCACAAAAGCATTGAGCGCTGCATCTGGATAAGCATACCCGCCACCATTGTCGGCATCGGATTCACTTATGTTTTTCTCACCCAATACTTCACGCAATACCCGAAAGACAGCATCGGGATGTTCAATATATGGACGGTCACAGAAGCCCAAAATGCCAAGACAGACAATGATTGGATGACGTTCCTGTACCATTATCATCCGCATATGTTCACGTCGCGCTATTTCCTGATGCGTTACCGCGGCCAAAGCTGTAAAGAGGCGCGGGAAACCTGGACAAATCTTTACCCCATGTTCAAACGGGTATACGAACAACAAAAGACGGCGCCCCACTGACGGGAAATCATGAAAACCATCATCGTTATCCCCTGTTACAACGAAGCGGCGCGCTTAGATACAGCCGCCTTCCTTAATTTTGCCAGGAAACACGGGCACATCCACTTATTATTCGTTAACGACGGCAGCCGTGACAATACGCAAGCGCTCATAGAGGCCATGGCTCAGGAACTGCCGGCCGGTATCAGCACATGGCCATTAGATAAAAATAAAGGGAAGGCTGAAGCCGTACGTGAAGGCTTTCTCAAAGGTTTAACGATGGCGCCTGAATTCATCGGATTTCTTGACGCTGACCTGGCTTCACCCATCGAAACGGTACTTGAGCTTGAAACAACGCTTTCGCTGACCCGCAAGGATATCGCCATGGCCTCGCGCGTCAAACTGCTGGGGCGCACCATAGAGCGTAATCCGCTGCGTCATTACGCCGGGCGTATTTTTGCCACCGCCGCATCCTTGATCCTTGACCTGC
>PEAF01000140.1 GCA_002753465.1 Candidatus Omnitrophota bacterium
CATTGTGATCGGTGCATTTGATGATCATGGCCAATAAGGGTATAAGAAAAAAGAAATACGTAATATGAAAATCACCGATCGTCATACTTGTGTGATCTGAAAATGTTTTCTCAAAATAGCCGTGCAGAACAATATCCCATATGGCATTTGAAGTCTTAGGTCCGCTCTCACTACTTTCAACACCTATGGCCACCTGAGAAGCCTCGGCCGATCCGTAATGACGCGACGGGATAGAAAACCCACCCGCCCGAGATTGAAGATAAAAATCAACAGCCGGTGTGCATGCCAAAAGTAGAAAGCCTAAAGACATTGCTGCAAACCATTTATGAACAACCATAAAATTCTTCAGGTTCTTCATAAAATCAATTGATTCTTTTATAAAAAATGAAAATATTGTCAGTAGAAGGAGCCCAATGATCGTCAGTGCAAAGAAAGGGATATATGTAATCGCCATAAGCCCCAATGTAAAACAAGCGCCCAGGAACTGATGCTGCTTCTTTTCTTCAGCAAAAGCCATAATGAAATAAAAAAACCAGACTAAAGGAACGAAAATCAACACTTCGAAACAATAAAACACCTGCGCGCCCCATACGAAAAGCAGGATCAGATAAGCACCCGTTGATGTGAGGCGGTCCTTTAAAAAAAGCCGCGCCAAAAGCCAGAATCCAACAAGACCCAGAAAATAATATAAGACAATAAACGTCAAGTAGGCATACAGCGGCGGAACACCCAAACTATTGAGGCCAATAAGCACCCAATAAAAGGGATTGAATTCACCTATCCTCCTTAAAAAGAAATTCCAAGGCACCCCGCCGCTATAGGCAGGATTCCATAATGGATAAACCCCATGCGCAATATTCCCCGTGAAGAACTTACCATCCCAGTAATACACAAAAGCATCACCCTTGATCCCGATACGGCCGGAGATAGAACCCCACCATGCCATCATCCAAACGATGAAAGGGCATACCATTAAGAAAAAGAATTCATTAAGAAATGACGCGTTAAGGAAATTGAACATCAATGATCCTTTCAAACTTAAGTAGAACGATATAAGCAACTCAATAGAACCTACCCATTCTAACGCGCACGCGCAGCACAATCCCCAACCTCCCAGGCCCCACAAAGACCGGAATACGACGGGGGTAATGGCATGAAAAGACCCGGCGATCTCAAGCGAAAACACCGCTATCAAACCCAGAATGACAGCCGATGCCATGGCCGACTCTGAACGTGTGCTGAATACTTTAGAGGAAAATAAAATCAGTGCTAACGCGATGAAAACCAGGATAGGTAGAAGGATCATCAACACGACTGGCCTACAACGCCTTAAGAATGGACTTGACCGGCTCGACCTTATTGAGGGTATAAAGATGCAGCCCCGGAGCTCCGTTATCCAGAAGGTCACGGCACTGGCCGATCGCAAAACGGGTGCCGATCTCCAGCGTCTTTTCCTTATCATCCGCAATGGGCTTAAAAATATCATGAACTTTTTGAGGCACCGACGCTCCGCAGCCTTTGCAGAAATTCACAGCACTTTCATAGTTCGTGATGGGAAGGATGCCGGGAATAATACGCGCAGTCACGCCAATAGCGCGCAAACGCTTAACGTAAGCAAAATACTCTTCATTATCGAAGAAAAGCTGGGTCATCACAAATTCACCGCCGGCATTGATCTTCTTCCTCAGAATCTCGGCATCAAACGTGCGGTCAGGCGCAAGAGGATGCCCCTCGGGAAACCCTGCCACGCCGACAGAAAAGAAATCACCATAATTCTCTCGAATGAAGGCCACAAGCTCTGAAGCATATTTAAAATTCTCAGGCCCTGGCATCCAGCCCGGATTCTCCTTTGGCGCATCTCCCCGAAGGGCCAGAATATTACGAATATCATGCGCCTTGAGCTGATCTAAAATGGATTTGATCTCGCTACGGGAATGAATAACACAGGTGAAATGATGCATCGCCAGCAAACGGTATTTTTCCTGGACCATGCGCACCACATTAAGCGTCGTATCACGGCTTGACCCGCCCGCCCCATACGTTACAGACACAAAATCAGGTTTAAGGCGTGCCAGTTCGGTCAGTGTTGCCTCTAAAGACACCATGCCCTTTTCCGTTTTAGGAGGGAATATCTCGACGGAGAACGTGCGCGGCTCGGACTTAAGAATATCAGTAATTTTTTCCATAGACGGGAATTATAGCATGAAGTTTAAAAATGAAAAGGGCGCTCTCATTGCTGAAAGCGCCCTTGGATAAACTTTAAAACGACACTTACGCCTTTTTAGCCATGAACTTCACAAGGTCAACAACGCGATTCGAATAACCCCACTCATTATCATACCAGGAAACGACCTTGAAAAAGCGCTTCTCGCCCTTCAGATTGTTCTGAAGTGTGGCCAGTGAATCATAGATGGAGCTGCGCGGATCATGGATGAAATCCGTTGAAACCAACTCTTCATCCGTATAACCCAAGTAGCCCTTAAGGTACGTTTTAGAAGCTTCCTTGAGCTTGGCATCGATCTCTTCGATGGATGTATCACGTGATGTTGTGAACGTCAGGTCAACAACAGAAACATCCGCCGTAGCCACGCGGAACGCCATGCCCGTCAGCTTGCCCTTGGTCGCCGGAAGAACCTCACCGACCGCCTTGGCCGCACCTGTCGATGACGGGATCGTGTTGATCGCCGCTGCACGACCGCCGCGCCAATCCTTCTTCGAAGGACCGTCAACGGTTTTCTGTGTAGCTGTATACGCGTGGATCGTTGTCATGAGACCCTTGTCGATCCCGATACCTTCCTTCAAAAGAACATGTACCAAAGGAGCCAGGCAGTTCGTGGTGCAGGAAGCATTGGAAACGATATTGTGCTTGGCAGCATCATATTCGTTCTCGTTAACGCCCATGACCAGCGTCTTAACCTCGCCCTTACCAGGCGCGGAAATGATGACCTTCTTCGCACCGGCTTCAAGA
>PEAF01000141.1 GCA_002753465.1 Candidatus Omnitrophota bacterium
CTCGCCCAGCCAGCCTTTATTGAACTCGGCCTCGCGTTGAACGACCACCCGGACACTCACTGCCGCCGCACCATCCGCCGCCTGACCGATCAGGCCCTGCAGGCCGGCCCAGGCCTCGCGGCTGTGCTGAAAAACCCCGACGCGCACGGCTTTGGACCCGTTAGGCTTAGGCGGGAACCATCCTACCCAGGCGGCACATACCGGCTTCCAGATCTCATCCAGAGACGGATCAGCCAAAACAGCGCGGCGCATGATCTGGCATACCTCCACACGGATATCGTAGGGGACCTCCTGAATAAAGCGCGCCTGTAACGGCGAGCGGGAATCATCGGCCACGGCATGCCCCACATGCAGCACCATGCCGTCGCTATTGATGATCATGCCGTTATGGGCATTGGCAGATGATAAGGGAATGACCAGCCCATGGGCGATCTCGA
Organism: Candidatus Omnitrophota bacterium; assembly: GCA_002753465.1. Lineage (GTDB taxonomy): Bacteria > Omnitrophota > Gorgyraeia > Zapsychrales > Fredricksoniimonadaceae > Fredricksoniimonas. Next base: position 438 of record PEAF01000141.1, read on the forward strand.
CCATGACCGGCTCGAGGCCATGCTCGAGCGCTGAGGGCAGGCTTAAGGTCACGGCATCATCGCGTAACTGCCGCGGCAGGCGGTCTTCACTCTTGAATCCGAATTCCTGCAACCGGGCCAGCGGGATCATGCCACAACCTGCCCCTCACGCGGACGTTCGCCGTGATACTGGTAATAGTTGACCTCGATGGTGCCGTTAAAAAGTTTCCTGACCCTGTCAGGCTTGGCGCGTTTGAAAAAATCCGGAAAACGCCCGTCCGCCGTCAGGATGTACAGCGACCAGCCTGGTTTATTCTTGAACATGTTGTGGATCGTGATATAGATGGGCGTCAATTCCTTCAAACTGCCCAACTTGACACCGTAGGGCGGATTCGAAATAACAATGCCATGCGCCTCGTGGATCCACAGGTCATTGATATCCTTGCATTCAAAGGTGATATCGTCAGCTACGCCCGCTTTTTTGGCATTGGCCCTGGCATCCTTGATGCGCTCGGGATCAATGTCATAACCCAGTATTTTTAATCCACCCGATGGCAGGATCATGGCGACCGCCTTGGCCCGGGCATCATCCCAAAAACTTCTTTTGACCACAGGCCAGTGCTCGGCGTCAAAAACACGCTTGAGTCCCGGCGCCATGTTGCGGGCGATCATGGCAGCTTCGATCAGGATGGTCCCTGACCCGCACATAGGGTCCATGAGGAGCCTGTCCTTTTTCCAGAAGGTCAACTGCACCATGGCTGCGGCCAGGTTTTCACGGATAGGCACTTCCCCTGTCGATACACGGTAACCGCGCTTATGAAGCCCGGCCCCGGATGTATCAAGCGTCAAATGTGCGACATCTTTAAGGATAGCGACCTGTATGGTGTATTCCGGGCCTGTACCCGAGAGCCAGTCAATATTGAACTTTGATTTAAGCCGCTCGATCACGGCTTTATGGGCAATGCTTTGGGACGAACGGACGCTCTCGAGCTGTGAACGCACGCATTTACCGACCACCGTCAATTTGGCATCAGGCGTGATCCACTCTTCCCAGGGCAATTCTTTGGTGCGGTCAAAAAGTTCTCCGAAATCCATGGCAGGGAATTCGCCCAACTTGACCAGGACGCGGTCAGCTGATCTTAAGTGAATATTAAGGCGGGGAATATCAGCAACCAAGGCATCGAACTCGATCCTGCCGTCGACAACAGAAAATTTGTCGAAGCCAAGGTCCTGCAGTTCGCGCTTGATAACAGCTTCAAGGCCAAACGTGGAGGTAACAACAAGTTTTACGTGATCCATGGAAACTTAAATACCAAAATCTTTCAGTTGCTCGAGGAAAGTCACACGGTTGAAGCGGCCGATATATTTATCGGCGCCGGCTTCCATGCAAGCTTTGATCTCAACTTCCATGTTCTCGAGCGAAGGCATGCCGGCCACATCATCCGACGAGAAGTTAGCATAAAGGACGATCTTGGTGTACTTGAAGAAATCATAGGAACGGATAGAGGCGATGATCTCTTTGGTGGTGGCATAATCACGTGAATGAAGGTCGACGAAAATGAGCCTGGGATTGACCAGAAAACAGCGCAAACCGATCTCGATCACATTATCAACGGTCGCCACAATGCACCCGCGCGATTGAAGCTCGATGCGCATTTTATCCAGCACATCACGGTTGGGCCCGATGACCACGACCTTATGATACTGCCGGGTCTCGGTGGCTTTGGCATCGACCTTTTTGATCTTCTCCATCAGGTCTTTTAAGTTGAACGGCTTGGGCGAATAAAGCTCAACCCCCAACGCGGAGAAAGATTCCTGGAAAACTTCCTTGTCGGTCACAATGATAATGGGAATATGCGCTGTCACAGGATTTTCTTTAAGGCGCATATAAAGGTCAACCCCGTCCATCTCGGGCATGACCACGTCCGTGATAAGCAGGTCAACCTGTTGAGAATTGACGATGTTAAATGCCTCACGCCCGTTATACGCGGTCGTAACGCGAAAACCCTCTTTTTCCAGTGACCGCGACATGAGCATGGCGCTGCTGCGCTCGTCGTCCGCCACAACAATATGCTTGATCATACCCGCTCCTCGATGAATAATAATTTTACCGCTAAATACTCACAATAACCTAGATTATCATAAAAATTATACTTTAATACGACCTAATTCAAAAAATTTACACCCCCCGGACCCTAGACGTTATTCGCCCTGACCTCAAAATAAGCCTTGGGATGCTGGCACACCGGACACGCTGCAGGCGTTTGTTTGCCCATATGCACATGCCCGCACTCACGGCACACCCACACCGTATCCTCATCTTTCGCAAAAACCTTCTGATGCTCAACGTTCTCAGCAAGCTTGCGATAACGCTCTTCATGCTCATGCTCGATCCTGGCGATCATCTTAAATTGATTGGCGATCTTAATGAAGCCTTCCTTCTCCGCCACAGCGGCAAACTGCGGATAAAGTTCAGAGAACTCTTCATGCTCACCGGCCGCTGATGCCTGCAAATTCTCCAGCGTAGACC
>PEAF01000047.1 GCA_002753465.1 Candidatus Omnitrophota bacterium
AGTATGAAAAAGGTCATTTTAGGTGTGTTGTTTCTATGCGGGGTTTCCGGTGCGGTTTGGGCGGCGCCGGTTCCGGCCGATGATGTTGTGGGGCAGAAGACCGAGGCGTATTTTAATGATGTGTTCGGCAAGCTTAAACTCGCGGCGGATGCTAAGCCAGACCATCTGACATTCCGTCAGGCCATGAAGCCTGTGGTAGCGGGTGTTCCCGGGCTCTTCGGCGGGTCTTTTATTGACGAGAACTGGGTGATCCGCCAGGTCCTTTTTCCATCGCATTTTCTGGCGCGCGGCTTTGATCTGAAGGGCGTGGCGCCGTTACATTATTTTCAGCAGAAATTAAAAGAGGCCCCCGGTCCGCAGCTTTCTGAGCCCGCGCACGGAAGCATCGTGCAACCCAGGTTGATCGCCATGCGTTATCCGGTCATCAAAGATGGCAAGGTGACGGGGCTGGTATCGATGATGGTGCGCACGCCGTTCTTTGTAAAGGCCGTGGGTTTGGATAAAGCCAAGGCTTATAAGATCATTTGCCTCGGGAAAGAGGCTGAGGCCTATGGAACTTTAGGCGAGAATTATAAGGAAGTGAAGCTGTCTTTGCCATCTACGGAATGGGTCATTCAGTACAGGATGTGAATTGACCGGCCGGGCAGTAAGGCTCAAGTCCCGCCTTCAGCTCAACCCGTGTAAAAAACCCTTGCGGCTTGATGCGTCTCGAGGGTTTTTTGCGTTTTGAGGGAAGTTTAACTTTGAATAGTTATGGGCAAGTTGTACGGAAGGGCATATAATAACCTGGAAAGAAGAGATCACTCTGGAAACCGTTCCGCGAGATATAGTTTAGTCATGAATTTATCCGAGATCTCCATAAAACGCCCCGTTTTTGCCTGGATGCTCATGTTCGGGCTTATCGTCTTTGGCGGGATTTCCTTCATGCGCATGGGGATCAGCCAGCTTCCGGATGTGGATTATCCGGTGGTTTCCGTCAACATCCGTCTTGAGGGCGCCGCCCCTGAGGTCATTGAAACATCGGTCGTTGATATCATCGAGAGCGCGGTGATGACCATCCAGAGCATCCGTAGCGTCAGTTCCCGTTCGGAGAACAGTGAAGGAACAGTGACGATCGAGTTTGAGCTCAACCGTGATATTGACCTTGCGGTTCAGGATGTTCAGGCCAAGGTCGCCTCGGTCATGCAGCGACTTCCCGCGGAAGTTAAGTCTCCTACTGTCCGCAAATCAAATCCTGAAGACCAGCCGATTATCATGTTGACCTTGGAAAGCAGCAAATTCCCCCTGAAGGATCTGATGGCTTTTACCAATGACCGCATCAAGGATCAATTCACGACCGTGGCCGGTGTCGGAGATATTTCACTCGGCGGTTACCGTGACCCCAATCTGCGTGTTTGGGTAGATGATCAAGCGCTTATGAAATACGAGCTTTCGGTCAATGATGTTATTAGCACGATACAGAACGAGCATAAGGAAGGCCCTGCCGGCCAGCTGGATGACGGTAAGCGTCAGCTGAATGTGCGCACGATGGGTGAGGCGAAGAGCATTGAGGAATTCAATAATTTGATCATCAATCAGCGCGGGGGGCAGCCGAATAATGTGCCCATTCGCTTAAGCCAGGTCGCCCGTGTCGAAGAGGGTCTGGCGGACACCTTGAGCGTCAGCCGCGCCATGGGAACACCCGGGGTTGCCTTGCAGATCCTTAAGCAGCGCGGGTCTAACGCGGTCGCGGTGGCCAAAGCGGTCAGGGCCAAGGTGGCTGAGGTTCAAAAGGGATTGCCGGAAGGGATGACGCTGAGCATTAATTTTGACAGTACGCGTTATATCGAGCAGGCTGTCCATGAGTTGAACTTTACGCTGATCATGTCAGCCCTTTTGACGGGGCTGGTCTGCTGGATGTTTCTGGGCGCCTGGACATCGACGCTGAACGTTTTACTGGCCATCCCTACGTCGGTCATAGGTACGTTCATTGTTCTTTATTTTGCGGGCTTCACGCTGAACACCTTCACCTTGCTGGGATTAAGCCTTTCGATCGGCATTGTGGTGGATGATGCCATTATGGTGCTGGAAAATATCATCCGTCATCAGGAAAAAGGCAAAAGCAGGATCCTGGCGGCGCTGGTCGGTTCCAGCGAGATCACCTTCGCGGCCATGGCCGCGACGATTTCGGTTGTGGCGATCTTTTTACCGGTAGCGTTCATGAGCGGCGTTATCGGCAGGTTCTTTTTTCAGTTCGGCGTGACCATCACGGTGGCCGTCTTATTATCCCTGGTGGAGGCGCTGACCTTGACCCCGATGCGCTGTTCGCAGTTTGTGAATATCGGCAAGCGGACGACCCGGTTCGGGCGGGGGGTCGAGTGGCTGATGGATAAGGCCAGAGATCTTTACGCCGGTTCGCTCGCTTTCTTTTTGAATCACCGCATCAAGGTGATCGTCGCAGCCCTGATCATTTTTGGTATCAGTTTTTCCGCCCTGTCTTTCCTTAACAAGGAGTTTATCCCGTCGGAGGATCAGAGCCGTTTCAGCGTCCGGCTGAAGACGCCGGTCGGGTCTTCGCTCGCCTATTCGGATGCCAGATTCAGTGAGGTTGAGAAATTCCTGGCACAGCGTTCCGAGGTTGACCGTTATGTGCTTCGCGTGGGCGGCGGCTCTCCCGGGGATTCCAACAGCGGATCTGTGTTCGTGACCATGAAGGATAAGGGCAATCGTGGCATTGCGGCGGGGATCGGACATGAATTGAGCCAGCAGGAGTTCATGGATGTTTGCCGGAAAGAGTTTAAAAAGATACCCGATGTGCGTGCCGTTATTCAAGATCTTTCCACACGGGCGTTCACGGCATCAAGGGGGTTTCCGGTCGAGTTTACCATTCAGGGGCCTGATTGGGACAAGCTTGCGACGTATTCGCAGTTGATGATGGATGAACTGACAAAGACAGGCCTGGTGACGGATACAGATACCAATTATTCCATCGGGCAGCCTGAACTTCATGTCGTCCCTGACCGTAATAAGGCTTCAGCCTCCGGCGTTAGCATCGCGAGCATTTCCCAGATCATTGAGGCCATGATCGGCGGGGTTCAGGTCGGGACTTATGAAAAAGGCGGCCGCCGCAATGATATCCGCGTCAAGTTACAGGAGAGCGTGATAGACCCGCGCACTAAGGTCAACAGTCTTTTTGTCCGCAATAATCGGGGTGAATTACTGGCGCTTTCCGGTTTGGTGGTGATGGAGGAAAAGAAGGCCATGACTGAGATATGGCGCAGTAACCGTGAAAGATCGATCTCGGTGTACGCCAATGTCAAGGCAGGGGAGTCTCAGCAGAAAGCTTTGCAGGCCGCCCAGGATATCGCCAAGCGCCTCCTGCCGCCCGAGTATCACATTGTTCTGACAGGCAGTTCGCAGACATTCGCTGAATCATTGCAGAGCCTGGTATGGGTGCTTTTACTCGGCATTGTCGTCGCCTACATGGTACTGGCGTCGCAGTTCAACAGCTTCATTGATCCGCTGTCGGTATTGATGGCTCTTCCTTTCAGCATATCGGGGGCTCTTGTTGCACTTTTTATCACCCACCGTTCGATCAATGTTTATAGCGTCATCGGGCTTATTCTGCTCATGGGCATCGTCAAGAAGAACTCGATCTTGCTGGTGGATTTCACGAACCAGGTAAGGGAAAAGGGCGAGAAAGATGTTCGTAAGGCACTTTTAACGGCGTGCCCTATTCGTCTTAGGCCCATCCTGATGACGTCAGTGGCGACGGTCGCCGGCGCCATTCCTGTCGCTTTGGCCTTCGGCCCTGGAGCGGAAAGCCGTACACCCATGGCCATTGCTATTATCGGCGGCGTGATCTTTTCAACCATACTTACGCTTTATGTGGTGCCCTGTTTTTACAGCCTCATGACGCGTTTTGAAGGTAAGCATGAGCATGAAAAACGGCTTGCGGATGCGTTAGGTGAAAAAGACGCAGGTGATCTATGAATAAGACCATGCCGGCCATTTTTTTCGGCCACGGCAACCCTATGAACGCCGTGACGGACAATGCTTTTGCCAAAAGCTGGGAGGGTATCGGGGCGAAGATCCCGACGCCTAAGGCCATATTGTGCGTATCGGCCCACTGGTATCTTCCTGAAACAGCCGTGACCGCCATGCCTTCTCCGAGGACGATTCACGATTTCGGCGGATTTCCGAAGAAACTTTTTGATGTTCAGTATCCTGCCCCCGGCGCCCCGGATCTAGCGGGGCGTGTTAAGGATCTTCTCGTTCCGGCCTCTGTTGGCCTTGATACGCAATGGGGCCTCGATCATGGGACCTGGTCGGTGCTTTGCCGTGTGTTCCCTAAAGCTAATATCCCCGTTGTCCAGTTAAGTATCGATGAGCGTCAGCCGCCGTCCTTTCACTATGAAATGGGCAGGAAGCTCGCATGCTTACGTGAGCAGGGGGTGCTTATCATCGGGAGCGGGAATATTGTTCATAATCTGCAGGCTTATGCCTGGGGTGAGGAGCCTGTTGAGCCCTATGATTGGGCAGTACGTTTCGATAAGAAGGTCCGGACACTGGTAACTGACGGCAATGACAGGCAGCTTATTGAATATGAAAAACTGGGTAAGGATGCCAGGCTATCTATTCCGACGCCAGAGCATTACCTGCCATTATTATATATTTTAGCTTTACGCCGGAAGAATGAGCCGGTTACTTTCCCGGTTGAAGGGTTTGACGGGGGATCGATGTCCATGCTGGCTGTACAATTCGGTTGAGATCGATCAAAGAAAGGAAATCCCGGGATATGAAGGGTGTCGTCAAGGTTGAAAGTACGGTCAATGTTATTGGCAAGGTCAGATCCTTCACGGTCCTGGGGGACCCGGGCTGTGATGGCTTGGGTGTTGAGATCATGACCACCTTTTCGAAAGCCATGAACTGCGCCGAAGCGGATTTTAAGATCATCCTGGGCGATCTTGTTCCGTTCGGCCTGGAGGAATTCTATAAACATATTTCCGGTATCATTAATGATATCTCCGGGAACCCGGTTTACAGCCTGTGCGGTAATCACGATACGGAGTATTACGGCCAATATTTCGGTTTAAAGAATTATCTGCTGGTCAATGAGGATATGTTGATCGTGGTATTGGATAATTCAAAACGGAAATTCGATGAGGCGACGCTGGATTTCTGCGCGGCATCACTTCGGGATCACCGAAGGAAGAATATCCTGGTCCTGTTCCACATTCCTCCCCCCACGCAATTTTCATCCAACAGCATGAAGCGGGAAGAATGGGACCGCATCCGCACGGTCATGGCGCCATATCGGGAAGATATCCGTTACATCCTGGCGGGGCATGTCCATTCCTATTTTGAAGACGACGTCGACGGGTTCAAGGTGGTCGTATCCGGCGGGGGCGGCGCGAGGCTGGATTTCTTCGGGGGCCTTCCGGACAAGAAGAATTCTTTTCATCACGTCCTGCAGTTCTCTTTTGATGAACAGGGGATCTTAAAATACAGGTTCGTGTCTTTGGCGGACATCCCGTATGACCGTGAGAGCAAAAACGAGAAAGTCCGGCAGCTTCTGGAGGCTGCGTTCCAGTACGAAGCCGCATCGTATACACGGTTCCAGTTCTTTGCACAGGACGCCTATGAGAAAGGCTTTTCCGGTATAGAGAAATTGTTCCGGGCATTCTCAAAGTCGGCTTATTATCATGCCAAGAATTATTTCAGTGTTTTGAATAAAATGGGCAGCATTGAAAATAATCTTAAAGACAGTGTCAGGTTCGAAAAAATGGATTTGGATACGTTAAAGGCAGCGTATTTGCCCCAGACGCTGGAAGTCCATTCGTCGTTGGCTTATTATGGGTTTTATGAGGCGTACGAGGCGAAAAAGAAGAATTTTGACCTCTTGCCCGAAGCGATCAAATCGTATGAGTCTGGTGAGGACATTAAACCACAGGATCTTTACGTGTGCACTTCCTGCGGGAACATGCGCAGCGCTGATGCGGCGCCGGACCATTGTCATATCTGTGGCGCGCCTCCGGATAAGATCATCAAGATTTAATACGTTGCTGAATGGACTGAAATGAAAAAGATCGCACTTATTTTACTGTTGACCGCATTGTTTCAAAATCCTGCATTTTGCATGTGCGCGGCCCTTACCGGCAACGACGAACAGGTGGTCGAGTATAATTATGCGATAAAGGACGTTGTTTTCACGGGCAAAGTCGTGGATATCAAGGTCAATGACACGCAAACCGCGATGCGGCCATTCAGCGGGGCAGCAATTACTTTTCAGGTCTTGAAACAATATAAAGGTGTTGCCAGCGGGAAGATCGAAATCGAGGGTACGGGCTGCAGTTATATTAAGACGCCCTGCTTTGCCGAGGATTCGATGACATTTGAATTGGGGCAAACATATTTAGTTTACGCTGAGCTCGTTGACGGAAAATTGTTGGCGGGTGTGTGTGATAGAACAAGGGTATTGCTGCCGGCCGAGAATGATATTCCGGTGCTTGAACATATTATGGCTACACCTGGCTGGAGGTTTGATAAGGAGAAGATATCTGAACTCGAGAAAACGCATTACCTTTCCGATTTCCGTAAGGAAATGTTGATGAATAAAATTAATTCGGAAAACCAGGGACGCCATGGGTTTTAGCGAAAAAGTTAATACGTGCCGTTTATTATAATTGTCGTTGCCAGTACCGCGAAGGATCTTGTCAATGCGGTGGAGACCTTGTGATGAAAACTATTTTGCTTGTAGAGGACACCGAGGATTACGCCGAAAACCTGAAGTATGTGCTTGAGCAGGAGGGTTATCGCGTTGTTATCGTTATGAATGGGAAAGATGGCCTTGAAAAGGCCATGCACATCAGGCCGGATCTGATCCTGATGGATGTCCTGATGCCTGTGCTCGACGGAGTCCAGGCAACGGCCCTGATCAGGGAACATACGGAGTTGAAAGATATTCCGGTCATCTTTCTGACAGCGGTTACGGCCGGAGACAATGTCGTCATGAATGTTCAGGGTAAAGATTTCCCCGCCATATCCAAGATGGCGGATCAGCAGCAACTGCTGGCCAAGATCCGGCAATATGTAGGCGATTGAGCCGTGGCGGGTGGTTCGGGAATGGAGGGTTCAATGACAAAGAATATCCGGCGATGTCCCTGGGTTAACCTAAACAATGATCTGTATATTTCTTATCACGATCATGAGTGGGGGCGGCCTGTCCATGACGACAATCGTCTTTTTGAAATGCTGACCCTTGAGGGCGCGCAGGCGGGCCTCAGTTGGGAGACCATTTTAAAGAAGCGTGACCACTATCGTAGCGTGTTTAAGGGTTTTGATCCGGCGGTCGTGGCCCGTTTTAAAGCCAAAGACGTTGAAGAATTGATGCGTGACCCTGGCATAGTTAGGAACCGGTTAAAGATCGGATCCGCGATCACGAATGCGCAGGCTTTCCTTGAGGTGCAAAAGGAGTTCGGTTCATTTGACAAATACATCTGGGGCTTTGTCGGCGGCAAACCGCTGAATACCAAATTTCGAGGAGCCGGAGATTACCCGGTGCGCACGGAGGTAAGCGATGCTATTTCCAGGGATCTTAAAAAACGCGGTTTCAGATTTGTCGGATCGACCATCATGTACGCCTACATGCAGGCGATCGGCATGACCAATGATCATGTGGTGTCATGCGCATTCCGTGAATAATTCCGTCTCATGCAGGGCATTCGCAAAGCGGTACAATAGATCTCATTAAATACGGAGGATAAGACAATGGTTATGAATGTATCCGGTTATGCTACGAAATCAGCTAAAGACAATTTGGCACCGTTCAGTTTTACCCGACGGGACCCGCGTAAGGACGATGTGGTCATTGAGATCCTTTATTGCGGCGTATGCCATTCGGACCTGCATCAGGCCCGCAATGACTGGGGTAACAGCGCTTATCCGATGGTGCCGGGGCATGAGATCATCGGCCGGGTCATCAGCGTCGGCCCTAAGGTCAAGCGTTTCAAGAAGGGCGACAGTGTCGGCGTCGGCTGCATGGTTGATTCCTGCCAGCATTGTGATGCCTGTGAAGAAGGGCTTGAGCAGTATTGTGAAGCGTTCCCGACATTTACGTATAACGCCGTTGACCGTCAGGACAGCATGCCCATGTTCGGCGGTTATTCCGAGAAGATCGTGGTGTCGGATAAATTTGTCGTGAAGATCCCTAAAGGCTTGGACCTTAAGGCGGCGGCACCTTTACTGTGCGCCGGGATCACGACCTGGTCGCCGCTGCGTCACTGGAAGGTCGGGAAAAAGAGCAAGGTCGCGGTCATTGGCCTGGGTGGGCTAGGGCATATGGCGCTTAAACTCGCCAAAGCGCTCGGCGCTGATGTTACGCTGTTCACCCGGTCACCCGGCAAAGAGAAGGACGCGCGCCGCCTGGGCGCTCATCAGGTAGTTTTATCCACGGATGAAAAGCAGATGGCCTCGGTTAAGCGCAAATTCGATTTGATCATCGATACAGTTCCTTATAAGCATGATGTTAACCCGTATGTGCCGACCCTGGCGCTGAGCGGAACCTTGGTGCTCGTCGGATATTTAGGCCCGCTGGAACCGGCGCTGCATACTGTTTCCATGATCATGGGGCGCAAGGCGGTAGCGGGTTCGGTCATCGGCGGCATTGCAGAAACGCAGGAAATGCTTAACTTCTGCGGCAAGCATGGCATCACCTCGGATATCGAAGTGATCAAGATCCAGGATATTAATCAGGCGTACGAACGGATGCTTAAAAGCGACGTTAAATACCGCTTCGTGATCGATATGGCTTCGCTGAAAGCTTGAGCTCGGCCAATAGCAATGTGTCATGGATCAGATAAGGACCCCGCATGGAGCGGGGTCCTTTTTGCGTTGTGCATAGTTTCGGGGAATTGATATTCTCACTTCATGGTGAATCTGTTAACATTAAAAAATAAACTTGGAGCAGGTCCTGCAGTATGTATAGGTCGATCAACGAAACTCGCTGAGATAAGGCCATTCATTCATGGATCAACATAAGATCAAATATATCCTGGAGAATATCGATACGAAGTCTCCAGCGGAGATCGCGCGTCATTTAGGCCTGAAGGAGAGAAAGGTCCGGCGGTTCATTGAATCTGTGGCGGTGGGCAAGGGGCATTCCCAGGAGAAAACGATGCCGGGCCTGGCATCTCTTGTCAGTTCTCCAGATGGGTCGAAAGATCGTTATCTTAAATTGCTGGCGATCATCCTCATCGGCGGTTTGGGTACTGTTGTCTATTCCAATTCTTTGCATTGCGCGTTCCACTTTGATGATGTTTATACGATCATTAATAATTCATTTATACGTGACTTCTCGAATCTAAGGGCTATTTGGGATTTCCTACCCCGCCGCTTCTTTCTTTATCTTTCTATTGCGCTCAACTACCGTTTCAGCGGCCTTGATGTTGTTGGTTATCATATTTTCAATGTGAGCATCCATTTGATCTCGGCCATGCTGGTCTGGTGGCTGACACGTTTGACTTTGGTTACCCCGGTCATGAGGGACGATCATGTTAACGGGGCAGGGACCGGGATCACTCGGCATGCCGATCTTGTGGCTTTGTTCGTGGGACTTGTTTTTGTGCTACATCCTGTTCAAACCCAGGCCGTCACGTATATTGTCCAGCGCGCCGCGGTCATGGCGACGCTATTTTATGTGGCGAGTTTGTGCTTGTATGTGAAAGCAAGGCTCTTGAAAGACGGGGGATCATCTTTGAAACTGTGGGGATCCTGCTATGCCGGTTCTATATTGGCTGCCATTGTGGCCATGTTCACCAAAGAAATATCGATCACACTGCCGCTGTCGATCTTGCTTTATGAGCTCAGTTTCTTTAGGATGAAAAGCGGTCTGAAGTGGAAGTTCCTTGCTCCCTTCTTAGGCATGATGCTGATCATCCCTGTTACGATGAAGTTGACTGAATCAGCTGAGGTTCAATTGGCGCGCGGCGTCATGTCTGACGGGCCTTCTGGCATATCTTCCATGCATTATTTGCTGACCCAGTTCAAGGTCGTTGTTACTTATATAAAATTATTGTTTTTGCCGTTGAATCAGAATTTGGACCATGATATTGCTGTTTCAAATTCGATCCAGGAGCCTTCGACGCTCATCAGTTTTCTTTTGCTTCTCAGTATCCTAGTTACAGCCCAACGGTTGTATGCACGTTACAGGCTAGTTTCTTTTTCTATTTTCTTGTTTTTTCTGACCTTGCTGCCTGAATCAAGTTTCTTCCCCATCAGGGATGTCATGTTCGAACACCGGCTTTATTTGCCGATGGTGGCTTACAGCCTGTTCTTGGTCAGTGGTCTGTATTATCTATGGGGACGTAATGTGATCAGGGCAATGTTCATCGTCCTGACAGTGATCCTTGCGTCTTATGGCGCCCTTACCTATGAAAGGAATAAGGTTTGGAAGAGTGAACTTACGTTATGGGATGATGCGATCTCAAAATCACCAGACAAGCCAAGGACACATAACAATCGCGGGGCTGCCCTACTTGATGCGGGCAAATTAATTGAAGCCATTGCTGATTACAGCAAGGCCATTGAATTGGATCCTGATTATGCGGATGCTTATTACAATCGAGGGAATGCGTATAGGCAACAGGGAAATCTTTCTAAGGCCATTGCCGACTACAGCAAAGCCATTGAACTGAAGCCGGACTGTTTTGATGCTTATAATAACAGGGGGGCTGTATTCGAGAAACGGGGTGAATTTGTTCAAGCACTGTCAGATTATGATCATGCCATTGCCCTGGTTCCTTATTATGCCAAAGCATACTGTAATCGTGGTGAGATCTACGCCAAACAAGGCAATGCGGCTCAAGCATTGGCAGAGTATAATAGGGCCCTTGGCTTGGATCCTTATTTATCAGAGGCTTATAATGACCGTGCTGGCATCTATTACGGGCAAAGCAAATTCACTGAGGCCTTGTCTGATTACAATAAGGCCATCGCGATAAACCCTAAAGTGCCATCTTATTTTAGTAATCGGGCGCTCGCAGATTATATGTTGAAGCAATATGATCAGGCTTGGGCTGATATCCATCGTGCAGAAGGATTTAATATCACAGTTGATCCCAAGCTCACGGAGTTGCTTAAGAAAGCTTCGGGGCGGGAGAAGTAAAATATTGGTTGGGCGCAGTTCCGTGGCTGGTTTTGTCATTGGTGTCATCAAATAATTGACCCCGTCATTTCTTATGAATAACCGCTGGACCTTTTATGCGTGGCTTTTGATCGGGGTGTTGCTGGCCCTGTTGATATTACGTGCTCCGTTATTGCCTAATTTCCTGGACATTTACTATCATCTGGCCGTCGCGCAGGGGTTTGATAAAGCCGGCGGGTTTGTGACACATGCTTTCTGGGAGTACGCACCCGGTGGCCGCCCCAATCTTTATCCGCCGTTGTTCCATTTTCTTCTGCTGGGGTTGATCAAGACAGGCTTACCGCTGATCACGATCGCGCGGCTGGTCGACATCGTTATCTTCCCGCTTTTTCTCACCGTCATCTGGTTCATCAGCCGTAGTTTATTTGGAGCGCGGGTGGGGTTCCTGTCAATCGTTCTGGGCAGCTCAATTTATTCTTTCTATCTTTGTTCATCGAACTTCGCTCCGTTCACCCTGGCGTTTATTTTCGGCCTCCTGTCCTTCTGGGCTTTGGAGCGGGGGAGGCTGCGGTTGGCGATCATGATGCTGGGCATGGCATTTTATACGCACGTGCAGGTTCCCTGGATTTTCCTGGCGGCTCTTCTATTTTATGGATTTCTGGTTCGGCCGCGGTTATTGCCCGTGTTTAAATTGATCGGCGGCGCGATCTTTCTCGCCTTACCGTTTTTACTCTATCTTTTAGCCCATGTCGGTTCTTATCATCCCCAGGCAGTGTATGAGCGCTTTACGTTTGAATTTGCACTGAGCCTTGTTTTGGCCGGCTTTGGGGTCCGCCGTGCTTGCCGGGACCGGGGGCCTGCGCTTTTCTTTGTTGCTTTGGCTGTTACGCTGTTGATCGCTGCGTTTTCGTATCCTTACCGGTATATGTGCGGGCAGGGGTTGGTCGCAATCATTCTTTTAGCAGCTCTGGGCTGGGATGATCTGTGGCACGTTTTTTCTCAACGGCAGCCAAGCGGCAAATGGCTTCTGATGGGAATATTCGCCGGTGTTGTCTGTGCGCCATCCATCGTGCTTTTGCCGAAGATGCAGCCTCAGTTCATACCGGTCAATGCATCCTTTCAAGAGCTGGTGCGGGCTGAGCCGGCCGTTGAAAGGTCCAATGCGCATTGTGTATACTCACGTTCGATGGATGAGATCGTTGCGATCATCCGTCAGAAAAGCGGCCCCAACGATATTCTTTTTTCAAATTGGCCTTTTACAGCGACCATCATTGCTGTTATGGCGGACCGTGCTAACAGTGAAGGCATGCTGCAGGAGATCGGCCCACGGCAGGATGAAGATGTTATTAGATATGCACATTATGCCAACTGGTTCAAACAAGAAGGCGCTGAATATCCTGAGCGGGATCTGATGGAGCGGTATCATTTGAAAAAGTCGACCGAAACGCCGATGGCCTCCATTTATGAAAATACAGCGGCGCAGGTTCAGATGAACGTTGCGCACGCAACGATACCTGCCGGGTGGGTCTTATTCTTTGGGTGTATTTTAGTTGCCCTGATTATATTGTGATGGATCAAATAGATGTATGTTATTGTAAGGTGAATGTTTTTAAAACTTGTGAGAAGAAGGTGTGCAAATGTTACGTACGACCCGACATTTAATGACGGAAGTAGATCCCGAGAAAGTCGATGAGAGTGATGCTGAGGTGTGTTTTGTCGGGCGGTCGAATGCCGGCAAGAGCACGCTCATCAACGCGCTCTGCGAGAAAGCGAACCTGGCGTGGGTGTCTCAGGTCCCGGGCAAGACAAGGACCATCAATGTTTATGAGGTCAAGCCGTACCGCTGGATGGTCGATCTTCCCGGTTACGGGTATGCCGTAGGGTCAAAGTCTGACAAGTCGCAACTAGGCCCCATGATCGAAGGATATTTGAACAGCCGCGAAAATCTGCGCATGGTCTATGTCATTTGCGATGCTGTGGCCGGGCCGACCAAACTGGATATCCTGATGATCAATTGGCTTATTCATCATGAATATCCTTTCCGTATCATCATCAATAAGATCGACA